>NZ_CP034145.1:0-314723 GCF_003856835.1 Haloplanus aerogenes
CTCGCCTCGGCGTTTCGACTCAGTAGTATATAAATCTCGGCGTTTTCAAAAATGTTCTACTAGAGAATATCTAAGTAGATGGCGCCCCTGGTCCAAGACAGAGCAACCAGATGGTAGAAACCGATCGACGAACGGAAAAGGGGGTCCGTAAACCGACGCCACTACTGCCCGATGACAGTGGCCTCACGCTGGAGGAGTATCTGGCGATGCAACAGGCAATTGGTCATCCCACGCGATTTCGCATCCTACGTACGCTCACCGCAAACGACGAGTTGAGTGCTACTGACCTCAAATCCGCCGTCGATGTGGAATCCCACAATTTCCACTACCATCTCGACGAGCTCGTCGATGTCGGACTCGTCGACAAACGCCAGCGACGAACCGCGAACAGCCAGGGATTTTACACGTATTATCGGCCGACTGCGATGGGTCGTGGAATCCTCGAATACGGTGTTGAGGAGTTAATGCGGCGTGAACGGGAGTTTAACGAGGCGTACTCCTGAGCGGCTTCACGAATCTCAAAGAGGAGGCCGACTCATGACATGGTGACAGGCAACCCACGAGGAGATTTATGCTTGCTACGCCGAGGAATTCCCCCACTACGTCGACAACCTCCCCGAATTCAGAACGTTTACTAGGCTAGCAAAAATGAGGCTGTTTTATGAATGAAATGTCACGCCGCCAAGCAATTAGTCTGCTTGGCGCGGGGGCAGTGACCGGATTAGCGGGTTGTAGCTCGAATGGTGAATCCACATCGACCGAGACAGCGACTGATGTGCCACCAACCAGTCCGACCGCGACACAGACGGCAACGCCAACGGCTGTGCCACAAACAAAGGATGAAATCACTACTCCTGAGGGGAACAAGAATAAACTATCGACTGGAAAACTACGGACTTCCCAGAAGATATCGCGTCTCTCAGCGTCCACAGAGATACTGTTTACGTTGGTTTGTTTGACAGCACGCTGCGTGCTCTCGACGCGGCGAGTGGCAAAGAGCAGTGGTCGGTGGAACTGGATAACTGGGAGACGTTGTTGGAAGCAACGGAAAGTGGCATTTATGCTGGTGCTGGCTCCTATTTAAACAGCGTCAACACAGACGGAACAGTTGAATGGGTGATCCACGCAGACGATCAGCTTAGGGGCATCACCGTTAATAATGGCACTGTATATGGCAGTGACGACGCAGGCTACGCTTACGCTGTTGACATTGGCGGGACTCTTCACTGGAAGACTGAGTTGATGTTCAGTACGGTTAGCGATGGCCAGAGGACAACCCACTTCGGGTCTCCCCTGGGAGCTCCAATTGTTCAGGGGGATACCGTGTATGTCACTGGAGGGAACTACCTCTGGAGTTTAGGAATTGACGACGGGTCAATTACGTCTCATCTAAAATTCGGCGAATCTGAAATCACGACGCAAGTTGTTGCAGCGGGCAATCGGCTGTTCTATGGCGGAGGGCCCACTGTTATCAGGGCTGTGAATCCTGATGACGGTTCGAGTGAATGGACGTTCACCCCGGAGGACGCTCGAGCGGCTGGAGCAGCGGCTCCGCCAGTTATTACCGGTGACAGTATGTTCGTCGCTGCGAACGAAGTGCGAGACAGTACGCCAATCCCCGCGATGTATCGTCTTGACACCGCTGACGGGGAGGTTGACCAGCGGACAGTTCTTCCGGGGCCGACGACGTGGCTCAAGTTCATTGATGGATTGTTGTATGCTCTCATCGACAAGGACGTGTATATTCTCGATTCCGAGACGATGTCGGTAGCAGGGTACTTCAGTCCCGACACTGAAAGCCGTCACTTCCTTCTGGTGCCCGCAAATGAAGAACTGTATTTCACTATGGGGAAGACGCTCTACCGACTGTCGACATCCGTATGACCACATCGTCATCCGCGGCTGTTGCCGCTGGTCTCCCCGACGAGTTATGCGGAAGGCCCCACGCACACCTATTTCCACGGTCTCCAGATGCAACGAATGTTCATCGGCACCGCCACTCACTGCTCACTGATCACAACGCCATCTCGACCAGAGCGACTATCGAATAGATATCTACGGATACTGTTCAGATTAGGATTGGATGTGGACCCCTCGAAAGCCCCCGGCGGCCGGTCGGCCAGCCGATGCGGGCGGGACTGAAAGGGGCGACTCGCTGGAGTCGGGGCTTTCGAGGTGGTCCCAGTGTCACCTGCTTATCTGAACACTACCACCGTGAGTACCGAAATGAAGCGTGACTATACTCGGTCCAGAACAGCGGGGAGTCGGGGGGGCGCAGTATGTCAGAGGCACCCGTTCCCCCTGTTGGCTATCGCTCCGCAGCTGGATATACCCTGTCTGTTCCCCAGATAATAAACAATCTACCAATATCGGGACACCCACGGAGGTGAACAGTTACGACGACCCGTATCAGTCCGCCGCAGCGCCCGTCCGACCAGTGTCGTCCGCGCCGTCGATGGCAGCTGCCTCCATCGCCTCCACCAACAGTTCGGTCAGGTCGACGATCTCCAGATCCTCCTCGTACCCGCCCGTCTTGCGGCCGTCCTCGAACATCGTCGTACACATCGGGCAGGCGACGACGAACTGCTCCACCGCGCCGTCGGTATCTTCCACCGCTTCGCGGAGGCGCTCCTCACTCGGCTTTCGCTCCTCCTCGACTTCGGTCCAGACGCCGCCGCCACCGCCGCCACAGCAGAAGGAGTCGGCCCGGTTGCGCGGCATCTCCGCGAGCGTCGCGCCCGTCGAGCGCACGAGATCCCGGGGTGCTTCGTACACGTCGTTCATGCGCCCGAGGTGGCAGGGGTCGTGGTACGTGACGGTCTGGCCGAGTGCGGGTGAGAGGGGGAGTTGTCCCTCGCGTACCAGCCGCTCGACCACCTCGGTGTAGTGGGAGACGGGGTAGTCGAACTCCTCGGCCATCTCGGGGTACTCGTGGGTGAACGTGTTGTAGCTGTGCGGGTCGGTGCAGACGATTTCGTCGAACTGAGCGTCGGCGAAGGCGGCGGCGTTGTCCTCGACGAGCATCTCGTAGAGGCCCTCCTCGCCGACGCGGCGCACGTCGTTGCCGTCGTGTTGCTCGTCCTCGTAGAGGATGCCGTAGGAGACGCCCGCCGCCTCGAAGATGCGGGCGAGCGACTGCGCGACGCGCTCGTTGCGCTCGTCGTAGGAGGGGTAGTCGCCGACGTACCAGAGCAGGTCCACGTCCTCCTCGCGGGCGTCGGGCACCTCGAACTCCAGTTCGTCGGTCCACTCCGGGCGCTTGCGCGCAGGGTCGCCGAAGACGTTGCCCTGCTGGAAGACGTTCATCATCGCGTCCTGCACGTGCGGGTCCATCTCGCCCGACTCGGTGAGCCGGCGGTTCATCCCCGTGAACTGCTTGACGTGTTCGATGTCGACGGGGCAGGCGTCCATACAGGCCATACAGGAGAGACAGGCGTGCATCGACTCGGCGTCGATGACGCTCTCACCCCCGTCGGCGACGATGGGCACCTCCTCGGCCTCGCCGGCCGCCCGCTCCTCGCGGTAGGCCTTCAGGTCGAGGATCACGTCCCGCGGGTCGAGGTTGCGGCCCACCTCGTTGGCGGGACAGACGGACGAACACCGGCCACAGGTGGTACAGGCGTCCTGATCGAGGCGTTCGCGCCACGTGAAGTCGTCGACCGAGCCGGTGCCGATTTCGTCCGGCGGCAGGTCGGCGGGGACGCCCGGCAGACGCTTGCCCGCCTGCTCGTCGCGGGTGACGATATTCGCCATCGAGGTGAGCATGTGGACGGGTTTGGCGTAGGGGAGGAGGGCGACGAAGCCGAGCGCCAGCAACGAGTGACTCCACCAGACGGCGGCGTAGACCGTCTCGGCCGTCGCGGGCGAGATGCCGGCTTCCTGCCCCAGGAGGGCGAGGGCGTAGCCGACGAAGCTCACCGTCTCGAAGTCGGGGAAGCCGGTGCCGAGGATGCGGAGTGCCTCGACGACGTAGCCGCCGACGCCGAGGGCGAAGAGCGTCCAGACGAAGGCGTCGTCCTCCAGGTCGGTGTGTTTGCCCCAGAGACGGGACTCACGGACGCCGTAGCGCCGCCAGAGCGCCATCCCGACGCCGACGACGAAGAGGAGGCCGAGTGCGTCCATCACCAGCGAGTACGAGAGGTAGAATCGGCCGACGAAAAAGGAGGGCTGACCCAACAGTTTCGTCCAGATGTCCATGTCGATGGCGAGGATGGTCGTCCCGATGAGCAGTGTGAGAAAGCCCCAGACGAGGAACGTGTGCATCACGCCGGCGTAGGTGTCGCGGTCGAACTGCGCCTCGTTGGAGAGGAGGAGTCGAGTCGCGCGGGCGACGCGGCCGGGCAGGTCGTCGAGACGGTCGAAGGGGTCCGCCGGCGCCGCGGCGTACTCCGAAATCCGGGCGTAGACGCCGTACAGGAAGACGAGGATGGCGACGGCCGCGAGGTAGTAGAAGGCGGCCTCGCCCACAGGGCCGATGGTCCAGAACGTCTCCCGCGTGACGGTTTGGAGGACGGGCATACGTAGTGGGCGGCGCAGGGGCGGGTTAAAGGTTGTCACACCCGTCCACCGAAGATTGATACGACATCGGAGTATACATCGTGTATACATGGCCGACAAGACCATCCGCATCTCCGAGGAGAACTGGCGTCGGCTGGAGGAACTGAAAGAGGAGGGTGACTCTTTCGACGACGTCGTCACCCGCCTCACGACCGGCGACCGCTGGAGCGGGTTCGGCGCACTCGCTGACGTGGGTATCAGCGAGGGAATGGCCGACGCCCACGACCGGTTGCGCGAGGAGATGGATCGGCGCGTCGACGAGTCCTGATGCTGTGTTTCGACACTAATCTCCTCGGTGACTACCTCGACGGCATCGCCGCCGCGAAGGTGTTTCTGGAGGGATACGAGACGGAGCCGTGGGCGGTTCCGAGCCTCGTGCTCTTCGAGGCCTATATGGGTGCAATCTACGGGCGACCACGCGGGACGATAGAGGACGTGTACGCGGCGACCCGCGAGTTCGAGGTGCTGGACATCGGTGACGACACCGTTCTCCGAGCGGCTCGCTTGCAGAAAGACCTCGAGTCCTCGGGCATCGAACTCGAATCCGTCGACGCGCTCCTCGTCGCCAGTGCCGACGAACACGGCGCGACGTTCGCCACGAACGACGGAACGCTTCTCGAACCGGCGGTGGGGGAACGCATCGATGTCATCGAGTACCCGCGCTAACGGTCAGAGAACGGCCCACACCACCAGCCCAACCCCCGCCAGCATCGCCGGCCCGTCCCGCCACGTCGCGTTCAACGGCGGCAGCGTCGGGTTCCACGCGAAACACCGGGCCTGCAGGGCGAGCGCGAAGCGGTCGGCGCGGTGGAACACGCGTCGGAGACCCGTCACACCGATCAGCCGGATTCGCTCGCGGAGCGAGCGCTCCGAGCCGAGGCGGGCGTCCATCGCCTGCCGAATCGTCGAGAGGTCGTCGCGGAGCAGGGGGAGAAATCGGAGGACGAAGCCGACGCCGGCACCGAGAACGACGCCCGCGCGGCCGGGGAGGAGCCACTGGATCGCCGCCCGCGACTCCCGGACGCGCGTGGTGCGGATGTACGCCGTCGAGACGAGCAGGAGGAGGACGACCCGATAGCTCGCCAGCGCGGGCGTGACGGCGTCGGCGGGGACGAACCACGGAGTCCCGAGCGTCGCGCCCTCCACGAGCGGCCCGGCGACGAGGAAGGGCAGGAAGGCGCGGTAGGAACGCAGACTGGCGAGAAGGGGCGTCGCGGCCAGCCAGCAGACGCCGAGGACGAACGCGGAGAGGAGAAGCAGGCCGCGAGGCGACGTGTGGGCGAAGGCGGCGACGGCGACGGCGGCCTGCACGAACAGCTTGGTCCGCGGGTCGAGGCGGTGGATCGGGGTGTCGCCCGCGACGTAGGTGATCATGGCGGGCGGACGCCGAGCGTCTCTAGCTCCTTCGGCGACGGGTCGTCCGAATCGAGCGCCACCTGTCCGTCCGAGAGGACGACCGTCCGGTCCGCGAGCGTCGAGAGGTCGCGCAGGTCGTGGGTGACGACGACGACGCTGACGCCGTCGTCGTTGAGTGCGCGGAGGCGGTCGAGCACCGACTCCCGCGCGCGCAGGTCGAGTCCGGTGAACGGTTCGTCGAGGACGAGGTGATCGGGGTCCATCGCCAGCGCGCCCGCGATGGCGACGCGTTCGCGCTCGCCGCCGGAGAGTTCGTCGATGCGGTCCTCGTGCCGACCAGCCATGCGCACGGCGTCGAGGGCGTCGTCGACGCGGCGGTCGATCTCCTGCCGCTCCAGCCCCAGATTCTCGGGGCCGAAGGCCACGTCGCCGCCGACCGTCGCGGCGACGAAGCCGTCACGAGGGTCCTGAAACACCATGCCGACGCTGGCGCGGGCGGCGACGAGGTCGTCGGTGACGGGCGTGCCGTTCACGCGGATTTCGCCGGCGTCGGGCGTCAACAGGCCGTTGAATCCGCGGACGAGCGTCGTCTTCCCCGAACCGTTGGGGCCGGCGAGGACGAGGAACTCGCCGGCCGCGACGGTGAGGGAGACGCCGTCGACGGCGAGTGTCTCCTCGCCGTAGCGGTACGTGTAGTCCTCGACGGATATCATCGAGCGACGAGCGCGTCGCTGCGGACGATGGCGACCGTCGCGGCGACTTTCAGCCCCGCAACCGGGAGGAAGGGGACGACCACGGCCGAGACGGCGGCGACGAGGCCGATGGCCTGCACGAGCGAGTAGCCGACGGCGCCGGCGGCGTAGACGACGGCGGTGCCCGCGAGTAGCGCGCCGACGAGCCGGGGGACCGGAATCTCGGACGGCGGCGTCAGCCCGTCCGTGCCGTGGGCGACGGCACCGATAGACATCGCGGCGAGGGGGAAGCCGATGAGGAAGCCGCCGGTGGGACCGAGGATGACGCCGAGACCGGCGTTGCCGCCGGCGAAGACGGGCAGGCCGATCAGGCCGGCGAGGAGGTAGAGGGTGAACGCGACGCCCGCCCACAGGGGACCGAGGACGATACCCGCGAGGTACACCCAGAGCGTCTGGAGCGTGATTGGCACGTTCGGCGCGAGGGGATGGACCATATCGACTGGCGCCGTAGCGCTGGTCGCCGCCGCGAACAGCACCGCCCGGGCGACGTTGCTCGTCGCCTCGTCGCCCACCAGTTCGACGGAGTCGGTCGATGTCGACATACCAACCACTCTCTCGTAAACCACTTAGTAGGTGTGGGTTGACGCAGGGCGCGCCGATGGATTTTTGCCCGCGAACGGCATCGTACACGTAGTATGGACGACAAGACCGCGGAGCTACGGGACATCTTCCTCGACGCGACGGGTGGTGAGGAGACGGTGACGGAGCGACAGGCCGAGCGCCGCGGGTCACTCGTCGACGGCGACGCCGACCCCGACGCGGTCGACGCACGCCTGCGCGAACTCGTGGCGACCATGCGCGAGCGCTACGAGTTCGACACCGACCTCGACCCTGACGCGTACGTCAGCCTGATTCGGGGGTTCTACGACGGCGCGGACGACGCGGCGCTCGCGGACGCGCTCAATCTGTCGGCCGATACCGTCCTGCAGGCACGTCTCGACTGTCACCTCGCCCGCGAAGACGACGACGAGACGCCCGCCGTCGAGGCGAGTCGGGAGCGCGCCGTCCGCGCCAACCACCGTTTCCGGGACGCCTTCGTCGAACTCCTGACCGACAAGGATCTGTCCGACCGCCTCGCCAGCGACTCTCGCGAGGACGGACTGCGGGAGGCGACGGAGGACATCGAGACGGACGTGTCGTTCTAGCAGTCCGTCCCGACCCAACGCTGAATATCGTCCCGTTCGGGGTTCCGGATCGACGGTCCCCATGCGCGACACCCGAACGACGAACCAGCGACTCTGGAACGAATGGAGCGACGCCTTCCAAGCGCTCTGGAACGCCGACACCGACGAGGGCGGCCTCCCGCCGGCTCCGTGTCCGTTCGCGTCGGACGCGCCGGGCGGGAGTCAGCCCGACCTCCTCCCGTCGGTGTCGGGGATCGACGTCGTCGAACTGGGGTGTGGCGGCGGGCAGGCGAGCGTCGGCACCGCGGTGGAAGGCGCCGAGACGGTCGTCGGCGTGGATTTCTCGGCGGCGCAACTCGAACACGCCAGGTGGCTCCGGGATCTGTACGGCGTCGAGGTGCAGTTCGTCGAGGGCGACGTCACCCGACTGCCGCTGGCCGACGACACCTTCGACGTGGCCTTTTCGGGCTGGGTCGTGCAGATGATCGAGAACTTCGACGCGTATCTGACCGAAGCCAGACGCGTCCTCCGGGCGGACGGAGTGCTCGTGTTCGACGTGCCCCACCCGTTCTACGAGTGCTTCGATCCAGCGACGGAATCCCTCGAACGGAGTTACCACGACGCCGGGCGGCGGGCGATCACCATCGACGAGGAGTACGACGCGGATCTGACCGTCTTCGACCGGACGGTGAGCGACCTCCACAACGCGGCGGTCGACGCCGGCTTCGACGTGCGCCGGGTGCTCGAACCCGGGAGTCCCGATCCCGACGACTACGACGACGACCCCCTCGACAGCAACCGGCCAGCGTTGATGGCGAAGGTGCCGCGGACGCTCCGATTCTGGGCCGTCGTGCGGTGAGCGGCGGCCCAAACGAAGACTCTTAGGTCATCCCGCGCAAGGGAATTGCAATGGCGCAGTCGTCGCCGAATCAGGAACTGGTCGACCGCTTCGTCCGGTTCTACCGGAACTACTACCGCGACGCAATCAGCCAACTCGCCCAGCGGTATCCCAACGAACAGCGTTCTCTCCACGTCGACTACGACGACCTCTATCAGTTCGACCCCGACCTCGCCGAAGACTTCATCGCACAGCCCGATCAGTTGCAGGACTTCGCGGAGGAAGCCCTGCGGGTGTACGACCTCCCCGCGGACGTGTCGCTCGGACAGGCCCACGTCCGCCTGCGGAACCTGCCCGACAGCATCGACATCCGGTCCATTCGTGTCCACGACAACCACGTCGGGCGCATGATCGCCGTCTCGGGCATCGTCCGCAAGGCCACCGACGTACGCCCGAAGATCGTCGAAGCCGCCTTCGAGTGCCAGCGCTGCGGCACGATGACCTACATCCCCCAGTCCGACGGCGGGTTTCAGGAACCCCACGAGTGTCAGGGGTGTGAGCGACAGGGACCCTTCCGGGTCAACTACGACCAGAGCGAGTTCGTCGACTCGCAGAAACTCCGGGTGCAGGAGTCGCCGGAGGGGCTCCGCGGCGGCGAGACGCCCCAGAGCATCGACATCGACATCGAGGACGACATCACCGGCGAGGTGACTGCGGGCGACCACGTCACCGTCACGGGCGTCCTCCACATCGATCAGGTGACGGACGGCAACGAGAAATCCCAGCTGTTCGACCTCTATATGGATGGCGTCAGCGTCGAAATCGAGGACGAACAGTTCGAGGACATGGAGATCAGCGAGGCGGACAAACGCGACATCATCGAACTCTCCAACCACAAGAACATCTACGACGAGATGGTCGCCTCCGTCGCACCCTCCATCTACGGCTACGATCAGGAGAAACTCGCGATGATCCTCCAGCTGTTCTCGGGCGTGACCAAACACCTGCCCGACGGGTCGCGGATTCGGGGGGACCTGCATATGCTCCTCATCGGTGATCCTGGTACGGGAAAATGCCAGAAATATAATACTAAGGTCGTTCTCGGAGACGGGACGGTTCGAATGCTCGGAGAACTCGTCGAATCGCGGCTGGAAAATCCTGTATCGGTCGACGACGGAGTATACGAGTCGGTCAATTTCTCCGTCCAGACGGTGACTGCCGACGGGAACATCACCGTCGGAGAGGCGACGAAGGTGTGGAAACGGGAAGCGCCCGAGCGGATGTACCGCATTCGCACCAAATCCGGCCGCGAGGTGGAGGTAACGCCGTCACACCCTCTGTTCGTTCCGGATGGAGGACACATGGATGCGATCAGAGCCGACGAACTCGAAGTCGGTGATCGTATCGCAGCAAGTGGAAGCGGCGTAGTTGACGGCGCGGAGAAGGAATCGACAACGCCGACTTCCGCTGTCCCGGACGGTGGTTCGACGACCGTCGACGGAACGGGTGGTCACGGCGGCGTCCACTGGGATCGCATCGAATCGATAGAAACCGTCACCCCCAACTACGACTGGGTGTACGACCTCGAAGTCGCCGAAACACACACGTACCTCGGCAACGGCATCGTCTCGCACAACTCACAGCTCCTGTCCTACATCCGCAATATTGCGCCCCGATCCGTCTACACCTCCGGGAAGGGATCGTCATCGGCCGGGCTCTGTGTGACCGGCGATACGCTGATCCACACGGCAGACGGGTTCGAACCGATTCGTGAGCTGGTCAAGCCGCACCATCCCGAGCCAGTTACTACGGAGACATCCGAACCAGCCGAGTACGATCTCTACACGTTCGACCGGACGAGCGGTGAGATGACCCAACGGACCAGTTCCTACGTCTGGCGAATGCCCGAAAAACAGTGCCGCCGAATCGAGACAGCTCACGGAAAAGAACTGGAAACGTCGACGAATACGCCAGTCCTCATCTGTGGCGACGATGGCATCGAGTGGCGCGAAATATCGGAAATCGAGGCCGGCGATTTCGTGGCCGTGCCGAAATACGAAGATCCTGAACGCTCGACGCTGTCACCGCGAGCGTTTTTCGAGTTCTCGGGGGAGAAACTGAAACCGGACGAGGAATCGATCACCTTCCTTCGGCGGCGCCTGCGTGAGCAGTTCGGTACCCTTCGGGACGCGGCCGCAGAACTGGAACTCACCGAAGATTTCATCTACGATTCGCTGTCGAACCGACACCTGCCGCTCTCACGACTCGATCGAATACTCGAAGCTATCGACGCCGACCGTTCGGACATCAACGTAGCGCGGTCGATGCTCGGTCACGGCAACAGCATCACCATTCCGGACTCGTTCGACGAGGATCTCATGTATCTCATTGGTCTCGTGTTCGGCGACGGCGACATCATGCTGTCTCGCCGTGGCGAAAATCGTGGGCACGTTCGCCTCTCCAACAGCGACGAGGAGCTACTTCGAAAAGCCGCACGGATCGTCGAGGAAACCTTCGACAAGTCGGTCGAGATCGAGAAACAGGACGAACGTGTCCCCTGTATTCGTATTCACAGTGCGACGATCGCTCGCTTCTTCCGGAATCTCGGGATGGAAACCCCGAAAGACGGCCTCAGTCTCGATCCGCGGTTGACGACCGCAGAACACGCCGATGCGTTCCTCCGTGGCCTGTTCGACGCGGATGGATCGGTCTCCGCCCGCGACGACGGCGGATCGAGTATTCAGTTCTCGACGATCAGCGACGAGTTCGCTCGCCAAGTCCAGTTGATGCTGGAGACGTACGGCGTTCGAGCGCGTCGGCGCGAGCGTGACAGACGTGGGACGTACGAACTGGAAAGTGGCTACGAAATCGAATCGAAGGCCGTACAGACGCATCTGGCGATGTACGGGCAAAACGTCGATGCCTTCGCCGAACGGATCGGATTCGAATCGGCGGCGAAGACCGAGGCACTCGACGGCATCGTTGGCGACGCAACCCGACGAGGCGAGCGGCTTCCGGTCGGGAGAACACTTGCGGCTGTGACCAGATCGGCCGGCGCCTACTACCAGAATATCCATCGTGGCGACAATCCGAGCCGAAAACGGGCACGGGCGATGCTCACGGAGCGTGACCTCGGACCCGTCGAATCGGCTGTCCGGGAGGCCGTCGACGCGAATCTCGTGTGGGACGAAGTCGTCGCCGCTGTCGATACGGAGGAGAAGGAGCTGTTTGACCTCACTGTCCCCGAGACGAACAACTTCGTCGGCAATGGCATCGTTACGCACAACACGGCCGCCGCCGTACGCGACGACTTCGGTGAGGGACAACAGTGGAGTCTCGAAGCCGGGGCGCTCGTGCTGGCTGATCAGGGGATCGCGGCTGTGGACGAACTAGACAAGATGCGCGCGGAGGATCGATCGGCCATGCACCAAGCGCTCGAACAGCAGCAGATTTCGATTTCCAAGGCCGGAATAAACGCCACCCTCAAATCCCGCTGTTCCCTCCTCGGCGCCGCCAACCCGAAGTACGGCCGGTTCGACCAGTACGAACCCATCGGCGAACAGATCGACCTCGAACCCGCACTCATCTCGCGGTTCGACCTGATCTTCACCGTCACGGACCAGCCCGATCCGGACGAGGACGCCGCCCTCGCGGAGCACATCCTGCGCACCAACTACGCGGGCGAGTTGAACACCCAGCGAGAGCAGGTGGCGAACTCGAATCACAGCCAAGAGGAGGTGGAGTCGGTCACCGACACAGTCGACCCCGAAATCGACCCGGAGCTCCTGCGGAAGTACATCGCGTACGCCAAGCGCACCTGTTTCCCGACGATGACCGACGAGGCGAAGGCGGCCATCCGCGACTTCTACGTCGATCTTCGCGCGAAGGGGGCGGACGAGGACGCGCCGGTGCCCGTCACGGCCCGGAAACTGGAGGCGCTGGTGCGACTCGCGGAGGCGAGCGCGCGGGTTCGGCTCTCGGACACCGTGGAGCGCGACGACGCCGAACGCGTCATCGAAATCGTCCGCTCCTGCCTGCAGGACATCGGCGTCGACCCCGAGACGGGCGAGTTCGACGCCGACGTGATCGAGACGGGCACCTCGAAGAGCCAGCGCGACCGCATCAAGAGCATCAAGGACGTGATCGAGACGGTCGACGCCGAGTACGAGGGCGAGGCGGGCGCGCCCATCGACGCCATCGTCGAACGCGCCGAGGCGGAAGGTATCGACGAGGACAAGGTGATGGATCAGATCGAGCAGTTGCG
The DNA here is from genome assembly GCF_003856835.1 of Haloplanus aerogenes. NCBI lineage: Archaea > Methanobacteriati > Methanobacteriota > Halobacteria > Halobacteriales > Haloferacaceae > Haloplanus > Haloplanus aerogenes. The sequence goes on from NZ_CP034145.1 coordinate 12,892, forward strand.
CCGGAAGGGCGACCTGTACAGCCCGAAACAGGACCAGTACAAGGTGGTCTGATGGACCGCATCTCCGCGATCCGCAACGTCGAAGACGCGCTCCGGGCGTTCGAGGAGGGAGAGACCGACCTCGCGGCGACCGAGGAACGCGTGTTGGCGACGCTCCGGACGTACGCCACGGAGTTCGACGACGAGACGGCGCTGGCGGCGTACGTCGGGAAGGGCGACGAGGCGGTCGAAGGCGTCGTGGTGGTTGCGTCGTCGCGCGCCGAGGCCCGAGAGCGGATTGCCGACCACGCCGTGGACGCGCCCGAGACGTTCGAGGTCGACCGACTGGAGTAGGAGACTGCCGGTACCGATACTGTTAGGTTATCCCTGTCGACATGGCAACGCGTTGCTACTCGTCGTCACGTACTCGCAGGGCGCTCGAACGACGCTCCGCAACGTCTGTCGGACCCACGAGTCGGCGGTCGTCCGGCGACTGGGTCGCGCAGCGCTTTTCGCGGAGACGGAACTGGGTGCGTTTCTCGCGCTCCGGCTCCGCGCGAAACACGGTGACGATGTACAGATCGAGCGCACACGTCCGTTCAACGAGTTCGACACGGTCCCCGAGTCGGTGCGGGAGGCGGCCGCAGCGTACGAGGACCGCGAGACGGCGAGTACGCCGTACGCCAAATTCGCCGCAGGGACCGACCATCCCGATCCCGAAACGATGCGCGATGCCGATCTGTGAGTAACGATGCGCGTACGAATCGACGGTCGGATACGCGAAGGGCGAGCGATCGATCTGACAGAGACAGACGTGTCCGCGGCGGCCGTCGTGCGTGCAATCGACGGCGAGAATGGTCGAATCCGGATCGACTGCCCGCCACCGAGCGATCCACACGACCACGTCGCACGCCTGCCGCCGATGACGTTCGACCGGCGGGCGGCGCTCGCCACCGCGGCGCGGGCGCTGGGGCACACGTCACCTGCCGAGTCACAGCTCGAAGCGACGCGGACGGAACTGGCCGATCTGTCGCCGCCGTCCGTCGACGTGGCGGCAGCGCGGCGACGCGTCGCCGAGACCGGCGCGGCGGAAGACCGACTCCGCGAACGGGTCGCCGAACTGCGTGGCCGACTACAGGCACGCCGGGAGACTGGCGCGGACACGACGGCCGTCGAGGCACAGCTGGACGAGGCGGTGAGTCAGCTCTCGGCGGCCGAAACCGAGCGTATCGCGGCTGAACAGGCGCTCGACCGGGCGGAGGAAGCGGCGCGAGCGGCGCGTGACCGCCGTGACCGTCGCCTCGAACTCGAAGACCGGGTGGCGAATCTCGAACGCGAGGTGCGGCGTGATCTGGCGAGCGCCGTGTGGGAGCGGTTCCGTGCGGCGCTCCGGGCAGTCCCGGGCGACGGGACGGTAGGGCCGTCGCCAGGAGCGTACGACGGCGACCCGGTGACCGCCGCGCTCGCCGTGGCTCGGCTCGCACCCCTCGACGCGCCGGTCGTCGTCGACGGAGTGGAACGGCTCGACGGCGCCGAGGCGGCCGCGTCGACGCTCGACGCGCCGGTGATTTATATCGGGTGACGCGGCCACTCCCGGCCATGGAATCCGACTGGTCAGTGACGCCGCTCGATGGCCACGACGGTGTGGTCCTCGTGACGGTCGACCTGCGGAACCCGTCGCCGGTCGACCGCCGCGTCCGCGTGACGAACCGTCTGGACGGTCCCGTCCTCCCGCCGCGACGGCAGGGCGTGCCCGAATCCGGTTGGAACGACGACGGATTCGCGGGCGTCGTCCCGGCCGACGGCCGCCGAAATCTCGGCTACGCCTGTCCAGCCCCGGCGACTCGGCCGCCCGTCTCGGTTGCCGACGAGGGGAGAGCCGATGGCGGCGATTCGGCCGACACGCCGGCCGCCGCCGTCCGGGAACTCGGCGATCCACGACCGCCGATCGACGCTATTCCGGGCGGCAGGGAAGTCGACGAGGACGATGGGGACCCTCGGAGGGAGTCGTCGGAAGGGATCGATGGCGACGGCAACGGGGGCGCCGACGCCGTCCCACCGGCAGTCGACTCGTGGCTGACAGCGGCCGCGGAGCGGATCGAACGCGGGGAGCGACTGACGGACGCATCGGTCGACACGGCGGCAGCGGCACTCGAAGCTGACGGAGGAGCGGTGTCCGAACTGGAGACGCGACTCGCCGACGACGCGGCCGCGCTCGAAGCGGTCGCGGAGCGATCGGCGGCGCTCGCCGATCGGGCGGCGGCAGTCGACGTGCCGGTCGACGCCCTTCGGAGGTTGGTATGATCGTCGCCGTCGCGGGCGGCAAAGGTGGCGTCGGGAAGACGACGGTCGCCTACAACCTCGGGGCGGCGCTCGACGCCGTCGTCGTCGACGCCGACCTCGGGATGGCGGATCTGCCCCGTGGCCGCGGGCCGGATCTGCACGACGTACTCGCGGAGCAGGCGGAGGCGACCGAGGCCATCCGCGGCAGCCCGGTGTCGATCCTGCCGTGCGGGCGGTCGCTGGCGGGGGCGCGCGGAGCGGACGTGGGGAAACTGGCCGACACGCTCCGGACAGTGGCGGACGAGCGGGGCGACGTGGTGGTGGACTGTCCGGCGGGCATGCGAGCGGACGTGGGCGTCCCGCTCGCCGTCGCGGACGCCAGCGTACTGGTGGCGTCGCCACGGCAGTTCGCGCTGGCGGATGCGGTGCGGACGCGCGAACTGGCGCGCGAACTCGACGCCGGACTGGTCGGCGTCGCGCTCAATCGAACGACGGATGCCGACGACCCGCCAGTCGACGTGTTTCGGCGGGTACTCGGCGCACCAATCTCGACGGTGCCAGCCGATCCGCGGGTGGGTCGATCCGTCGACGAGGAGCGGCCGGTGGTGACGGCGGCACCGGAATCGGTCGCGGCGGATGCGGTTCGCTCGCTCGCAGACGGCGTTCGGAAGGCACATCGACCGCGTCCATAGCGACTCGACGCCAGAAGAGCGAGTATCACTCGTGAGGGAACTACCGATCAGTCCTGTAACAGCTGGTAGGTGTTGCGGACGGTGACGGGCGTGACGCCGGCCACGTCCGCGGCGGCCTGCTGGGTGAGCGAAGCACCGGCTTCGCGGGCGGCAGTGTAGAGGCAAGCAGCGGCAACGCCGCTCGGATTCCGACCCGCGGTCTCGCCCGATTCGCGGAGACGGCGGGCGTACGTCTCGGCCCGCTGGCGGACGGTATCGCTCACGTCGAGTTCGCTCGCGTAGCGCGGAATGTACTCGGCGGGGTGGATCGGCCCGGTCGGGAGGTCGAGTTCCCGATTCAGCGCGCGGTAGGCCGCCCGGTGTTCGTCTTCGGTGGCCTTCGCGGCGTCGACGATTTCCTCGACGGTCCGGGAGACCGAACACGTCCGGCAGGTGGCGTACACCGTCGCGGCGGCGAACCCCTCCAGCGACCGCCCGCGGAGCAGGTCGGCCTCCTGCGCTGTGCGGAACAATGAACACGCCGCCTCGCGGACGTGCGTCGGGAGCGAGAGCGAGCCGACCAGCCGCCGAATCTCGGTGAAGGCGTACACCTGATTGCGCTCGCGCTTCGTCGAAATCTGAGCCCGGTTGTGCTGGGTGCGCATGCGCGACAGCCGCCGCCGTTTCCGGCCTTTCACGCGCGTCGACCGACCGATGTCGGTCGAGAGACCACGGTCGTGCCGCGAGTGGGTCAGCGGCGCCCCCGTTCGCTCCGGGTTCGTGTCGTCGTCCGCGAACGACCGCCACTCCGGACCGTGATCGATCCGGTACTCGTCGACGACGAGACCACACTGCCCGCAGACGGTTTCGGTTCCCTCGGTGTTCAGTCGACCACTGCACTCCGGACACTCGACCGCACGTGCCTGACTCATCACAGTCGAAACTTGGTCCCGATAGGGTATTTAAACGAGGGCGAGATCGGGGTGAATCGCCGCCGAACGCCGCGCCGAACGTACCGGTAACCGGTACGTTCTCGCCGCTGTCTCCCGATCAGGGCTAGCTTTTACATGGATCGGATCGGGAATGTGGGTCGATGGGACTGTCGGATATCGCCGCGGGGATCGAGGTACACGACCGCCAGCGTGATCGAGGGGTGCCGACCGTGGACGCGACAGGGGGGGATCTGGTCGGTCGTCTCGAAACGCACGCTGACGCGCTGCCGTGTACGCCCGAGGCTGCGGCGTCGGTCCTCGAAACGTACGCTGCGGGGACGAGCGTCGGCGACTGTGCCCGCGAGGCAGGCATCCCGCCGATGACGGCCGCCAAACTCCTCCACCGGTGTGGCATCACGGGCCTGTCGCCGCTAGCGCCGACCGCCCGCGACATCGTTCGCGACTGGCTGAACGGTGACCTCCCGCGCACCGAGGCCGTCGAACTCGTCGGCGCCGACGAGGCGGACTTCGCGCTGGCGACGTACGTCGAGACGCACGACCCCGTGCCCGAACTGGCCGACGCCGTCGCAGGCGTACTCGAACCCGAATCGAACGCGACGGTCGCCAAACGCGACGCGCTGGCGGAGACGATGAGTTCGGTCGGGGACCTGCGATAGCGGCGTTCTTCGTCACCGACGGCCACCCTCTGGAGTTATGTCGAATCGTACTGATGAACACACATGTCCGCTGCGGAACTCACGCGGTCCGTCTGGGACGTAGACGCCGACGACTTTCCCGGGAACGCAGGGATAGACGAGCAGGCTCGGTTTCTTCTGCGATACGCGATACTGGCGCCGTCCAGCCACAACTCGCAGCCGTGGCGGTTCCGGATCGACGGGAACGCGATCCACGTCGCCGCCGACGAGTCGCGGTGGCTGGCGGTGGCCGATCCGGACGAGCGCGAACTGTTCGTGAGTCTCGGTTGTGCCGTGGAGAACCTCGTCGTCGCTGCGGAGCGGTTCGGTCTCGATCCGATGGTGACGTATCCCGAGAAAGGCGGGGAGCGGGTGGCGACGGTGACGCTCGGAGGGAATGGAGACGGCGACGACGCGTCACCCCTGTTCGACGAACTCACCGCCCGGCGGACGAGTCACGACCCGTTCGATGGGGAGTCACTGGACGTGACGGCGCGGGAACGGATCGTGGCGGCCGCTGACGCGGACGCTGTTGCCCTGTCTCTCGTCGCCGGTGAGACGAAACGCGCCGTCGGCGAGTTGCAGGCGAAAGCAGATCGCCTGCAGATGGAAGATCCGGCGTATCGGAAGGAACTGGGCCGCTGGATCGGTCTGGGCGTGCTCGGACACTCGTGGCTCGCGGCCCGCGTCGGACAGGCCGTGGTCAGTCACCTCGATCTCGGTGATCGGGAGGCGGCGAAGAACTCGACGCTCGTCGAAAGCGCCCCTCTGATCGGCGTGCTGACGACCGAGACGGACGATCCGGTCGCTCGTGTCGAGACGGGACGTGTGTTCGAACGTGTCGCCCTACGCGCCAGTGCCGAGGGGGTCGCCGTCCACCCCATGAGCCAGATTCTGGAGCGCCCCGACCTCCGGGGACAGCTCGCGGACGAACTCGACCCCGGCGGGGCGAAGCCACAGCATCTCTTCCGACTGGGCTACGCGGACGAGATGCCCGAACACACCCCCCGGTGGCCGGTTGCGGTGGTGCTCGACGAGGGGTGAGGCGGTCGATCAGGGCGGGTCCGATCGATCCCGCCGGAGATCCTTCTCCCGAAGTTCGTCGCTCGCGTGCCACGTCCGCGGACGCAGACTCACGAGGGCCGCCCCGAGCATGAGGACGACGACGAGTCCCGTGACGACGGCACCCGGAAGGACACCGACGCGCGCGCTCGCGGGCCAGGTGGCGTCGGTGAACGCCGTCACGCGAAGCAACCACGCCCCGTTCAGGATGGTAAAGAGTGGGAGGTACACCCGGCGGAGCCGGTGCGCGATTGCCTCCTCCATCGTGATCTTGAGTGTCGGCTGCGCGTAGTCCGCCGCGAGATTCCGGCGCCACTCGTCGTCGGCAAGTGGGCGCGTCGGGTCGAGTCCGGGCGCCCAGACGTTCTGCTGGAGCGAGCGGACGCGACTCCGCCAGATATCGTACGCCCGGTACCGACGGGCCTCGATAGTGAGAAAGAGCACGACGGCGGCGTTGCCGATGAGGATGACGTAGTGCGGGTTCGTCTCGTTCGAGAACGCCCACGTCAGAATGGCGGCCATCAGCAGAACCGCCCAGTTGGTGGTGCGGTCGAGCCGTTCGCGCCAGAGCTTCATGCGGTGGATTTCACCGCGGTAGAGGTGTGCGAGCGCCGAACTCGGCCCCATCTCGACGTCGAGGAGCCCCCTCCCGACGTACGGATCGGCGGGACCGGCAGCCGCCTCCTCGCGATCCGACCCCGGCCCGGTCTCGTCGTCGATCGGTGTCATGTCCACGGATACCGCGGTCGGCTCGAAAAGGGTTTTCAATACTGTGCAATACTACCAAAACAATTGGGCGTCGTGAGAACGACGACAAGACCCCTGTCCCAGTCACTCAGCTTCACGGACGATGACCGCGTGGTCCGATCCGACCGACGAGATGGCGTCCCGAGACGCTGTATCTCCTGCTGGCGGCCGAACTCGGGACCGAACGTGACCGCGAACACCTCCTGCCGTCGATGGGTCGGCTACGGGGACGATACCTCCCGTTCGCGCTGCTCGGCGGGGTCGTCCTGCTGGTTCCACTCGGTATCCAGCCGGCGCTGGTGTTCGCGTACCCATTCGCGTTCGTCGCGGCGGCGGCCGCCGACCGGGAGGAGCGCGCACTCGACGCCGTGGTGCGACCGGCGACGCTCCCGGCGCTCCTCGGAGCGATCATGCTGATCGTGGCGCTCCGGGGCTGAGAGCCGGTATGGCCGCAGCACCAGTGATCGGGGCAGAAGACCTATGCGTCGGTCGGGGAAACGCGCCGGGCGATGGATTCCCGCAAGCTGACCCTCCTCGTCGCCGTCGGGCTGGTCTGTCTGCCAGCACCGCTGTATCTGAGCTGGGCTGGGCAGGCGACGGCACCGCCACCGAAGACGTCCCAGATCTACGTCGCCGAACCGCTCGACCCGACGAACGAGTCGGACCGTGACGCTATCGTCGAGCAGTATCGGACGACGGTCGCGCTCTCGGTTCACCAGGTGTCGGAGCGATACTCCGCGGGCGAGTATCGGACGCCGAACGCGACCCGAGCGGCGTTGACGGCGGCGATGGAGACGGGGCAGTCGCGGGCGACCGACGCCGGGACGAAAGCCGACCTCCGGGCAATCGCTCGCAACGAGACGTTCGTCTACGACGCGTATGGCGATCACGAGCGGTACTACCGACTCCGAGTCGTCGAGAACGGATCCGTCGTTCGAGCCGAGAACGTCTCCCGCGACCGGGTGGCGGCCGCCATCCTCGACGAACACGTCTATCGGTACGACCGCCTGTCACCGGGCGCCCAGCGGACGGTCGACCGCATCCTCGACAATTCGTCGGCCGACGGTGATGGATACCGTCCACGGGTGAACGATCCGTTCGTCGACCGTCTGCCCGCGCTCGTCGAGAAAGACGAACGGCTGTACAGCCTGACCGTCTACGGACACGTCGACGACTTCGGCCCGGGATTCACGTGGTTCGTCCGTGGACTCCTCGTGACCGGTGTGGGCGTCCTCCTGTTGCTCGTCGCCGGCGGGAGGTACGCCTACGGGTGGTGGCGCGGGCAGTCGGTGGAGTGAGGCCGGACCGTCGGTCGTCTATCGCGGCGACCGCGGGCCGTAGACGACTGTTCCCCACCCCATTATCACCGTCGCGCGCGAACCGCGACCATGCTCGCACCCGGCGACCCGGCACCGGACGTATCGACACGCAACCAGGATGGCGAGACGGTCACGCTCGCGTTTTCGGACCCGACGGTCGTCTACTTCTACCCCAGAGACTTCACCGGCGGCTGTACCACCGAAGCTAGCGAGTTTCAGGCGGCGCTCGCCGAGTTCCACGAACTCGGCGTCTCCGTCTACGGCGTCTCGACGGACGACGTGGCGACCCACGCCGACTTCGCGGCGGCAGAAGGGCTCCAGTTCGACCTGCTCGCCGACCCGGACGGATCGGTCGCGTCGGCGTTCGGCGTGGACGTGGCGGACGGCGCGGCCGAACGAGTGACCTTCCTCCTCGCGGACGGCGAGGTGATCGAGCGGTACGAGCAGGTGGACCCGGACGGCCACGCCCGCGAGGTGTTGACCGACGCCCGACGCGAGTTCGTCGCCGGTGGGTGAGCTGGGCGTGGTGTGGAAACTCGGGACGCTACGGGCCGTCGGTCCGGCCGGTCGCAACGGGCGGTGAGGACGCCGTCGACCGGGCCGCGGCGCGTGCGCGGAGCGCGCGGACGCCACGGACGACGACGGTCACGGCGGCGATGACCAGCGCCGTCGGCAGCGGGTTGCTGACCGCCCAGATCACGGCCGGGACGCTCGCAGCCAACAGCAGGCTGACGGCCGCGCTGGACCGGTGTGGGCGGGAACGATACGACTGTCGCTGAGACGGGTGATCGAACATCGGTGGCGGGGTGCGAGGGGCGGTCGGTGTATCGCCGGGTAGAGGCGAGACGAACCGCCGTCGCAGACAGCCTCGGGAAGCGGTCGAACGACCGTACGGTCGGAGAGCCCCCGCCGGAGGACATTCCTCACGACTGGGCTCGCGCTCAGTCAATAATACGGAGGGTCATTGCACTCCTGACAACCGATCGAAACATTATAACTATTGTTCAAGTGGTGGTACCGAACCACACGGCTCATCGGGAGACGAAGTCGCCGACGGAATCGAGCAGGCCCGGACCGTCACCGGTCGAGGGATCGGCGTCGAGGACGACGCTGGCGACGGTGGCGACGGCGGCCGCAGTCGAGCGTTCCGTCAGACAGGTCGGCGCGGCCGTCACCTCGGCGTCGGTCTCCGGGACGGCCGCATCGGCGACCGATAGCTCTCCGCGCGTCGTGACGACGGCGTCGACATCGACGTCGAGATCGTCGAGCCGGCCGGTCGTGCGCTGGACGGCGTCGCGACCGCGGGTCGTCGCCGGCGCGATCAACACGGTCCGTGACGCGGCGTTCACTGCGCCGACCGACTGGTTGGCGGCCACGGGCGGCGTGTCGACGAGGACGTGATCGAACGTCTCGGCTGCCTCGTCGATGCGGGCTTCGAGCGCCTGCGCGGCCGCGGGCGTCTTCGCGCGAGCCAGCCGCTCGAACGGGGCGACGGCGGGACAGCACGCCAGCCGTCCGGTCGCGTCGTCGAGCGAGAAGTCGACCAGCCCCGCCGAGAGGGGCGTGTCACGCTCGTCGGTGAGGAGGGTCGTCAGATCCGGATCGATGCGGCCGGAGAGGTAGTCGGAGAGTCCCTGTGTCGCGAACGCGGCGTCGAGGACTGCCACGTCCCGCCCGTCGTTCGCGAGGAGTGCGCCGAGTTCGACCGTCAGCCGTGTCGTCCCTGCCCCGCCGGTCGCGCCGACCAGCGCCGCCGTCTCGTCGCCAGCGTCTGCCATACCCCGGGATGGAGACGGCTTCGGATTAAAACTCGGGGGCGGCGCGGGTCGGAAGTCACCGGCACTTATGTGAGAGCGGAAAGAACCCTCGGAGTTGCATGCCCTCCAGACAGCGTCGGCTCTTCCTGAGAGCCATCGGTACAGCGATGAGCGTCAGTATCGGCGGCTGTGCGGGCCAGTTAGGTGGTGGTGCGACGGACGAGACCGCGCCGACGACGGCGACGGACGATCCGCTCACCCTCCCCTCGGCGGTCACGACCGGTGACCTGCCGGACGGCCAAGTCCGCCTCAAGGCACCGGAGACGGTCACTTTGCTGAACTTCTTTACGACGTGGTGTCGGCCGTGTCAGCGCGAGATGTCCGAGTTTCGGAAGCTCCGAGCCGAGTACGACGCCGACGCGCTCCACATGGTGTCGATCACGCCGGAGGTGGACGAGACGCTCGTCGAGGAGTTCTGGGCGGAGTACGAGGGAACGTGGCCGGTCGTGATGGATCCCGCCCTGACGGCCACCGAGCGGTGGAACGCCAACCGCTACCCGACGAACCTGCTGTTCGACGCCGACGGCGACCCGGGGGGCGACGGCCCCCGGGTCCGGGCGCGGACCTTCGAGGAGTTCGACGCCCTGATCGAACCCCTCGTGGCGGAGGCGTGACGATGACCGGTCTCACTCCACCCGCCCTGCTCGCCCTCGCGTTCTCCGCGGGCACCGCGACCTTTTTCGCCCCGTGTGCGTTCCCGCTGCTCCCGGGCTATCTCTCCTACTTTCTGGGAGATACCGTCTCGATGGCGACGGAGGAGACGGGGACGCCAGCCCGCCCACACACCGACCGCGTACGCGGTCCGCTGGCGCGTGCGGGACTCGTCGCCGTTGTGGCGAGTCTCGGCATCACGCTCGTCTACGTCGGCCTCGCGGGGACGACGGCCGCACTCGGCGCGCGAGCGCTGGCCGACATCGCGATACTGGAAGTCGTCGTCGGTGGCCTGTTCGTCGTCGCGGGGACGGCGATGGCGGCCGGCTGGAAAGTCTCCCGCTCTATCGTCCGGTTGCCGAAGCGCCGACGGTCGGTCGTCGGGTTCTTCCTCTTCGGCGTGTTGTACGCGGGCGCCGCCGCGGGCTGTACGGCGCCGCTGTTTCTCGCCGTCGTGGCACGGGGGCTGACCGCAGGCCCGCTGTTCGGCGTCGGCATCGCCGCCGCCTATGCGGCCGGGATGAGTGCGGTGCTGGTCGTCGTGACCGGCGTGTCGGCGGTCGGTAGTTCGTCCGTCGTCTCCGCCCTCGCCGGCTACACGGAACGAATCTACCGGGTCGCAGGCGCACTACTCGCACTCTCGGGGGTCGCGGAGCTCTACTACTACGCCTACGGCTTCCCGGAGGTGTGGCCCCAATGACGCCGCGCCGTCGGGTGGCCGCCGTCGTCGTCGGCCTGTTGCTCGTCGGCGCGGGCTGTGTGGCACCGACGAGTCAGTCGGCACCGCCGCCGGGTCTCGACGACGACGCCGTGACGGACGCGAACGCACTCGTTCGAGCGCACACGACAGCGCTCGAATCCCAGTCGTTCACCATCCACGCGACGACGACCTCCCGACCGACCGATGCGGACTACCGTGTCGTCACGAACCGGACGTGGCGTGTCGATCCGACGGGGACGATCAGGGGGTCGGTCGTGAGTACCTCGAACGCCGTCGGCGACGCGCCAGCGCGATACGCACGCCGGCCGGACGAGCGGGCGTCGTGGCGCGAGGGGACGACCACCTATCGACGCGTCGACGCCGACGGGAACGCCACGTATCGCCGCGTCGACCTATTCAATTCGTCGGTGAAACTGAGTGCAGCCATCCAGCGACAGACGCTGTATCGGCTGAACACGCGCACCGCAGCGACGGTTACCCCGGTACTGCGGGACGGCGCCCGCCGGTATCGCATCGACGCCGAGTTGAACGACACCGCGGTGACGACGAACGCGTCCATGACGCTCCTCGTGGACACGAACGGGATCGTGCGGACGATGCGGACGACACGGACCGTCCGGTACCGGTCCGGAACCCGCGTCGTCACGCGGACGGTGCGGATCGAAGACGTCGGCAACACCACCGTCGAGCGGCCGGACTGGTATCCAGCGGCAGTCGAGGCGACTAGAATGGAGACGGACGGCTAACCGCCGACGGCGCGCCGCTCCTCCACCGAAAGAATATCATTATTATGGTACATTCGATCAGAAGTGAATGAACGATCATTGGGATAATTCGATTTTGCGAATAACGAAAAGAGGCCTTTGAGCGGCCTATAGGCGTATATAGTACGACTTTTGTACACGTACCACACCCCATCAGATGATTGTTCCCCATCGATCACAACATATCACATCACAGAAACATTTATGCGTCTGGCAGTTGACAAACAGAACAAGATGAGCGCCACCCAGTTCGACACGCCCGACACCGGCATCGACGTTCCGGACGACCTCACGTCCGCCGAATCGAAACTCGTCTACCTGTTTCTCACCGCGACGGACGGCGCGTCGATAGACGAACTCCACGACGCCCTCGACATCCGCAAAATCTCGCTCTTTCCGGTGCTCCGAACGCTGACCGAACGGGACGTGATCGCTCGCGAGGGAGCGATCTACGTGCCGAGCGCGTCGTAGGACGAGTAAGTACGTCGGACGTGGGGACTGGCCGCGCGAGGATCAGCCTCGTCACTCCGACGAGGCGCTGTGGTACGTGGCATTAAACAGGGTGTATTGCTCCCACCGGGAGCAGGGCGGGAGCGTTGGCCATGGACGAATAGCCGGTCAACCGTCGGTCGTAGACGGAGCAACCGGGTGATCGCTCCGATCGATAGCGACGGTCGACGGTACAGGGTAGCATTTCCCAGTGTAACACCCTGGAGACTGACCGTCTCGTGTGGCTGTGACGACAGCGGGATCGGGGACCGATACGTCGGTCGCGCGGTGGTGTGTTCGTAGCTCGATCACCTCATCCACTGAATTGAACGCACTTCCAGTATATATTCTTTAAGGTGCGTTACCTAGTACACTTTTATCGGATTAATCAACATATGGAGATAATTCCGTTCCTATTCCCCAAATATGGAATTTTTAATCTATTCGATGAGAGCGGGCGTACCGCGCGGTGTCGGACGACGATAGCAGTCGCTGCGCGGGGGAGCCGACACGGTGACGGAACGGGTCAGTCGGCGCGGATGGCCTCGGCCACGTCACCGAGTTCGTCGTCGTCGACCTCGGGCGGATTCTCGATCAGCGCGTGGATGGGGCGTCCGCCGTCGGCCTCGTCGCGGGGGACGATGTGGGCGTGGACGTGGGGGACCTCCTGCCCGGCGGCGGCCCCGTTGTTGACCGCGATAGTCGTCGCCTCGGCGTCGACGGCGTCCTCGACGCGGTCGGTCAGGTCGTGGACCGCGGCGAACACGTCCGCGGCCAGGTCGGCGGGCAGGTCGTTGACGCGTTCGTGGTGAGCCTTCGGGATGACGAGGGTGTGCCCGCGCGCCAGCGGGTTGGCGTCGAGGAAGGCCATCACGGTGTCGTCTTCGTACACGGTGTAACTGGGGATGTCGCCGTCGACGATGGAACAGAAGATGCAGTCGCTCATACCTGTACGATCGCTGTCCCGTCTGAAAAGCGTCCCGGAGACGGCGATATCGACACATACGCCGGCATCAGTCGGTGGCGTCGACACCACACGACCGCAACGCCGCCGCCAGCGCCGCGCGATACGAGTCGCGGTCGTACCCCAGACGCGACCGCCACACGTCCGCGTAGGAAGGATGGAGCAGGGGGATCACCGTCGCGCCCAGCGTCGGCGCGTCGACGGGGTCGAGGACGTGATCGAGGAAGCCGTCGAGTTCCCGTCCCTCGGCGACGAGAAGCGTCGTCGTCGCGTGCTTGCCAGTCGGGAGGACGACCGTCGGGCCGACGGCGTCGAGTTCCGCTCGGAGGTGGTCGCGGCAGTTCGACCGTTCCTCCGGTGTCGGCTCCCGGTTCGATCCCTCCCCATCCGGCGGAAAGCATTTCACCGCGTTCGTGTAGAACGCGTCGTCGATGCCGACGGCTGCGAGCAGGGAGCGAATCCGTCGCCCGGAGTGACGCGAGGTGTACGCCAGCCCCGAGCGGTTGCCGCCGGGCCACTCGGGGTCGTCCGGATCACCCGCCGCCGGCGCCTCCCCGACCACCATCACGTCGGCGTCCCGCGGTCCGTTCCCCCACGCGATGCGGTCGCGAGCGTCGGCGAGGGCGGGACAGCGGCGACAGTCGGGGGCGAGGACGAGGGCGTCGTCGAGGGCGGGCGGTTCGGGCGTCGGGTCTGACATCGCCCCGGTTAGAGTACGTCGGCGACGACGGGCGCGACGGAGGTGGCGGTCACGTCGCGTTCGACCGTATCCGTCGCGTAGATGGCCGACACACCGGCGCGTTCGAGTTTCGTCCGCGCGTTTCGGGCGAAGAGGGGGTGGATGCAGGTGACGATCACGCTCGCGGCGCCTCGGTCGTTGAGGACGCCGATGGACTCGCTCATCGTCGATCCGGTGGCGACGATGTCGTCGACGACCACCACGTCCCGGTCTGCGACGGCGGCGTCGCTCGGCGTGATCTCCACCTCGGTCCCCGAGTGACGCACCTTCTCGAAGTAATCCACGTCGCCGCGACCGTAGGCGTCGCGGGCCGACTCCGCGAGGGCGATAGCGCCCGCGTCGGGCGAGAGGAAGAGCGGATCGATCAGCTCCGGGGGGAGCGGGTCGGCCAACTGCGCCGCGGCGTCGACGACCGTACAGGGGACGGTGAAGAAGTCGGTCACCGACGCCTCGTGCGGGTTGACGAGGATGACCCGGTCGGTGCCGGTCGAGATGGCGCGGGCCATCGCTCGCGCGGAGACGGGTTGGCCCGCCTCGAAGGCGCGTTCCTGCCGGCCGTAGCCCATGTAGGGGAGGACGGTCACTACCTCGTCGGCGCCGGCCTCGCGGACGGCGTCCTGTAACTGGAGGAGTTCGACGTGGGCCGCGTCGGTGGTCGTCGCGGCGACGACGATTGCCCGGTCGGTGTCGTCCATCGTCACCGACGCCATCAGTTCGCCATCGGGGAACCGCTCGTAGTCGACGGCGGCGAGCGAGTGTCCCGTCTCGGCAGCCAGCGCCGCGCCGAGCGCCTGCGAGGCGGAACCGGGTACGATCATATGCGGTGGTCGACGGCCGCCCCGAAAACCGTTTCCGTTATCGCTGAATCGCCACCGCCGCGACGCCCGAGACGCCCAGTTCGCGGCTCCGCCAGCCGTCGCCCGCGTCGGCCAAGAGCGTCCCCCCAGCCGCCACCACAACCGTCGCCGCGTCGGTGTAAGCCACGTCGACGGGGTCGGCGGTCGGCACGTCGACGGCCGTCCACTCGCCGACCGCCTCGCGGGCGAACAGCCCCGCCTCACTCGCGGCGTGGGCGCGATCGTCGTCGTCATCCGCACTGACGACCCAGAACGCGCCGCGCACGTCGTCCATCCAGCCGTTGCCGAGGCGGTAGAGGCCGTCGTCGGTCGCCGCGAGCGGCATCCCCCGGCCGTACACGTCGTGGACACCCTCGAGGCCGACGTTCCGCAAGCCGTCGTCGACGACCTGGTGGACGCCGCTCTCGGCGGCGATCATCCCGCCGTCGATGGCGCGCGGGGTGTCGACCTCCCCCAGCGTCGTCCACGTCTCGTCGAGGCGGGCCACCCGGCCGTTCGGGCTGGCCGCGAGGAGTGCGTCGTCGTGGAAGCCGACGGCGACGGCGGGGCCGAAGTCGGTCGGATCGTAGTCGCCCACGAGGACGTCCGCGTCGGTGGCGACGGCGCGGCGGTCGCTGGCGGTGGCCACGTCGCGGACGGCACCCCGGTGGTCGAGGCCGAACTCGCCGACGCGGTCGTCGGAGAGCGACGCGACGACCACGCCCTGTTCGGCGGCGATCAGCACCTCGTCGGCCCCCGTCCGGTCGGCGTAGACGCGTTTCTCGTCGATCGTCAGATCGTGGTCCATACCGGCATTCCGGGAGCAGCCCCCATAAGGGTCGTTGTACGTCGTTACCGACGATTTAGTCGTCGGCCGCGACCGCCCGTCGCTCGCGCACGTAGTCGGTGAAGTTGTCGAACAGGCGCTTGGTCCGGCAGGCGGCGGCGTAGTTGTCGTCGTCGATGTCGTCGACGACGGCCCGAATGCGCTCCGCTGGCAGATCCTTTCCCTTCGTCACGCGTTCGGCGCTCCCCCGATCGTACTCGGGGTGGAACTGCACGCCCCAGCAGTCGTCGCGGCGGAACGCCTGCACGCCGCGGTCGTTCTCGGCGAGGAGCGTCGCGCCGGGCGGCAGGTCGACCACGCGGTCCGAGTGGGTCTCGAAGGCGACGAAGGGGGTGTCGATGCCGTCGAGGAGCGGGTCGTCGACCAGCCGCTCGATTTCGCGGTAGCCGAGTTCGATGTCGTCCATCGCCTCGACCCGGCCGCCGAGCGCCTCGGCCAGCACCTGGTGGCCGTAACAGACGCCGAAAACGGGCAGGCCGCGCTCGGCTGCCCGCGCCACCCAGTCGACCAAGTCGTCGATCCACGCCTCGTCCCAGTAGACGGAGGAACGCGACCCGGTCACGACGACCCCGTCGTAGTCGAAGTCGGGAGGGAGGTCGCCGCTGGTCACGTCGAACTCCGCGAGGTCGGCGTCGAGTTCGCGCCGGAAGTTTCGGCGCGTGTGGTCCGTGCCGTGCGAGGCGTCCAGCAGGGCGAGCCGCAAGGTCATTACTTGCAGCAGGCCGGCGAGCAGTTAGTCTCTTACGCCGATTCGAAGAAGCCGAACAGCCGGTCGTTCACCTCGCGGGAGCGCTCGATGCCGATCAGGTGGCCGCCATCCAGTTCGACGAACTCGCCGCGCGGGAGGTTCTCGGCGAGGCGTCGTCCGTATTCGAGCGGCCAGACGGCGTCGTCGCGACCGTGGAGCACGAGTGCCGGGCAGTCGACTTCGTACAGGCGGTCGGTGATGTCGAACGCCTCGACGGCGGCGGCCTGGGCGTCCCACGCCTCGCGGGTGGCGTCCTCCGCGGCGCGCCAGTCGACGATCCGTGCGACCTCGTCGGGGTGCGCGTCGAGGAAGTCCCGTGAGAGGGCGGCCGCGAGCGACGACTCCAGTTCGTCGGGATCGGCCGGCGACCCGAACAGCGGATCGAGCGTCAGGTCGGCGCCTCCGGGCGCGGTGCCGAGGAGGCCGAGCGACGCAGGCCGGGTCGAGATCCGGGCGAGTTCGAGCGCGACCATCCCACCCAGTCCCGCGCCGACGACGTGAACCGTCCGCTCGCCGTGGTCGTCGAGGACAGCCTGCACGTCGGCGACGAAGTCGTCGACGGCGTAGGGACCCGGCGGCGCGTCGGATCGTCCCGCGCCCCGGAGGTCGGTCACGAGCGTCTCGAACGGTCCCGTCAACCCGGCGTGTTGCCAGCCCCACTGCCAGGCGCCGTAGCCCACGTCGCCGAGGAAAACCACCGTCTCCCCCTCGCCATCGGTCTCGTAGTAGCACGACACGGACCCGTTCGATGCAGTCGGCATAGTCGACCGTACGACCGCGAGACAGTAGGGCGTTTCTCAATACACGCGTGCGACGAGAAGGACTAGCCCGATCACGGTGGCCGCGAACCCGATGAAAAACAGGCCACCGGTGTAAGCCAGCGACGGCAGATCGATGGGACTCACCCCCATCAGAAGATCCAGCAACGTCACCTCCCGGAACAGCGATTGACCGGGAATGGAGACGCTCGTGAGCGCCGCGATGCCGATGACGAGGAGACCGGCCACCGTCAGCAGCGACGCACGCGAGACACGGGAGGGCGACTTCACACCGAGTCTGTTTCCGGAATGGCATATGAAGCTTCGTCCGAGAACTTCAGCAGTGAGATTTTCGCGATTGATCGATTACATCGGGCTGCGCGAGGCTACGGCCGTCGTAGCGGGACACGAAATCAGACAAGCGAACCGAATCAGGCGTTCTTGATCGCTCGGAGTACGTCGGGCGCGTCGTCGAGAGCGTCGCCGAGGGCGTCCACGTCGGGGCCGCCGCCCTGCGCGAAGTCCGGCGGGCCGCCGCCGCCGCCACCCACCTGCGCGGCGAGGCGACCGACGACCTCCCCGGCGTTGATGTCGACGTCGTCGGGGACACCGACGACGAACTGCGCGCTCCCACCCTGGGCGCTCCCGAGGACCGCCACGGATCCCTCGTCGACGATGGCGTTGGCGGTGGCGCGGAGTTCGTCGGCGTCGGCGTCCATCCGCCGGACCACAGCGGTGACACCCTCCGCGATCTCGACCTCGTCGGCGTCCGCCGCGGCCGCCCGCACCTCGGCGAGTTCCTCCTTGAGGCGGTCGATCTGCTTGCCCCGTTCTTTCCACTCCTCGAAGAAGCGCTCGGCCGTCTCGGGCACCTCCGTCGGGGACACGTCGAGGATATCCGCCGCGTCGTAGAGGGCGTCCTCGGTGCGCTGGGTCGCCTCGATGGCCGCCTCGCCCGCCGCGAAGACGATGCGCTCGACGCCGTCCTGAATCGGCTCGGTCTTGAGTATCTTGATCGCGCCGATGTCGCCCGTGCGGGAGACGTGGGTGCCGGCACACGCCTGCACGTCCTCCTCGACGTGGATGAGGCGGATCTGCTGGCCCGGCGGGACGCCACCCTGATACAGGTCGAAGCCGTGTTTCGCCTCCGCCTCGTGTCGATCCGGCCACTCCTGCGTGACCGGGCGGTTGTCCCGCACCACCTCGTTGGCGACGCGTTCGATCTCTTTGACTTCCGACCGACTGATGCGCCGGAAGTGGCGCACGTCGAGACGGGACTGGTCCGTCCCCTTCTGGGCTCCGGCCTGCCGGACGTGCTCGCCCAGTACCTGCCGGGCGGCGTAGCCGATGACGTGTGTCGCCGTGTGGTGACGCATCAACGCGTAGCGGCGCTCGGCGTCGACCCGCCCGCGGACGAACTCACCCTTGCCGGGGTTGCCGTCGGTGCGGTGGAGGACCACCCCGTCACGGCGCTGCACGTCGGTCACTTCGACCGTCGTCTCGTCCGTCGAGAGGGTTCCCGTGTCGGCCGGCTGGCCCCCTCCTTCGGGGTAGAACATCGTCTGGTCGAGCACCACGTCGTAGCCGTCCTCGCGTTCGAACACGTCGAGGACGACCGCCTCGAACTCCGTGCGCTCCTGGTCGTCGTAGAACAGGCGGTCGGTCTCGGGCAGGTCGTCGAGACGGTCGTCGCGTTCGTGGGCGGCCTCGCTCGCCCCCTCGCCCTCGTGGCGGGCGGCGACCAGCCCGTAGAAGTCGTCGGGCACGTCGACGGCGGCGCCGTAGTCTTGGGCAATCTCCGCGACCATGTCCGGCTGGATGCCGTGGGAGTCGTAGAGTTCGATCAGCGTCTGACGGGGGATCGGCTCGTCGCGTTCGGCGTACTCCTCCGCGATGCTCTCGACTTTGCGCCGGCCGCGTTCGAGCGTCCGGCGGTACTTCCCCTCCTCCGTCCGCACCATGTCGCGGATGGTGTCGCGGTTGGTGTAGCCCAGCCGCTCGGCCTGCATGTCGACGAGTTCGTCGAGCGGCGCGTCGATTCCGAGCCCGTCGACGAGGCGTTTGGTCCGCCGGAGCACCATCCGCGCCAGATAGCCCGTGCCGACGTTCGAGGGGACGATGCCGTCGCCAAGCATGTACGCCAGCGTCCGGCAGTGGTCCGCGATGGCGTAGATGTCTTCGAGGGGTTCGAGCAGGTCGGTGAGACGGTCGGCGTCGACGCCGAGTTCCTCGGCCACCTCCGCCCGCGCGGACGCGAGGTCCTCGATTTCGTCGATGTCGAGATAGCCCGAAAGACGGGCGGCCTCGCGGATGAGGTCCTCCTCCGCCGCGGAGTGCTCGATGCCCGCGTGCTCCATGAGGAAGTCGATCATCTCGGGGTAGACGGCTTCGTAGACCGTCGGCGTCCCCTGCGTCATCCACGTCCACCGCTCCAGCCCGTAGCCCGTGTCGACGATGTACGTGTCCATCGGGCTGTAGCGGTTGCCGTCTTTCATCTCGTACTCGCCGTCGGGGTCCTGCTCCATGGACATGAAGACGAGCGTGGCGAGTTCGAGGCCACGGTAGATCACCTCGAACGCCGGGCCGGCGTTGCCGCCGCCGACCCACGGGTCCTCGATATACGTGATCTCCGCAGGATCGGCACCCATGTGCTCGAAGAACTCGTCGCAGTACTGGACCGTCTCGTCTTTCCAGTACACCTCGCCCTCGTAGGCGTAGTCGTCTTCGGCGTCCTCGCGGGTGTTGAACGCGTGGTGGGCCATCATCTCGAAGGCCATCGTGTGCCGGCCCGTCTTGCCCACGTTGTCGATGTCCTGCATCCGGATGCAGGGCTGGCTGATCGTCAGGGGGTTGGCTGGCGGCGGCGTCTCGCCGGACGTGACCAGCGGCTGGAAGTCGTAGATAGAGGCCTGCGTCAGGAGCACGTCGTCGCGCCAGCGGTTCGCCGCGACGGGGTACGGGTCGATGCGCTCGTGACCGTTCTCCTCGAAGAAAGAGAGGAAGGCCTCGCGCATCTCCTCCAGCGTGTACGCCTCGTCGAAGCCCGGATTGCCGATGAACGTGTAGTCGTCACAGGGTGGCTCGCCGCAGGTGTCGCGCTCGATCCGCGACCAGAAGTGGGCGCCACAGGAGGCACACTCCTGTCGAGTGAACCCCTCCTCCTCGAAGTAGTCGAGGCGATAGGCGTCTTCGAGTTCGCTCATTACCACCTCTTTGGCCCGTCTCCGGGTAAAACAGTTCCGGGAAGGCGGAGTTACCGATAGCCGAACGGGACGCGTGTCACGATTCTAACGTCGG
Source organism: Haloplanus aerogenes (assembly GCF_003856835.1). Classification (NCBI taxonomy): domain Archaea; kingdom Methanobacteriati; phylum Methanobacteriota; class Halobacteria; order Halobacteriales; family Haloferacaceae; genus Haloplanus; species Haloplanus aerogenes. Next base: position 33,211 of record NZ_CP034145.1, read on the forward strand.
ATCGAGTGGCCGAGGCGCCTCGAAGGCGGGCGAAACGAACCGAATCCGGCGAACGATTTATTAGTAGTACTGACAGATTCCGAGACGTCATGCTCAGCGGCGTCGCCGCCAGTCTGATTGCGACCGGACTGGTTGCTGGAACGGCCGCTGGGCGGCAGTTCGTCGTTCGTGATCTCCGAGATCGGCGGTATTCGACCGACCTCGACCCGCTCCTCACACAGTTCCACACCGAACTGGAGGACCAAATTCGGGAAGAGGCCCGAAGACGGCAGAACTGGACGCTTCTCGACGTCGTCGACGAGTGGGATGCCGTGGCGACCGAACTGGAGGGTCTGGAGATGGTGTACGGGGACGTAGACGACGCCGTCGACGCCGTCGTCGAGACGGTGGCGACGGAGACGAACTCCGATCTGGACGACACCACCCGCTCGCAACTCCGTGAAGTCGTCGCCGAGACGTATCAGGACGCCGTCGAAGCCTTTCAGCAGACGGTCGCGAACGACGAGACGCTCAGGCGACAGCTCGAAACGGAACTCGACATACAGACTACGGCGCGGTTGCGGGAGCTACGGGAGCGCCTCGACGACTACGTCGAACAGCTGGGCCCGCCCAGCAGGCTCGTCCACTACGACGCGGACGACACCGAGGAAGTCGTGGACCAGCTCCTGCCCCCGAATCCGGTGCCCTACGTGCCACGCCCGGACCTGAGAGACGTCCCCGACGCGAACAAGCTCCTCCTGGTCGGGCCGGCGGGCGCGGGGAAGACACGCGCCCTGGCCGCGCTCGTCCAACGGCGGCGGCGCGGTGTCGAACACATCGTCCACCCCGAGGATCTCACGCAGCCACAGGATCAGTACGCCTTCGAACGCCGACAGTACGACGGAGACGTCCTGCTCGTGTGGGACGACATCCATCGCATCAACGAGAACCGGGAAATCGCGGTGTTCGAGGACGTGGTCACGAAACTCGAGACGACGCTGGATCGGCAAGGACACGCGCTGCATCTCCTCACGGCGGCGCGGTCGGGCGAGCTGGACCGCCTCGGGGACACGGTCGCGGCCGTGCGGACGATTCAGCGGCGTGAAGAGGGACTCTGGGGCGACATCGAACCCGTCGAACTGGAGCCGCTCAGTCACGAGAAGCTGAAAGAGATCGGCCGGCGCATGGCCGAGAAATACGGCGCGAGGATCGAGCAGGATATCCTCGAAGACCTCGTCGAGGCGGCGGAACACGAATCCGCGCCGGTGTATCTGGACGCCGTCCTCCGCGAGGGCGGAACCGTGACGGGCGACGACGTGCAGGCGCTGCCCGAGACGGCGGCGGAAATCTGGGCGGAACGGTACGACGAGGTGCTGGCCGGTGCCGACGACCCGGCGCTGGACGTACTCAAAGCGTGCAAACTCGTCTTCGATCTGGGCTACTCCCGCTACTACTGCCGGCTCGTCTGGGGGTTCTACCAGCAGGTCATCGGCGGCGGGTCGAGAGGGATGGGCGACTTCTTGGAGGCGGTTCAGTCACTCGTCGATCGGCAGTGGATCGACACGGCCGGCGACGACGTGTACGGACCGGAAGTCGAGTACAGCCTCCACGACACGCAACTCGAAGCCGTCGCCATCTTCGAAGAGACGGATCACGGAGTCCGCACGTACGCCGACGCCGTGTCGGAGTTCCTGCTCGACGGGCTCGACGAGCAGTACATCCCCTCGACCGATCACCAGTGGGTGTTACAGCTCAACGCACGGTTCGCCTTCAGGGTCAAGGAGAGTGACGTGTCTCGGCCGCAGTTGGCGAAGCGACACCTAGACCACTGCAAGGAGATAGATCCGGAGCATCCGGGGGTTCATCTGTTGTACGCGAGCATTCTGGAAGACCAGTTGGACTCCGAAGAAGCGGAGGATCACTACCGAGAGGCGCTAGCGCTCAGTTCACCCTCCGACGACATCCTCGAATCCGACAACGAAACGGCACACCGCGAGTACGCCATGTTGTTGAACAACGATCTCGACCGTCCCGGGGACGCCGCCGACCACTTCCGCCGCGCCCTCGAACTCACCTCCCCCACCGACGACATCCTCGACTCCGACAACGAAGCCGCACACCGTAACTACGCCGTCCTTCTCCGCGACGACCTCGACCGACCCGAAGACGCCGCCGACCACTTCCGCCGCGCCCTCGAACTCACTTCCTCGTCAAGGGACCCACTCGACTCCGACGACGAACCCGTTCACCGTAACTACGCCGTCGTCCTTCGCGACGACCTCGACCGACCCGAAGACGCCGCCGACCACTTCCGCCGCGCCCTCGAACTCACCTCCCCCACCGACGACATCCTCGACTCCGAGGACAGAGACACACACGGGTCGTACGCTATTCTCCTGCGCCACCACCTCGACCGCCCCGAGGACGCCGCCGACCACTTCCGCCGCATCCTCCAACTCACCTCTCCTACCGACGACATCCTCGACTCCGACGACGAAACCACCCACCACAACTACGCCCTCCTCCTCCGAGACGACCTCGACCGACCCGAAGACGCCGCCGTCCACTTCCGCCGGGCGCTAGCGATCAACGCTCCCGGCGACGAAATCCTCAAATCTGACAACGAGGGCGTACACCGACACTACGCGCTCAACCTGTACAACGGCCTGGGTCGTCCCGAGGACGCCGCCGCCCACTTCCGACGCGTCCTCAAACTCACTTCTCCCACCGGCGACATCCTCGACTCCGACGACCGAGACACCCACCGTAACTACGCCGTCATCCTCCGCGACGACCTCGACCGCCCTGAAGACGCCGCCGCCCACTTCCGACGTGTCCTCGAACTCAATTCCCCCTCCGACGATCCTCTCGACGCCGACGACAGGGACCGCCACGGGGCGTACGCCCTTCTCCTTCGGGACGATCTCGACCGACCCGAAGACGCCGCCGACCACTTCCGCCGCGCACTGGAGATCACTGCGGACGGTGACGATATCCTCGACTCCGACGACGAAACTACCCACCACAACTACGCCGTCCTTCTCCGCGACGACCTCGACCGCCCCGAGGACGCCGCCACCCACTTCCGCCGCGCCCTCGAACTCGACTCACCCTCGGACGATCCCCTCGACGCTGAGAACGAGAGCGTACACAGGGCGTACGCCATCCTCCTGCGCGATTCGCTCGACCGCGCCGACGACGCCGCAGCTCACCTCCGGCGCGCTCTCGAACTCGATTCCCCCTCCAACGATCCCCTCGGCGCCGACGACAGGAATCTGCACGGCGCGTACGCCCTCCTTCTCAGGCAGGACCTCGACCGATACGCGGACGCCGCCACACACTTCCGGCGCATCCTCCAACTCACCTCCCCCACCGACGACATCCTCGACTCCGACGATCTGACGACCCACCGCAACTACGCACGGCTCTTGCACCACGAACTCGACCGCACCGAGGACGCAGCCCCGCATTTCCGCCGTGCCCTCGAACTCGACGCCGACACCGAGGATCCGCTCGAATCGGACAACGAGATCATCCACCGCAACTACGCGGCTGTCGCCTACGACCTCGACCGCTCCGACGACGCCGCCGACCACTTCCGACGCGCCCTCGAACTCACCTCTCCCACCGACGATATCCTCGACTCCGACGACGCGACGAGCCACCGGCAGTACGCGTCTCTCCTCCGCGACGACCTCGACCGCCCCGAGGACGCCGCCACCCACTTCCGCCGCGCCCTCGAACTCACCTCCCCCTCCAACGATCCCCTCGGCGCCGACGACAGGGATCTGCACGGTGCGTATGCCCTCCTCCTGCGACACCACCTCGACCGCCCCGCGGACGCTGCTGCCCACTTCCGCCGCGCACTGGAGATCACCGCGGACGGTGACGATATCCTCGACTCTGATGACGAAACCACCCACCGCAACTACGCACAACTCCTGTACCGCGACCTCGACCGGCCCGAGGACGCCGCCGACCACTTCCGCCGAGCGCTCGAACTCGAATCCGCCACAGGAGACCCCCTCGACGCCGACGACAGGAATCTGCACGGCGCGTACGCCCTTCTCCTCGACCACGCACTCGACCGACCCGAAGACGCCGCCGACCACTTCCGACGCGCCCTCGAACTCACCTCTCCCACCGACGACATCCTCGACTCCGACGACGAAACCACCCACCGCAACTACGCCGTCCTTCTCCGCGACGACCTCGACTGTCCCGAGGACGCCGCCGACCACTTCCGCCGAGCGCTCGAACTCGACGCGTCGTCGACGAACATCCTCGACGCAGAGAACCGAATCACGCACCAGAACTACGCACGGCTGCTCCGGCACGACCTCGACCGCCCAGAGGACGCCGCCGATCACTTCCGCCGGGCACTAGAGATCACCTCCCCCTCCGACGATCCCCTCGACGCCGAGAACGAGAGCCTGCACCACAACTACGGTTCGCTCCTCGCCGAAGAGTTCGGCCGGCCCGAGGACGCCGCCGACCACTTCCGCCGAGCACTAGAGATCACCTCTCCCTCCGACAACCTCCTCGACTCCGACAGCGAGTCCATCCACGGCAAGTACGCCCTCCTCCTCCGTGACGAACTCGACCGGCCCGAGGACGCCGCCGATCATTTCCGCCGCATCCTCGAGATGACCGCCCCCAGTGACGACATCCTCGACTCCGAGGACGAGACCACCCACCGCAACTACGCCACGCTCCTCCGTCATGGCCTCGACCGGGGCGAGGACGCCACGCCTCACTTCCGGCGCATCCTCGAACTCGACTCCCCGACCGGGGACCCACTCGACTCCGAGGACGAGGCCGTCCACCGCAACTACGCCACGCTCCTCCGAAACGAGCTGAATCGCCCCGAAGACGCCGCCACACACTTCCGACGCACCCTCGAACTCACCTCACCCACCGACGATATTCTCGATTCAGACGACAGGATCGCCCACGGCGAATACGCGCTCCTCCTCCGGCACAGTCTCGACCGCCCCGAAGACGCCGCCGCACACTTCCGACACATCCTCGAACTCACGTCCGACAGCGACGACATCCTCGACTCCGAGGACGAGACGACGCACCACAACTACGCCCTCCTCCTCCAAGACGACCTCGACCGCCCCGAGGACGCCGCCGCGCATCTCCGACGCACCCTCGAACTCACCTCACCCACCGACGATCCACTCGACTCCGAGGAGGCCATCGTCCACAACAACTACGCGAGCCTCTGCAGGCGAACGGGCCAGCGAGAAGAAGCGGCGAACCACTACCACCGCGTGTACGAACTGATGACGGACGCGAAAGAGTGAGCGCCGACGTGACTACTCCTCTTCCAGCGCCAGCGCCGCCAGCATCGCCTCCAACTGCACCCGCTCGTTCGCCCCCTCCGTGATGCGGTAGTCGGCCTCGCCTAACCGCTCCATCAGCTGGACGGTCCGGCGCTCGTCGAGGTCGAACTCCCACGCCGACCGATGCAGTTGGTCGATCACGTCGCCGCCGGCCATCCCCGAGTCGACGAGGAGCGTTTCGAGCGTAGACCGCGCCCGCGGGAAGTCGCCCTCGATGGCCGCCTCGACCATCGACTCGATCTCCTCGGGTCGGGCAGTACTCGTCACCAGATACACCGCTTCGTCGTCGACGACATCGCCCGTCGTCGCCGCCGCCTGAAGGGTGTTGATCACCCGTCGCATGTCGCCGCCGGCGGCGTAGACGAGGGCGTCGAGACCATCCTCGGTCATCTCGATCCCCTCGGCCTCGGCAATCTCGCGTGCCTGTGCCGCGATGGCCTCGTCCGGCAGCGGCGAGAAGCGGAAGACTGCACACCGCGACTGGATCGGGTCGATGATCCGACTGGAGTAGTTACACGAGAGGATAAAGCGCGTGTTGTCCGCGAACTGCTCCATCGTCCGGCGGAGCGCTGACTGGGCGTCAGAGGTATTGTGGGTCAAAACCCCATTAGCGAGCATGAAGTTCGGCGTTCCCTCCATGCTGATGTTGTAGGCCTTTCCACGGTGACTGTACCCGATACGGCTGATCTTCGCGGTTTTGACGGTTTGGAGGCCCCCGTCGGAAAGGACAGCCGGCTCGAACTCCGCCCGGTCGTAGTGTTCGTGATGGGGGAGACCCCCATCGCCGACGACGATGAACGTGTATTCGTCACCGTAGCTGTCGAGGAACTCCTCTACCTTCTCCGTCTGTCCCCACAGTTCGGCGACGCCTTTGACCTCGATTACCGTATCGCCGACCAGGAAGTCGGGATGGTACACCGACTCGGACAGTTCGAACGACGGTTCGTACTCGTATTCGATGCCCGCGTCCTGTAGGGACTTCCCGACTTCGTACTCCCAGTCGGATCGGACGAGATGACCGAGCTCGTCGCTGTGTCTGACATTGCCGCCAGTCGGTTCGTGTCCCTGCAGTGCGTCCGAAACCTTCTGTGCGACCTCAGGATCACGCATCGGGTTGTCGTCGCCGGTGATATCACAGACCGGATAATCACAGTTCTCGACGCTTTTCTCGATGAGCGCCGCTTTCTCGTCGTCGTCAAGACTCGCCCACCACTCGGCGGAAGAATTCCCGATGTCTGCTTTTACCCGCTCGGGATCGGCGTCGACGACCCACTCTTCCCAAGAGGTCCCCGACCGCATCTCGCTTATCGTTTCGCGGACCCGCTCGACCGTCTCCTCGTCCATCTCCCAGACGTGGACGCCGTGGAACTCCCCTCCGTAATTCGGGTTGTTTTCGCCTGCGAATCGTCCATCCGAGAGCTTCTCGACGATCTTTCGTCGCCGCTCGTCCGACCATGTCGTCCCATACATCGGGTTCTTTTCGCCACGCATCTCGCGGCTGTGTCCCTCGTTCTTGCAGTCGACGGAACAGAACCGCCCGGCGGTCCAAGCGTCACAGACTTCGCACCGTGACACGCCAACGTCGTCTTTGAAATCCGCGATTTCGTCCCCCGGTGACAGCTCCCGTAGCTCCTTTTCGACGAGTTTCCCGTCATCGTCGACCACGAAGAACGGGTGAGTCAAACTCGCTAACATCGTCCGCCCGTCCTCCAGTTCGATCTCGAAGAAGTCCGCGACGCCGGAATCGACAAGTTTCCCCTTGTCAGATTGTATTTCGTTCGTCTCGAAGTCGACGGAGGGGATCGGCTCACCGTCGTGGCTTACCTCCTCTATCGGCTTCACTTCGGGTTTGGACGGATACCCTGTCACCACTTCAGTTCCCGGCGGCACGCACAGCGAGTCGGCCTCGTCGAGAAAGATGACCCGATAGTCGAAGCCGCCAAAGGACGACCGCGCGAAGTTCTTGATCCGGTCGCGTACCACGTCGATCCCCCGCTGGTCGGAGGCGTTGAGTTCGAGGAAGTTGCCCCGCCAATCGTCGCCGTACACTTCGCGGGCGATGGCCGTGGCGCAGGTTGTTTTTCCCACGCCGGCAGGCCCCGAAAATAAAAGGTGCGGCAGGTCCTCCTGGTCGATGTAGCTCCGCAGGCGGTCGACGATGTCGTCCTGTCCTTTCACGTCGTCGAGGGTCTCCGGGCGATACTTCTCGATCCAGATCTCGCGTCCCGTCGCCCCCTCGGCCTCGCTCATACCGTATAGAAGGGGCCGGTCCGCACATAAACTCCCCGAGACGGGATACCCAACGGTTTAATTTCGACGCCGGAACATCACCGCGTATGGCGTCTCAGGGCGACCCGCGCGTGCTCTTCGTGATGAATCTCGTCCTCTCCTCTCTCTTCGCGTACGGCGTCATCTGGGGACTCGAACTCGTCGGTCTCGTGAGCGTCACCGTCTGGAACGTCGCCTCGCTCACGCTCCTGTTGATGGCGGTGACGTACGTGGTGACGCGGTGATATAGGAGCGTTTGGAACGGTTTGCACAGCCGATCGCCAGACGGCGTACGATCGACTGTGCGATGACTTACGAACGCTACTATAGCGCGTTTTATTAGCCTCGGCTCGCCGAATAGGGGGTATGACCATCGAGGACCGCGACGACGCGTATCTCGTCACGCACGCACTCGCCAAGGACACGCTCTCGAAGATCCGCGACGTGGAGACCGAACAGGTGGCGTTCCGGAAGGGGCTCGTGAAACTCGGGCGCATCTGCGGCTACGAGATCATCGACGGCGCGATGGACACGGAGTACGTCTCGATCGAGACGCCGATGGCCGAGACGACCGGTGAGCGCGTGAAAGGCCTCGACGACGTGGTGATCATCAACGTCCTCCGCGCGGCGACGCCGTTCGTCGAGGGGCTTCTGAAGGCCTTCCCCCGCGCCAAACAGGGCGTCATCAGCGCCGGCCGCGACGAGGAGGCCGGGATGAACGAGGACGGCGAGTTCCCGATCACCATCGACTACGTGAAACTCCCCGAAATCCGCGAGCAGGACACCGTCATCGTCGCCGATCCGATGCTCGCCACTGGGTCGACGATGTGTGCCGTCCTCGACTACGTCCTCGACGGGGCCGACCCCGAGAACCTGTTCGTCCTGTCGGCGGTCAGCGCTCCCGACGGCCTCCTCCGGGTGGGCGAGGCCGCCCCCGAGGCGGACCTCCTCACCGTCGCCATCGACGACCACCTCGACGAGGACGGCTTCATCGTCCCCGGCCTCGGCGACGCCGGCGACCGTGCCTTCCGGACGAAGTAACCCCTCTCTTTCACGTCGAAAACCGCCAGACAGCGGTCGAACGACGCGATATAAATCTCCACAGAACCGGACCCATCGAGTGCTCAGTACGTCGCCGTAGCTCACCCCAGTTCGACCCGGCCGCCGGTCGCACTGCGGAGGCGGTCACGCAAGTCGGCGGCGTCGTCGACGGGGACGCGCACCTCGAACGTGACCCGTGCTTCGTAGGCGGCGTCGAATTCGACGCCCGCGCTCTCCAGAATGCCGCGGACGGTGCCGGAGTCGTCGTAGTCGACGGCGATGTCGATCCGTTCGTGCGGGCGTTCCTCGACCACGCCCGCGGCGTCGACGGCGTCGCTCACGCCGCGAGCGTACGCCCGCGCCAAGCCGCCGACACCGAGGTTGACGCCGCCGTAGTAGCGGGTCACCACCGCGACGACGTTCCGCAGGTCGCGCTGGACGAGGACGTTCAGCGCGGGCTTGCCCGCCGATCCCGTGGGTTCGCCGTCGTCGCTCGCCCACTCGCGGAGCATGTCGCCTTCCGGAACCCGGTACGCGGGAACGTTGTGGGTCGCGTCGGCGTACGCCTCGCGTACCTCGCCCACGAACGCCTCCGCCTCGTCGACCGAATCGGCGGGCGCGACGTGGCCGATGAACTCCGAGCCTTTCACCTCGAACTCCGCTTGCGCGCGCTCCGCGACGGTCAGGTACGCCTCGGCGTCGGCCATCAGAATTCGACCCGACGGACGTAGGGCAGTTCGCGAATCTCGACCAGCAAGTCGCCGGGGAGGGCCGTGTCGGTGATGACGTAGAGTTTGGGGTCGTCGACGAACTCGGGGTCCTCGCTGATGACCTGCCGGATGGAGATGTCGCGCTCGGCGATGGCAGCCGTCACGTCGGCGACGATGCCCGATTCGGTCTCGTCGTCGACCCAGATGGTGAGGACGGTCAGATCGAGGACCGGCGCCAGATCCATCAGGCTGGGGATGGCCGTGATGTTCTGGAAGATGCGGCGGAGTTCGGGGTCGTCGAGGATGGCGTCGGTCGTGGAGTCGACCACCCGGCGGTCGACGTCGATTTCGCGGGCGATCCCCGTGTTGGGGATCTCGATCCCGCCGGAGACGACCCGCCCCTTGTCGTTGACGGAGAACCCCCGTTCGAGCAGGAGTCGGATCACCGCCTGCTGACTGGGACTCCCCTCGAACTTCTCCATGATCTCGTCGAACATTCGTCGTCGATGCTTGAGCGGGACGGTTCATATATATTGTCGACCCGGCCGAAACCGGCAAAATACCACGGTTGAGAATGGGGACGATAGATTATAGCGCTCATACGTGGCAGGTCACGAGGAGAGGTACCCAGAATGGCAACCGTATTCGGCGTGTTCGGGGCGCAGTCGCTGGTCGTCCTGATCGTCGCCGTCGTTGGGCTGATTCCCGTCGTACTGTACTACCAGAAAACGCCGCGGTGGTTCGTCGCGGCCTACGGCTTCCTGTTCGTCGCGGCGTTCGCGACCAACTTCGAAGACCTGTTCCTGCCGACAGCGTTGAATCTGGTCGAACACTTCATCGGCAACCTCGGCGCTGGCATCGCGTTCGCCGTGGCGGCGTACGCGTACCGGAAGAAGCACATCGAGGGAGACGATGACGTCGCCGCCGCACCGGAGGCCTGACCGATGGTACTCGAGACGATCATCCCCTTTGTCGACGCGGTGGCGACGCTCGGCTTCCTCGTCGCCGCCGGGATCGGGATCCGAAATTATCAGGATACGGATCTGGAGCGGACGTTCTGGGCGAGTTTCGTGCTGGTCGCCGTGACGGGCACCCTCTGGATGGGACTCGTCACCGTCGAGTGGTTCGGCATCAGCGGGCAACTCATGGACACGCTCAACACGTCGCTGCAGGCGATCGTGCTCGGCGTGTTCTCGATCGGCTCCATCGGGACGATGGCCGTCGTCGCGGACCTCAAGGAGTCGCAAGCGGAGATGAATCGGCGACGGGCGGAAGCGGAGCAGGCCCGGACGGAAGCGGAACAGTCGCAACGTGACGCCGAGACGGCGCGCGAGGAGGCCGAAACCTCGCGCGCAGATGCGGAAGCGGCACGCGAGGAAGCCGAAGTCCTCAACATGCACCTCGAGGAGAAGGCGACGGCGTTCAGCACGACGATGAACCGGGCCGCAGACGGCGACTTCACGCAGCGGATGGATCCCGAGAGCCGGAACGGCTCGATGACCGACATCGCGGAGGCGTTCAACGCGATGATGAGTCAACTCGAAACGACGGTGGCGCAGATCCGATCGTTTGCCAACGACGTTGCGGCGTCGAGCGACGAGGTGACGACCGGAGCCGAGGAGAGCCAGAACGCGAGCGAGCAGGTGAGCGAGTCCATTCAGAAAATCTCCGCGGACGGCGAGGCGCAGTCGGACAACCTGCAACAGGTTGCCACCGAGATGCAGAGCCTCTCCGGGACGGTCGAGGAAGTGGCGTCGTCGGCCGACGGCATCGCCGAAACGTCGCGGGTGACGGCGGAACTCGGTCGGGACTCCCAGGAGGCCGCGGCCGCTGCCATGGACGAGATGGCGACGATCGAGACCAAATCCGAGGAGACGATCGACGAGATGGAGACGCTCGCGTCCGAAGTCGACGAAATCGGCGAGATCGTCGACGTGATCACCGACATCGCCGACCAGACCAACATGCTGGCGTTGAACGCCTCGATCGAGGCGGCACGGGCCGGCGAGGCTGGCGAAGGGTTCGGCGTCGTCGCCGACGAGATCAAGCAACTGGCCGGTGAGGTCGCCGCGGCGACCGAAGACGTGGAGGGGCTCATCGGCGAGGTCCAGTCCTCGACGGATACCACCGTTTCGGACATCCGGGAGATGGGGTCCCGTGTCACCTCGGGCACGGAGACCATCGAGGACGCCCTCGACTCGCTCGACGAAATCGCGGACAACGTCGAGGAGTCCGACCGGAGCATTCAGGAGATCAGTACGGCCACCGACGATCAGGCCGCCTCGACGGAGGAGATCGCCAGCATGGTCGACGAGGTGGCGGACGCGGCCGAACAGGTCAGCACCGAATCCGAAAACGTCTCCGCGGCCGCCGAGGAACAGACCTCCTCGCTCACGCAGGTCGCCCAGAACACGCGAACCCTCGCGGAGCAGGCCACGGAACTCCGAAGCAAACTGTCGCAGTTCGAGATCGACGCCGGTGTCGGACCGGGCGTCGACGCGCAGGGACAGGCCCGAACCGCGGCCGACGGCGGGACCGAGACACGGCGCCGGTGAGACCGCGGCCACGTCCCAATCCTTACGAGACCCACCGACGTTCGTGCGCGTATGAGCGACGCAACTGTCGTCTTCACCGACCACACCTTCGACGACCTCGACCTCGAACGCGAAATTCTCGCCGAGATCGGCGCCGACCTGATCGACGCCGAAGCCAGCGACGAGCCATTGGAGGCCCTTCTCGCGGACGCCGACGGCGTCATCGTGATGTACGAGGAGGTCGACGGCGACCTGCTCGACGCCATGCCGAACTGCCGGGTCGTCTCCCGGACGGGCATCGGCTTCGACAACGTCGACCTCGACGCGGCCACGGAGCGCGGCGTCTACGTCACGAACGTCCCCGACTACTGCATCCCCGAAGTGTCCAGCCACACCATCGCCCACCTGCTCGCGCTGGAGCGCAAGATCGTCGAGTACAACGACCGGATCAAATCGGGCGAGTGGGACGTGAACGCCGGGCGGACGATGCACCGCCTCGACGGCCAGACGCTCGGCCTGATCGCCTTCGGCGACATCGCCCGGGCGGTGGCGGAGAAGGCGTCCGCGTTCGGGATGGACGTCCTCGCTCACGACCCGTACGTCGACGAGGTGACGGGGGACGTACGGCTCGTCGACGACCTCTCGACCCTCCTCGCCGAGTCGGACGCCGTCTCGATTCACAGCCCGCTCACTCCCCAGACGCAGGGGATGATCGGCGCGGACGAACTGGCACAGATGAAAGAGTCCGCCTTCCTCGTCAACACCGCCCGCGGCGGCATCGTCGACGAGGACGCGCTGGCCGAGGCGATTCGGGAGGGCGGTATCGCCGGCGCCGGCCTCGACGTCCTCGCGGAGGAACCGCCGGCTGACGACTCGCCGCTCCTCGATCTCGAGAACGTGATCTTGACCCCCCACGCCGCCTACAACTCCGCGGAGAGCGTCGTCGAACTCCGGACGAAGGCGGCGCGAAACGTCGCGCAGACCCTCGCGGGCGACGTGCCCGACTACGTCGTGAACGACGACGTGCTGGACTAGACGAGCGGCCGGCGGTCCGGCAGCGATCCCGCATCCTCGGCCAGCACGACCCGGTCCGAACCCTCCAGTCGACGAACCAGTCCCTCCTCGTCCAGGTGGCGAACGGTCGCCAGTACGGTCAACAGGGGCAGTCGGAGCCGTTGCGCGATCCGATCCGGCGTAGCGTCCCCGACGCGCTGGAGGTACAGCACGACCAGTTTCGAGGTGTCGCTGTCGAGCCTGTCGAACGCCTGCATACCCCTCCGCTCTCACCCCATTATCAAATAATTAACGACGCGTGTCGAAGCCGGATACGACAGGAGTTGTATCCGATCACTACAGTTCGCCTTTCGTGCTCGGCGTGTCCGACCGCCGGTCGTCGATTCGGGTGGCGTCGTCGAGCGTGCGCGCGAGCGCCTTGAACAGCGCCTCGACCTCGTGGTGGGCGTTCTCCCCCGTCACGTCGACGTGCAGGGTGAGCCCCGCCTGCATCGCCAGCGACCGTGCGAAGTGTCGCGCCATGACGCTCGTGAACTCCCCGATCCGTTCCTCGGAGAACTCGCCCTCGAAGCGAAAGAGAGGGCGGCCGCTCACGTCGAGGACGACGCCCGCGACGGCCTCGTCGAGGGGGACGCGCCGGTCCGCGAATCGGCGGATGCCGCGCTTGTCACCGAGGGCTTCGTCGAACGCCGCGCCGAGGACGAGCGCCACGTCCTCGACGGTGTGGTGGTCGTCGATCTCCAGATCGCCGTCACACTCCACCGTCAGGTCGAACAGGCCGTGTTTGGCGAAGGATTCGAGCATGTGGTCGAAGAAGCCGATGCCGGTGTCGATGCGGGCGTCGCCATCGCCGTCCACGTCGAGCGTCAGATCGATGGTCGTCTCCGCGGTTTCACGGGAGACGGCGGCGGTGCGGTCCATACGCGACCCTCGCAGGGCGTGCGTAAGTCGGTTTTGGGGCGATCAGGCGTCCATCGCCTCGGGAAGGGTGAACGCCCCCTCGTACAGCGCGGTGCCGACGACGACGGCCGCGGCACCCGCCTCGCGGCACGCCCGCACGTCGTCCAGCGTGGCGACGCCGCCGCTGGCGATGATCGGAATATCCACCGCGTCCGCGAGACGTTCGATCCGGTCGGTCCGCACCCCTTCCAACCGCCCCTCCACGTCCACGTCGGTAAAGAGGATCGCGCCGGCACCGAGGTCCGCGTACCGCCCCGCGGCCTCCACGGGGTCGAGACCCGTTCCTTCGGTCCACCCCGAGACGACCACCTCGTCACCCTTGGCGTCGAGGCTCACGACGACGCTCCCCGGCCGCTGCTCGCTGATCTCGGCCACGATATCGGGCTGTTCTACCGCGGCGGTGCCGAGGATGACGCGGTCGACGCCCCGGTCGAGAAGCGAGAGCGCGTCGTCGACGGTACGGATGCCGCCGCCGAGCTGGACCGGCACGTCCACTGCGTCGACGATGGCCTCGACCGCCGGGGCGTTGGCGCGTTCGCCCTCGAAGGCGCCGTCGAGGTCGACCAGATGGAGGGTTCGGGCGCCCGCGTCGACCCACCGTCGCGCCGCCTCGACGGGATCACCGTATCGCTTCTCGGTTCCGCGCTCCCCCTGCACCAGTTGCACCACCTCGCCGTCCTGCATATCGACGGCGGGGATCACCTCGAACTCCGGGAACTGCGACATACCGAGGGAAAGGGGGTGGCGGGGTAAAGGCCGACCGATCCAGCGGTAGCGGATAGACGCAACGGATTTGTGGCCCCGGTGACGACCTCCTGCCGATGGAACTGTTCGGTTCGAGCGGTACGCGCGGGGTCGTCGGCGAGGAGTTCACGCCGGAACGCGTCCGGCAGGTCGCGGCGGCCACGGCGGCCGTCTGGGACGCCGACCGGGTCGCCGTCGCCCGCGACACCCGCCTCTCGGGCGGCCCCTTCACCGACATCGCGGCGGGCACCCTCGCGGCCGCCGGGGCCGACGTGGATCGACTGGGTGTCCTCCCCACGCCCGGCGTCGCCTACTACTGCGAACGGGAGGGCGTCCCCGCCGTCCACGTCACCGCCTCCCACAATCCGCCCGAGTACAACGGGATCAAACTCCTCGGCGACGACGGGACGGAACTCGGCGTCGACGCGTACGAACGGGTGGAAGCGCAGGTGTTCGCCGAGGGCAACGCCCTCGCACCGTGGGACGAGGTGGGCACGGCCCGACGGATCGACGGCGTCGAGGCGGACTACCGCGCGGACTTGCTGACCGGGATCGACCGCGAGACCGTCGCCGCGGCGGATCTCACCGTCGCGGTCGACCCCGGCCACGGTGCCGGCTCCACGATTTCGCCAGCCTTCTTCCGCGAACTCGGGTGTGCGGTCCGAACCGTCAACGCCGATCCGGACGGTCGATTCCCCGGCCGCGACCCCGAACCGGTGCCGGAGAACCTGACCGCCCTCCAGCGCCTCGTCCGCTCGACCGACGCGGACGTGGGGATCGCTCACGACGGCGACGCCGACCGCGCCATCTTCGTCGACGAACGCGGCGAGGTGATCGACGGCGACACCTCGCTCGCGGCGCTGGCGGCCGCGGCAGTGGCGGGAGACGACGTCGTCGTCGCCGCGGTCAACGTCTCCCAGCGACTGGTCGACGCCGTCGCCGACGCGGGCTCCAAACTCGACCTCACCCCCATCGGGTCGACACACATCGTCACGCGGGTTCGGGAACGCCTCGCGGCCGGTGATCGCGTCCCCATCGCCGGCGAAGGGAATGGTGGGGTGTTCTTCCCCGAGTACCGCCTGACCCGTGACGGCGCGTACGTCGCCGGGAAGTTCCTCGAACTGCTCGCCGACACGGGGGCCACCGCGAGCGAGATCGCGGCCCCGTACGCCGACTACCACTTCATCCGCGAGAACGTCGACTACGCCGACGCCGCGGAACGCGACCGCCTCCTCGGCGCTGCCGAGGGGTACGCCCGCGAGGCCGACGCCGACCTCGACACCACCGACGGCTACCGCCTCGACTACGGCGACGCGTGGCTGCTCGTCCGACCGAGCGGTACCGAACCCAAGATCCGTATCTACGCCGAAGCGCGGGACGAGAGCCGGGCGGCCACCCTCGCGGACGACCTGCTCGCTCACCTCGAATCGGCGCGCTAGGCGTCCGCAGTCTCCGAGAGCGCCGCTTCGATCCGCTCGCGTTCGTCGCGCGCGGCGGTCAGTTCCGCCTCGACGGCCCCTCGTTCGAGCCGTTCGCGTTCCGCCTCGTCGAGTTCGTCGCGGGCGAGGGCCGTCTCTCGCAGGCGCTCGTAGTCAACCTCGTCGGGCAGTCGCCGGAGCCGGCGCGCCTGCGCGACTACCGCCTCGGGCGCGAAGCGAGCGACGACCGAGACGAGTTCCGACGCCCGATACCGGAGACGCTCGGCCGACGGCGGCGGCCACGACACCGTCAACGGCTCGGCGTCGAGGCGTTCGAGGTAGGTCCGGTGGGTCGCCACGCGCGTCCGGAGCGCCCCGGGGTCGTCGACGTAGTGTGAGAGCTTCGAGGACGAGTAGTCCGCGTACTCTAGCAGGGTGGGGATGGACTCTTCGCCGGCGGGAGACGTGGTCACGTACTCGCGGAGATCCGGGGGGAGTGGCTGGAAGGCCGCGAGCGGGTACGCCTGACTCGCCTCGACGACGCGGAACACCTCGCGGGCGCTCGCCTCGCGGCGGAACTCGGTCCACGCGTCGGTGACGGCGTCGTCGTACGACTCGATGGGGTCACGCAGGCGTTCGACCGGGGCGTCGAGATCGGCCTCGCCCAGTCGCTGCAGGCGTTCGAGGTGGTCGATCCGCTCGTCGAGGTCACGCAGACGCTTCCGAGCGTCGCGGCGAGCCGTCTCGTACCGGTCTTCCGCCCTCTCGCGGTCCGCGAGGAGGGCCGCGCGGTCGGCCACCGGCCGGAGCGTCTCGCGTGCCTCCTCGAAGTCGTCCTCGCCGAGGCGGCGCTGGTCGAGGTGGTCGTTGGCCTCCTCGAACGCGTCGCGGGCGGGCAGATCGTCGTCCAGTCCCTCGACGAGTTCGACGAAGGCCTCCTGAAACTCGACGAAGGCGGCGAAATCGCCCGTCCCGGTCGCCCGCCCCTCGTAGCGGTCGAGGAGGTCGGTCGCCTCGCGGTAGGCGTCTCGCACGGCCGCCAGCCGCGCCTCGCCAACCTCGTCGACGGCGTCGCGGGCGTCGGCCAGTTCCTCGCGGGCCGACCGGAGTCGGTCGAGGTAGTCGTCGCCCTCGTCGCTCATCCGTCGTCGTACACCTCGTCGGGGTCGAAGACGCGGTCACCGACGGCCTCGCCCTCGACGGTCCGGTAGAAACAGGAGCGGTAGCCGGTGTGGCAGGCGCCGCCCTCCTGGTCGACGAGATAGAGGAGGGCATCGCCGTCACAGTCCACCCGTACCTCCTCGACGTGCTGGACATGGCCACTCGTGGCGCCTTTCTCCCAGAGTTCGTCGCGGCTCCGGGAGTAGTAGTGGGCGTGGCCCGTCTCGCGGGTGCGTTCCAGCGCCTCGGGCGAGACGTACGCCAGCATCAACACCTCGCCGGAGTCGGCGTCCTGTGCGACAGCGGGGACGAGGCCGTCAGAGCCGAAGTCCACGTCGACGGTCATGGCCGATGCAGGATGGCTCGACCGATAGGTCTTGTGTCACCGGGCGCGTCGTCGCCGTCGGCTCACACGGCGCCGACGGCGCGAAGCAGGCCGAACAGGAGGTCGCCGTAGATCAGTGCGATCACCAGCCCGAGGAAGACGGGGACGATGAAGGGCACGCCGGGCGAGAGCCACACCGTCTCCCGGGTCGTCACGACGCGCAGGCCCTCGCGGAGCCCCTCGGGTGTCGTGCCGTAGGCGTTCCCCTCGATGTCGTCGAGGAAGCGCTCGGCCGCCCACGGGTCGTCGTAGTCGCCGTCGAAGTCGGGGACTGTGTCGGGGTCGTCGGCGTCGCCGCCAGCGTCGACGGCGGCCGCGCCGACCGCTCCGTCCGTCGGGTCGTGTGTCTCCCCGACGCTCTCGGGGTCGCGGTACGTCTCGGGGTCGCCCCGGAGTGCCGCGAGGCTGGTTCCCCGCCAGCGCAGGTACATCCGCAGGGCGTCGACGTCGAGGCCGTGTCGGGTGAAGCCCTCGGTCGTCTCGAACAGGCGGCCGTGTTCGGTCGGGAGCGCCGCGACGGCCGTGCGCCGGCCGACGAACATGATGGGCGAGATATCGCCGCGGAGGGCGTTCCGGACGCCGAGATAGAGGGGGTAGGCGAGGCCGACGAGAACGGCGTTCGTCAGGATCGTCAGGGAGAAGACGCCGAGGTTGCTCGCCACGAGCGGATAGGCGTCGCCGGGCAGGTAGAAGACGGGGTAGGTCGGAAAGAGGATGGCGAGGGTCATCAACGCCTTGGCGTCGGCGCCGCCGAAGCCGCCGACCCACCAGAGGGCGTACGCGAGCGGGATCAGGATCAGGACGCTGACGCCGACCCGGACGAAAAAGAGGCGATCGTCGACGGTCGTCATCGGGAGGTGGCCGACGGCGTCGACGGCGAGGGTGAGGAGGCCGATGGCGACGAGCGGCGTCCACAGTCGGTTCGGGAGTCGTCGGGTGCGTACGTCGCGCCAGGCCGCCCAGCCGAGCGCCGGTACTGCGAGGAGTCGCAACAGGTCCGGCAACATGTCCGTCGTCGCCCCGAGCATTGTTGGCTACGGACACGGCAGGGTATTGGGGTTTCCGGATCGAGAGAGCGGTCGCTCGGCGGGTGGGTGCGAAAAAATTCGGGATCTGCCGGGAAACCGGCGTTAGATGACGCGGTTCTGGAGGTAGTCGAGGTGCTTCGCGTTGTAGACGAGCTTCACTTCGTCAGCCGTCGGGCTGCCGATACAGGTCAGCCGGACGTTCTTCTCCTCGACTTCCTCGTCGGAGAGGATCTGCTGCATGTCCATGTCCAGATCGCCCTCCATGACGATGGCCGCGCAGTTCGCACAGGCACCGGCACGGCACGAGAAGGGCCAGTCGTAGCCCTGTGCCTCGGCCGCTTCGAGGACGTACTCGCCCTCGTTGACTTCGAGCGAACCGTAGTCCTCGTCGCCGAGGTCGGCGTCAGCGGCCTTCTCGAAGAGGTCGTCGTCGTCCATATCCCAGCCGTGATCGTCCAGTACTTCGTAATTGAGGTATTCTACCGTGGGCATCAACGGAGTTGTTGAGCCGCCACCCCATTAGACTTTGCTGTTCGGCAAAGCCTTGTCGGCGTCTCCATCCCCGTCAGCGAATGTGTTCGATCGCGGCGCCGTCACCGAATATCGCCAGCTACGTGACAGAGTCCGAATAGCTGTGTCCGAGTGGACACGCCGGCGTCTCGGCTATCGGTTCAGCGTGTGAATCGCCTGCCCGAGCGCGTTCTCCGCGGCCTCCATCACCGCCTCCGCGAGCGTCGGGTGGGTGTGGATCGTCGCCGCCACGTCCTCCAAGGTCGCCCCCATCTCGATGGCGAGGGTTGGTTCCGCGATCAGTTCCGACGCCTCGGGGCCGACGATCTGTGCGCCCAGCAGGAAGCCGTCCTCGCTGGCGACCACGCGGACGAAGCCGTCGGTCTCGCCCGTCGTCAGCGCCCGCCCGCTGGCGTTGAACGGCATCTCGCCGACGACCGGATCGAACCCCTCCGCCTCGGCTTCGGCCTCGGTCAGCCCCACCGTCGCGATTTCGGGATCGGTGAACACGGCCGCGGGAATCGCGTGCGTATCGAACGCCGACGGTTCGCCCGCGATGGCCTCGGCGGCGACGATGCCCTCCGCCGACGCCGTGTGCGCGAGCATCGGTTCGCCCGCCACGTCGCCCACGGCGTAGATGCCGTCGACGTCGGTCGCACACTGGCTGTCCGTCTCGAAGAAGCCGTCGTCGGAGGGTTCCAGTCCGACCTCCTCGGCGTCGAGGGTGTCCGTGACCGGTTCCCGACCCACCGCGACGAGCACCCGGTCAGCGCCGTAGGTCGACTCCTCGCCGTCCTCGGTCTCCGTGGTGACGACGATGGCGCCGTCGGCGGCGTCGCGCCACCCGGTCGCCCCCTCGCCGAAGTTGAAGTCGACGCCCAGTTCCTCGGCGCGCTTGCGCACCACGCGCGACACGTCGTCCTCGTAGCCCGGCAACACGTCGTCGAGCATCTCGACGACCGTCACGTCACTCCCGAGCGTGGCGAAGACCGTCGAGAGCTCCATCCCGATGTAGCCCGCGCCGACGACGACGAGGCGGTCGGGGACGGCATCGAGGTCGAGCAACTGGGCCGAGTCGAGGACGGGGTCGTCCGCGAAGTCGAAACCGGGAATCGAGAGGGGGCGACTCCCCGTGGCGACGATGCAGTGTTCGAAGGCGACGGTTTCGGCACCCTGCCCTTCGCCACCGTGTTCGACTCGGACCGTCTCCGAATCGACGAACTTCGCCGTGCCCTCCATGAGGCTGACGCCGTTGGCCTTACAGAGTTTCTCGACGCCACTCGTGAGGCGGTCGACGACTCCCTCCTTCCACTCGCGCATAGTCGTGAGGTCGATAGCGGGGTCGGCGTAGACGCCCATCTCCTCGGCGGTCGCGGCGTCGTGGGCGACGCCCGTCGCCGTGATGTACGCCTTCGAAGGGATACAACCCCGGTTGAGACAGACGCCGCCGTAGGCGTCGCGTTCGACCAGCGTTACATCGAGACCGCGCTGGGCGGCGCGGATGGCGGCGACGTAACCGCCCGGCCCCGCGCCGATGACCAGTACCTCCGTCCCAGTAGTGACATCTCCGACGACCATGGATGCACGTCGCGAGGGCCGCGGGTATAAAGACTGGCGGGGATCGGCGGGCGCTTATAGCAGCTTACTCGCTCAGTTCGTCGACACGCGCCTCGAGTGCCTCCACGGCTTCCTGCTGGGTCGCCGTCTCGTCGACGACGGCGTCGGCCGTCTCGGCCACCAGATCGGTCGCCTCCCGCGCCTCACGGATCATCGAGGTGACGCCCTCGATGCGCACCGCCTGATCGTCGTTGGCGTCCGCGACCTCCTCGATGTCGATCGCGGCGGTCTCGACGGCGTCGGAGATCTCCTCGAACGCGCCGACGGTCCGTCTGATCTCGGTGTCCACCTCGTCGACCTGTTGGTGTGAGGCCTCGACAGCGGAGACGGTCTCCCTGGACTGGGACTTGATCCGCTCGATGTGGCCGGCGATTTCGTCCGTGTGGGACTGCGTCTCGTCCGCGAGATCCTTCACCTGGTCGGCCACGACGCCGAACCCGCTCCCGGCCTCGCCCGCCCGCGCCGCCTCGATATTGGCGTTCAGGGCGAGCAAGTTCGTCTGGTCCGCCACGTCGGCGATCACCTCGACCACCTGCTCGATTTCGTCCATGCGGGCGGAGAGTTCCGACACCGTGTCAACGAGCTCCTCGCTCGTCTCGTTGACCGCGTCCGCGACTTCGCGGGCGTCGCGGGCGGACTCGATGCCCGTCTCCACCTCCGACCGGGCCTGTTCGGCCGCCGTCGCCACCTCGTTCGACGTGGCGGCGATCTCCTCCATCGTCGCGCTGAAGTCGTCCATCTCCTCGGCGGCCTCCTGGAGCGAGGCGTTCTGCTCGTCGAGCTGGTCGTCGATGCGCTCTGCCGCCTCGGCCGCCGCCTCGATGGAGTCGGCGAGATCCTCCGTCCGGTCGTCGACCTGCCCGACCAGCGACTGGAAGTTCCCCGCCATCTCGTTGACGGCGCCGACGATGTCGAGGAGTTCGTCGTCGACCACCTCGGCCTGCCCGTCGAACGCCGCACGGGCCGTGAGTGAGCCATTACCGAGGTCTTCGAGCGTCGCCGTCACCTCGCCGACCAGCGACTCCATCGCCTCCTTCCGCCGGACCTCCTCCGTCCGGTCGTCGAGCATCTCGAACACGGCGAGCAGATTCCCGTCGTCGTCGAACATCGGTACCGCCCAGAACACGATCTCGATCTCCTCCTCGTCGAGCGTCGACGCCGTGCTCGTGTCCTTGTAGACGTGGTGGTCACTGTACGGCGTGTCCACCTTTTCCACGTCGAACTCCTCGTGGGCGCGATACGGCGCCTCGATCACCTTGTCGGCCAGCGTCAGTTTCCGGGCGCCCGCGCTGTAGGTCGCTTTGACCACGCTCTCCTGGGCGGTCTTGCCGATGGCCTCCTCGCGGTCCATCCCCACGAGCGCGGTGTGGCCGTAGTTCCAGCCGATCACGCGGTTGTTCGCGTCCAGCATGTAGATGGGGTACGGGATGGCTTCGAGCACCGCCTCTATCGTCAGGAGGGCGTCGGCGTACTCGGCGTCCCCGTCGGCCAGTTCGTCGTACACGGTCAGCCCAGAGACGGCGTCGGAGAGTGTGGCGTCGAGTCCGCGCCGGAGCGCCTCCTCCGCCGCCTCGACCTCCCCGTCACGGACCATGTCGAACGCGGCCGTGACCAGTTCGTCGACCGCACCGCCGTACGACGCCGCGAAGCCCGACGCCCCGACGCCCGCCGTCGCGTACTGTTCCGCGAGGTCGCGGCTCTCGTCGGCGTCAGTCTCGCCCGCGGCGACTGCCGCGAGGTGGTCGGCCTGGGCCGCCCGGAGGTCCTCGCGGACGGCCGGTACGTCGTCGCCGGCCAGCGTCGCCGCGTTGAGCGTCACGTCCAGTGACTGCGGTTCGTCGACCGGGTCGACCGTCACGCCCGCGGCTCCGCCGTCGGTGCGGGCGTCCCGGGCCGAGGAATCGGTTCCGAAGAGGGAGTGCAACCACGACATTACCGCGCGCTTCTTGGGACCCCGTATTGAACCTGTGCGTCAGATTTTCGACTTTGATAATCGACGGGCTGAAGTGAGAAGCGATGGCCGCAGTGACGGTCGACGGGACCCGTCGCGGCCGAGCTGTCGGTGTAATAGTACCAATAGTAACGGTACTAACAGCGTATTACTCAATCACGGGTGGTCCCTACGTAGAGATGGAGACGAAGAAGACAGATGCTCACTGATGCAATTTCGATCGTGTGTGAAGAGGCGGCCGGGACGCTCTGTGGACTGCCGCCGGGGACGGTGACCGCGGCGAAGGCGATGGGTGCGGGGGTCGCAGCGGGGTCGGCGGGCTCGACGGTCGAGCAGAACACGGCGCAGCTCACCGACGAGGAGAAGCAGATCGTCGCCACCGCGGTCCACAATGTCGCGGTGACGGCGGCCCGGGACAACCCGACCTGGTCGGAGGCACAGGCGAAGGAGTTCGGGATGTCGCTGGTGCTCGCGGCGAGTCAGATCTACTCGGGCGACGCCCTGAAGCAGGCGATGCTCGACGCGGTGAGCGCCAATCGGCAGCGTCACCACCGACTCATCGTGAACGTGGCCAAATCGCTCCGCTGATACGGTTTATTGTAAGTCAGTACCAGTGGTTCGCCGAACCGTCTTGGCGAACCACCGGTACACAGTTACAGTAATCCGTATGAAACGGACGGCCCTCGTTACTCGTACACCGGGAACTCGGCGCAGAGCCGGTCGACCTCGTTCCGAATCTCGCTCGCCACGTCGGCGTCGTCGGGGTTGTTCAGCCGCTCGACGATGAGTTCGCCGACCGTTTCCATGGCGTCCTCGTCGAAGCCGCGGGTGGTGAGTGCCGGCGTCCCGACGCGGATGCCGCTGGTGACGAAGGGCGAACGCGTCTCGCCGGGAACCGTGTTCTTGTTCACCGTGATGCCCACGTCGTCGAGGGCGTCCTCCGCCTCCTCGCCCGTGAGGTCCGGGTGGGATTCCCGGAGATCCAGCAGGAGGAGGTGTTTGTCCGTGCCGCCGGAGACGGGCTGGATGCCAGCGTCGGTGAACACGTCCGCGAGCGTCTGCGCGTTGGCGACGACCTGTTCGGCGTGGTCGACGAAGTCGGGTTCGAGCGCCTCGCCGAAGCCGACCGCCTTGCCCGCGATGTTGTGCATCAGGGGGCCGCCCTGTCCGCCGGGGAAGATGGCCTTGTCGACGGCGTCGGCGTGCTCCTCGCTCGTCATGATCATCCCGCCGCGGCCGGCGCGGATGGTCTTGTGCGTGCTCCCGGTGACGAAGTCGGCGGAGCCGACCGGCGAGGAGTGGACGCCCGCGGCGACGAGGCCCGTGATGTGGGCGATGTCCGCGAGGTGGTAGGCGTCGACGTCGGCCGCGATGTCGGTGAGCCGCTCCCACTCGAACTCGCGGGGGTAGGCGGAGGAGCCGCTGACGATGATATCGGGGTCGAACTCGGCGGCCTGTTCGGCCACCTCGTCGTAGTCGATGTACCCCGTCTCGGGGTCGACACCGTACTGTTCGACTTCGTAGAACTGGCCGGAGAAGTTGACGTGGTGGCCGTGGCTCAGGTGGCCGCCGTGGTTCAGGTCGAGCGACATGATCTTGTCGCCCGGTTCCAGCATGGCGAAGTAGACGCCCATGTTCGCCTGCGTCCCGCTGTGGGGCTGGACGTTGACGTGTTCGGCGCCGAACAGCTCCTTCGCCCGGTCGATGGCGAGGTTCTCGACGGTGTCCATGTGTTGACAACCGCCGTAGTACCGCTCGCCCGGATAGCCCTCGGCGTACTTGTTCGTCATGACGCTGCCCTGGGCCTCCATTACCGCCTCGGAGACGTGGTTCTCCGACGCGATCATCTCCAGATTGTTCTCCTGCCGGCGCTCCTCGCCCGCGATGGCTTCGGCGACCGCCGGATCGGTCTCCCGAAGGTGCGAATGGCTCGATGTCACGGGTAAGCTCACGGAAAACAGGCAAATAAGTAGCGTGGTCCGTCACAAACTTTCCCGCGGAACTTACCGCATCACGCTCCCGCTCCCACCACAGACGCCGCAGACGGTGTAGCCGCCGTTGCAGAAACACCCTACCCACTCGTCGCTGTACATCGGATTGTAGTCGTAGTCGTAGGTGACGCGCGACTCGTAGCGTCCGCCCATGCCGCCACAGGAGGAACAGGTCGTCCGCCCCGATCCGTAACAGACCGAACACTGGCGGTAGCGGTCGGGGGCGAGGACGTGGACCGCCGTCGACGGCGGCAGGCCGTTGTCGTCCTCGTGTGCCCGCAGAAAGCCGACGACCAGTTCCTGTGCGTCGGGCGTCACGCGGTCCAGGTTGGCCACGAGCGCCGCGTACAACTGCGCGGTCAGCGCGTCGTCTACCTGCCCGCGGGACGGATCCCACACCTGCCGCATCAGCGTGCTGACGAACGGTCGGTCGAGCAGGCGGCCGGCCCGTAGTTGCACGTCCATCTGGGGAACGAAGTGGTTCATTCCCTCTCAGACGCGCCGCAAGATATTAAACTCAGATGACAGGAAAGACGGCTGCGCTCTACTCGTCGAGCGCGTGCCACGAGAGCCGCGGGTTGCGGGCCGCAGTCGCCTGGTCGATCCGCCGGGCCGTCGTCTCCGTCGGCGTCTCCGCCAGCGACTCCTCGTCCATCGCTGCCACCGCGTTGAACGCCGCCGCGAGGTCGTCGAGCCGCCGTTTGGACTCCGTTTCGGTCGGCTCCGTCATCAGCGCCTCGTCGACGATTTCGGGCCACTTCGTCGTCGGCGGGTGGACGCCGTGGTCGAGCATCGCCTTCGCCACGTCGCCCGCGTCCGCGTTCGCGCTGGCGACGAACTCGTGATGGAACGGGCCGTAGGGCACGTCGTACTCGATCTGTGAGGCGAGGTAGTTGGCGTTCAACACGGCCGTCTCGCTCACGTTCTCCAGCCCCTCGTCGCCGTGGCGCAGGATGTAGGCGTACGCCTTCACCAGCACCAGCCAGTTGCCCATGAACTCGTGGACGCGCCCGATGCTGTGGGTGGGTTCGTACGTCTCGTAGCCACCCTCGGCCTCGCGCACCTGCGGCGTGGGGAGGAAGGGCGCGAGGTCTTCCCCGACGCCGATGGGGCCCTGTCCCGGCCCGCCGCCGCCGTGGGGCGTCGCGAACGTCTTGTGCAGGTTGAAGTGCATGATGTCGAAGCCCATGTCGCCGGGGCGGGCCTTCCCGAGCAGGGAGTTGAGGTTCGCGCCGTCGTAGTAGAGCAGACCGCCAGCGTCGTGGACGATTTCCGCGATGGCCTCGATGTCGCGTTCGAACAGGCCGAGGGTGTTGGGGTTGGTGAGCATCAGGAGGGCGGTGTCGTCGCTCACCGCCGCTTCCAGCGCGTCGACTTCGACCCGACCCTCCTCGTTCGAGGGGAGTTCGACCACGTCGTAGCCGGCCATCGCCGCGCTGGCGAAGTTGGTGCCGTGGGCGGATTCGGGGACGATCACCTCGCTCCGGTCGTCGCCGTTTGCCTCGTGATACGCTTTGGCCACCTGAATACCCGTGAACTCGCCGGCCGCGCCCGCCGGGGGTTGCAGGGTCACCGCGTCCATCCCGCCGATGGTCGCCAGCGTCTCCTGCAGTTCGTACAGCAGGTGGAGGATGCCCTGTTTGTCCTCGTCGGCGCGGAGGGGATGTACCCGGTTGCCCGGGTGGGCCGCCACGTCCTCCGTGAACGAGGGGTTGTACTTCATCGTACACGACCCCAGCGGGATGGGCCCGGACTCGATGCCGTAGTTCATCTGCGAGAGCCGGGTGTAGTGGCGGGCCACCTCGGGTTCCACGAGCGACGGGAGTTCGAGTTCGTCCCGCGTCAGGTCGTCGGGGAGCGACGAGTCGACGTCGACGGATTCGGACGACTTCTCGCTCAGGAGCGGTTCGTACTGCCCGCCCGCGTACCAGCGCGCCTGCTGGTGGGGGGCTTCGTCGGGCGCCGTCGCCTCGTCGTCGGCCCGCTCCCGTCCTTCTTGGCTCATGCTGCACCTCCGTACCCCGCGAGCGCGTCGACCAACGCGTCCACCTGCTCGCGGTTGGTGTCGGTCACGCAGACGGCGAGTCGCTCCGTGTCGCCGTCCTCGACGGTACGGAGGGCGAGGCCGGCGTGTCGGCAGTGATCGACCACGTCGGCCGCGGGGGCGTCGGTGTCGACCAGCGCCTCGCGGAAGTGGTGACCGTCGTAGACGGGGGCGGTGAAGCCGTCGAGGGCGTCGATCCGTTCACAGGTCTCCCGAACCCCTGCGACGCACTCCTCGGCCAAGTCGACGAGGCCGTCGGGGCCGAGCCACGCGGCGTGGATGGCCGCCCGGAGCGCCAGCCACGCCTGATTGGTACAGATGTTGGAGGTGGCACGCTCCCGCCGGATGTGCTGTTCGCGGGTCTGGAGCGTCAGCGTGTACGCCCGATTCCCCGCGGCGTCCTCGCTGGTGCCGACGAGGCGGCCGGGCACCTGCCGGAGGAAGTCCTCGCGGCAGGCGAAGAGGCCGAGCCCCATGCCGTACGTCGTCGGTAACCCAAGCACGCCCGCGTCGCCGACGACGATGTCCGCGCCGTACGACTCGGGCGGTTCGAGGACCGCCAGCGCGACGGCGTCGGAGCCGACACAGAACAGGGCGTCGTGCTCGTCGGTGAGGTCACCGACCGCGTCCAGATCAGGTTCCAGCAGGCCGCGCGCGTTCGGCGTCGCGGCGTACACCATCGAGGTGTCGTCGTCGATGCGCTCGGCCAGCGCGTTCACGTCGACGGTGCCGCCGGTAGTGGGGTAGGTGTCGACCGCGATCCCCGGCCCGTCCGTGTAGTTCTCTAGGACCGAGCGCATGCGGTCGGAGATGGCGTCGGGCACCAGCACTGTCTCGCCGCTAGTGGCGCGCACCCGGTCGGCGAGGAGCGCCGCCTCTCCCAGCGCCGTCGCTCGGTCGTACATCGAACAGTTGGCGATGCCCAGCCCCGTCAGTTCCACGACGAGCGACTGGAACTCGAACAGTGCCTGCAGGAATCCCTGCGTGATCTCCGGTTGATACTGCGTGTAACTCGTGAGAAACTCGGAGCGCAGGGAGAGGTGATCGACTACCGAGGGGACGTAGTGGTCGTAGTGACCGCCGCCGAGGAATTCGGTCAGGTCGGGTGACTCGTCGAGGATACCCTCGACCGTCGACCGGGTCGCCCGCTCCGATCGCGCCTCGATCTCGTACTCGCCGTCGAACCGGACCGATTCGGGGATGTCGAACAGGTCGTCGGGGTTCGATACCCCCACCGCGTCGAGCATCGCCGACCGTTCCGCGTCGGAGTGAGTCACGTACGGCATACTAGGCGTACTCGGGCCGCTCGACGTATATATGCGGCGCTGTTGGTCGGTTTTCGTGGTCGATCATGCGGGTTAGGCTCCCGTCTCGAACCGGCCGTCGAAAGCGCGTTCGAGGATGGTCGCCAGGTCGTCGACGTCGGTCGCTCGCGGGTTGCCGGTGAGCGAGCCGTCGTCGATCGCCTGCTCCGCCAACTGCGGGATGGCGTCCCGTTCCGCGGCCGTCTCTGCGAGCGTCTCGGGAATACGCACGTCGGCCGCGAGGCGGCGCACCGCCCGCACCGCCTTCTCTCCCTCCGTCCGCGCCGGCTTCGACGGGTCCACGTCCTCGCCCAGCGCCGCCGCGATAGACACCATCTCCTCCGGCACCTGCGGGAGGTTGTACTCCATCACGTACGGAAGGAGGATGGCGTTCGCGAGGCCGTGGGGCACGCCGAAGGTGCCGCCGACCTGGTGGGAGATGGCGTGGACGGCGCCGAGGCCGGCACCGTTGAAGGCCATACCTGCCTGCGAACTCGCCTTCGCCATCTTCGACAACGCCTCGCGGTCCTCGCCCCGATACTCCACGGCGCGGGGGAGATACTCCCCCACCTTCTCGATGGAGTCGAGTGCGAGCGCCGAGGTCTGGCTCTGGGCCTTGATCGAGACGTACGCCTCGACGGCGTGGGTCAACACGTCCATACCCGTCGCAGCCTTGACCGGCGCGGGCGCACTCGCGGTCAACTCGGGATCGACGATGGCGAGATCCGCCAGCAGGCTCACGTCACCGATCTCCTCTTTGATCGACGTGTCGGAGTCTTTGACGATGGTCCAGTGGCCCACCTCGCTGCCCGTGCCCGCAGTGGTGGGGACGAACACGCTCGGCGGCGGATCGTTGGGGACGTTACCGCTTCCCTCGAAGTCGAGGATGTGGCCGTCGTTGGTCGCGAGGATGCTCGCCGCCTTCGCGGTGTCGATGGAGGAACCGCCGCCGACGCCGAGAATCAGGTCGGCACCCGCCTCGTCGTAGGCCGACGCCGCCTCGTGGACGATCACGTCCGTCGGGTCCGGTTGCACGCCGTCGAAGATGGTGTACGAGCGACCCGACGCCTCGATGGCGTCGAGGAGGGGGTCGAGGACGCCCGCCGCGCGCACGCCCTCGTCGGTGACGACGAGCGGGTGATCGGCATCGAACTCGTCGAGATACTCGCCGAGTTCGGTCACGGAGCCCCAGCCGAAGAGGATCCGATTCGGTACGTTCCACATCTGGTGAGTCGCTGTCATAATGGGTGTGAATGTCTGTCATTGCCCGTGGCCTACGGCCACGGAGTCGGTCGATCGATTCGACGGCACCGACTGTCGAAGGAGCCGCCGCGTATGCCATACGTTCCCGTTTCGGCGCAAGGCCGTTGTGTCACATATCGACGGGCAGTTAAGTCCGCCCTCGGCGAGCGGCTACACCTCGTCCAGCGGGTAGATGGGCCGCGGAACGTGGTCGTAGTCGAACGCCGAAAGATCCGGGCTACAGAGCCCCGGCGTCGCCACCTCGCGCACTCCGCCGACGAAGGGTTCGAACCCCGCGCGGTAGTGGACGGTGCTCTTGAGGACGAGGACGCGCCGCCGTTCAGGCGTGATCCCCTGACTCCGGAACGCCTCCGGATCGTAGGGTTGCTGGCGGTGAGAGCCGACCAGTACGTCGATTCCATCCACGTCGAGAAGCGCCGTCCGGCCGAAGGAGACGGCCAGTCCCGTCGACATCGGTCCCTGATTCCGGTAGTCGCCGTCGGAGAGCAGGCGGACCCGACCCGTCACGTCGAGCGGGTCGCCGTTCTCGCCGCTCCGCCCGCCGAGCGCCAGCGACACCTCCTCGCCGATGCCCGCGTCGACGGCCGCCTCGACCGCTTCGGGGTCGTAGATGGTCGCCAGCGCCGCGTCCTCGACGCCGGCGTCGAGGAGGGCACGGAGCAACACCACGCCGTCTTGTGCGCTCCCGCCGCCGGGATTGTCGGAGATGTCGGCGAGGAGGAGTGGCGCGTCGTCGTCCCACGCCGCCGCCTCCGCCGCGGCGTCGTCGACGCTCGTGTAGTCGCGGTCGAACTCGCCGCGTCGATCCACCGCCTCGTCGGCGAGGGCGCGACAGGTCGCGCGCGCGTCGTCGGCCACCGAGCGATCCGCGACGCCGACGACCGAGAAGCCGGCGTGGTCCACGTCGGCGTAGGCGAACCCGCCGAACACCGACACGTCCGGCACCTCCTCCCCTTCGGCGTCGGCCGACGACGCGAGCAGTGAGGCCATCGGCTCCGTCTCGGTCCGGAGTTCCGGGAGCGGCGGGAGCAGGGGGGCACGCTCCACGATCACCTCGGGGTCGAGGTCGCCACGGAGCGTCGCCGCCATCGCCCGCGCCGCCGTCTCGCCCGTGTCCCCGATGTCGACGTGCGGGTAGGTGTCGTAGCCGAACAGGCCGTCCGCGTGGGTCGCCATCCGCTCCGAAATGTTGGCGTGGAGGTCGAGCGACGCCATCACCGGAACGTCCGGCCCGACCGCGCGGCGCACGCGTTCGAGGATGTAGCCGTCGCCGTCCGGCGCCGCTTCACTCACCATCGCGCCGTGCAGGGCGAGGAGGACGCCGTCCGGGTCCGAATCCTCGATGCCCTCCAGTACCGCCTCCAAGAGCGTCTCTCGGGCGTCGGCGGTAACGGTCCCGCCCGGCGTCGCGTCGGCGGCGACGGTCGGCACGACGTCCCAGTCCGCTTCGTCGGCCACCCGCAGGAACCCACCGACGGCGGTGTTGGTCCCCTGCAGGTCGTCGATCACGTCGTCGCCGTAGTGGAGCGACGCGTCCGCGAACTCGGTCATCCCCGTGGGAAGCGCCGAGAACGTGTTCGTCTCGTGTTCGATCTGGCCGACGAGCACCGTCTCACTCATACGGCTCACCCATCTCGTCGTGTTCGATCACCACGCTGTCGACGGTGGTGAACGCCTCGACGCCCTCCAGTCCACCCTCACGGCCGATGCCGCTCTCCTTGTTGCCGCCCCACGGGCTCTGGGGCATGGAGACGGGGAAGGTGTTGATAGCGACGAGACCGTGGTCGAGTCGGTCGGCCAACTGCGTGGCGTCGATGGACTCCGTCCACAGCGACGCCGCGAGGCCGAACGGCGAGTCGTTCGCCACCTCGATGGCTTCCTCGGCCGAGGAGACGGTGACGAACCCCAGCACGGGGCCGAAAATCTCCTCGCACGCGATGGTCATGTCCGGGGTCACGTCGTCGAAGACGGTCGGCTCGACGAAGTGGCCGTCCGCGAGGTCCGGGTCGTCGGGGACGCTCCCGCCGGTCAGGAGCGTCGCGCCCTCCTCGACCGCGGAGTCGACGTAGTCCAGCACGTCCGCCTGCGCGTCCGCGGAGATGACCGGGCCCATGTCGGTTTCGGAGTCCCGCCCCTCTCCGAGCGTGATCCGCTCGGTCTTCTCCACCACCGCCTCGACGAGTTCGTCGTGCACGTCCTCGTGGACGAGACACCGCGAGGTAGCGACGCAGTTCTGGCCGGCGTTGGAGAAGATGCCGGCGACGACGCCCCGAGCGGCGTTCTCCACGTCCGCGTCGTCGAGGACGATGGCCGGCGCCTTGCCACCGAGTTCCACGTCGACGGGCGTGATGTGTTCGGCGGCGGCTTCGAGGACGCCTCGACCGACACCGGTCGATCCGGTGAACGTGATGGCGTCGACGCCCCCACTGCTGGCGAGTTCCGCGCCCACCTCGCTCCCGGGGCCGGGAACGAGGTTGACGACGCCGTCCGGGGTTGCGTCCGCCATCACTTCGCCCACCCACATCGTCGACAGTGGGGCGAGACTCGGCGGCTTGACGACCAGCGTGTTGCCCGTCGCCAGCGCACTGGCGAACCCACGCGTCCCCAGCAGGAGGGGGTAGTTCCACGGGACGACGTGAGCGGTGACGCCGTACGGCGAGCGCTTGGTGTAGTTGAACCGATTCTCGGCAGTGGGGATGGTGTCGCCCCGGACCTTGTCGGTCACGCCCGCGTAGAAGCGGTACTGGGCGATGGTTTCGGCGACTTCACCCTCGGCGGTCGGGAGGGGTTTGCCCGCCTCGGCCGAGAGCAGTGCGGCCAGGTCGTCGGCCTCGGCTTCGATCCGGTCCGCGATGGTTCGGAGGGAGGCCGCGCGGTCGGCAGGGGAGGACCGTGCCCAGTCGTCGGCCGCGGCGGCCGCGGCGTCGATGGCGGCCGCCGCGTCGTCGGCGTCGCCGCTGGCTACCCGTCCGACCAGTTCCCCGGTTGCCGGGTTCTCGACCGACAGGGTCGACGCCGCCGCGCGTCGCTCCCCGTCGATAACCATGTCGTACTCCTGTTGCTCCATGCGGCGACTCCCCGGCGACTCCGCCTAAGCGTTGTCCACCGGATGTGTGGTCGTTTATAACACATTACGGGACTGGTTCGCAGCGCGGACGGTCACGAACGCGCGCCGACGGCCGGTGGCCCCCGCGCCCTACTTAGTCACTCGTAAGTCGCCGGGTGAATCGCTATGATGTGGTAGACGCCTTGTTACGCTGTTCCAATGACTGAGTACGAACGGGTGCGACTGTTCTGGACGGATCTGAACGGCGTCGCGCGCGGCATCTCCCTGCCGGCGGGCGAGTACGAGGCAGCAGTGGAGGAAGGAGTCGGCTTCGCCAACGGCGTCGCGGAGTTGACGCTCGAACCGGGCCTGCTGGACGACCCGCGATACGGGGCGGAAGGGGGCGACATGATGGCCGTCGCGGACCCCGACTCGCTCCGCGAGGTGGCGTGGGCCGACGACACCGCCGCCGTCTTCTCTAGCCTGACCAACGTCGACGGGACGCCCTTCGATCTCTGTGCGCGCGGCGCGCTCGAACGTGTCGTCGACGACCTGCAAAGCGAGGGCTTTCACCCCTTCGCTGGCGTCGAGGCCGAGTTCTCGGTGCTCAAACCCGACGGCGACGACGGGTGGGAGCCGTACAACACCCGGTGTTCGTACGACATGAGCGCCGTCGACATGGCCGACGACCTCGTCCGCGCGTGGTCCGGCGCGATGGAAACTGCCGGTTCGTCGATGCTGGGCGTCCATCAGGAGTCCCAGCCCGGGCAGTACGAGGTGAACATCCAGTACGACGACGCGCTCACGACGGCGGACTCGCTCATGTTCTTCCGCCACGCCGCGAAGGCCATCGCTCGCGAGCAGGGGTACAAGGCCTCCTTCATGCCCCGACCCTACTCCGGCGAGGACGCCAACGGCCTCCACTTCCACCTCAGCCTGTGGGACGAGTCCGAGTCGGAGAACCTCTTCGCCAGCGAGACGGGCAACCTCCAGTTCCCCGCGGGCAAACACCCCGAAGGCGAGTCCGGTCTCTCGGACACCGCCCGCCACTTCATCGGCGGCCTCCTCGATCACATGCAGGGGCTCACGGCCATCTGTGCGCCGACGGTGAACTCCTACAAACGTCTCCTGCCGGGCATCTGGGCACCCGTCAACGTGGCGTGGGGGCCGGACAACCGCTCGACCGTCCTCCGCGTGCCGCCGGAACTCGGCCACGCGGCCCGCGTCGAACACCGGGTGCCCGACTCGGCGTGTAATCCCTACCTCGGGCTGGCGGCGACGCTCGCGGCGGGGCTGGACGGCATCCGAAACGAGACCGACCCGGGCGACCCGACGCTCGGGAACGCCTACGAGGAGGAGTACGACAGTCTCCCGCGCACCCTCTGGGCCGCACTCGACGAACTCGAAGCCGACGACGTGTTGATCGAGGCACTCGGCGAACCGCTCGTCGAGGAGTTCCTGAAGCTCAAACGCGACGAGTTCGACCGCTACATGGACTCGGTCACGGAGTGGGAAGTCGAGGAGTACCGCGACGAGTTCTAGTCGCGTCGGTCGGCGCTACTCTGGTCCAGCATCGCTCCCACCGCCTCCAGAATCTTCGCCTCCGACCGCCGGAGGTGTTCGCCCACGGTCGACGTGTTCGCGGAGTCCATCTCCGCGAGTTCCTCGATGTTGCACCCGCGGGGCGAGTCGTAGTAGCCGTGTTCGATGGCACGGGCAAGCACCTCCGTCTGTCGGGGCGAGAGATCCTGGACGGCCTGTTTGATCTCCGTGAGCCCCGTGAGCAGCCGACCGAGTTCGGGTTGGCGGAGCGCGTCCACCTCGACGGAACCGATGTCACGGAGTTCGTCGTGGGTCGTACTGACCTCTTCGTGGGTCGAGGCGAGGACGCTCCAGTGTTCGCGGCCGTTGGAAACGGTGGCCGGGATGGTTGGAAAACAGTTGTTCCGCAGGAGGACGTTCAGCACGGGTTCGGTGTCGGTGCGGTAGTCGCCTTCGAGACTGATGAAGGCCGTCTCCCGCGTCTCGTGGTAACTGACCAACTGCGCCGTAGTCATGACTTCGTGGTCACCCAGCCATTCGACGAGTTCGTCGACCCGGTCCTCGTCGATGCCCGTCGCCTCGATCATGGTGATGCTCGTCCCGGTCAGCCGGTACGAGTAGATGATCGTCGCCGAGACACCCGGAAACGCGTCGGCGACCGTCTCGGTCCAACACCCCTTGTGCCTGATTCTGAATGTGTATTCGAGCATCGTCCCACTCCCACGTGGTTCCCGTCGCTTGGCAGCCCACATATTTACGGGTTGTGCTAAAAACCCGGATATGTGCGGGTCGTCGACAGGAAGGAAAGGTGAGTAGCAGTCAGCCGCTCTCCTCGCGGAATTCGACGACGAAGGCGGCGACGACCAGCAGGAGCGAGACGTAGAAGATCAACGACGCGACGGCCGGGACGACCGGCGTGAACCCCTGCGTCATCCGGCCGTGGATCCACGTCGTGATCGTGCTCTGCGCGCCGGAGAGGTAGGAGACGATGTAGTAGTTGTTCCACGACAGGACGAACGCGAAGATGGCGCCGGAGACGACGCCGTCCTTGATGAGGGGGAGCGTGATCTCGCGGTAGAGCGTGATCGTGTCGGCGCCGAGGTCACGCGCCGCCTCCTCGACGTTGGGGTCGATCCCCAGCGCCGTGATGGAGACGACGAACATCACGATGGGCGAGATCCAGACGAGTTCGCCGATGATCGAGGGGACAATGCCGTAGCCGAGTCCGATCACGCTCGCCCACATCGACATCCCGAGTCCGAGGAGGATGAGCGGGAAGAAGATGGGGAGGAGCGCGAGGAGTTTGAACTGCTCCTGCCACGGGAACTCGTAGCGCGTGTACGCGATGGCGCCGCCCGTCCCGATGATCGTGCTGAGGATGGTCACCGGCACCGAGATGCGGACAGTGTTCATGAACGCGGAGCGGATGCTCCCGGACGCGAGCGCCGCCCGGTACCAGTCGAGCGAGAACTCGTAGTCGACGATAGAGAAGAAGCGCCCGTCGTAGAACGAGGCGATCACGAGCGAGAACAGCGGCATGAGGAAAAAGAGCGCGACGAGCGCGACGTAGGCGTACCACGCGCCGGCGCCGAGGCGGTCGGTCAGACTGCGGGATTCGACGCTCATGCGTCACCCCGCGACGCGATTTCCTTCAGGTTGATCGTCCGGAGGATGATGATCCCACAGATCACCGTGATGATCAGGAGGCCTACGGCCTGTGCGGAGCCGAGCGGCCAGTTCTGGCTGTACCCGAACGAGTAGTTGATGTTGCTCGCCATGGTGAAGATGGAGCCGCCGCCGAGGATCTGTGCCTCCACGTCGGCGCCGAGGCTGAGGATGAACACGAACAGCGAGCCGATGATGACACCGGGCTTGCTCAGCGGGAGGATGATCCGCCGGAAGAGCGTCCACCGCCCCGCCCCGAGGTCACGCGCGGCCGCGAGCGTCTCGTCCTCGATGGAGAGCATCGACAGATAGATCGGGAAGAGCATGAACGGCATGTAGACGTACGTCGTCCCGAGGATGATCGTCCAGCGCTGATACATCATCGTGGGGTAGTTCGACACGCCGAACAGGGTCACGACGCTGTCGAGCACGCCGTTTTTGACGAGAAAGAGCGCCCACCCGAACACACGGATGTTGACGCTGGTGAACAGGGGGATGATGAGCACGAGCAGAAAGACCGTCTTGTACCGGTCGATCTTGCGCGCCAGCGCGTACGCTGCGGGGTAGGAGAACACGAGCGTCGCGACGGTCGTGACGGCGCTCACCGCGGTGGTGTTGACGAGTACGTCCCCGTAGACGCCTTCGCCGCTCACCATGCCGCCGATGATCTCGGCGTAGTGATCGACCGTCCACATCGACGGATTCAGCGAGATGGCGTTGCCCGTCTGGAACGAGAAGACGATGATGGCGAGCATCGGCCCGACGAACATGACGAGCAGGAGGATCGAGATGGGAAGCAGGAACACGTACGGCGGGCGGAGCAGCGCCATCAGAGGGTTGTCGCTCTCGGTCGCCGCGCCGACCCGGCCGCGGAGGGTATCTATCGTCGACATTACTCTGGTACCAGGATGGATTTCTCGGCCTCCCACTGGAGGTACGCGGTGTCACCGACCGCGACCGACGCTTCCTCGAAGTGGTCGTAGTCGACTTCGGCGACGTAGTCCTCGTCGGTCGTCGTCGACGAACACTCGACGAGGACGGTGTTCCCCCGCACGAGGATGTTGTCGACGTGGACTTCGGCGCCAATTGGCCGGCGAAGCTCCGCTTCGACCACGCAGTCGTCGTGCCGGACCACGAGGTGACTCGGTTCGTCGTCGACGTGGGTGGGGACGGTCACGGAGCCTTCGAACTCGTCGCTGGTGACGGTCGCCGCCCCCGCGTCGAACTCGACGAGGTCGACGCCGAACACGTTGGCGTCGCCCATGAACTCCGCGATGAACTTGTTGTTCGGCTCCCGGTAGATTTCCTCGGGCGGCCCGGTCTGGATCAGGTCGCCCTCGTCGATGACGAACAGTTTGTCGCTCATGACCAGCGCGGCCTCCAGCGAGTGCGTGACGTAGACGAACGTCATGTCGAGTTCGACGTTGAGGTCGGCGAGTTCGCGCTGGAGCTGTTTCTGCAGCACGTAGTCGAGCGACGCGAGCGGTTCGTCCAGCAGGAGGATGTCGGGGTCGTACGCCAGCGAGCGCGCGAGGGCGACCCGCTGGCGCTGCCCGCCCGACAGCTCCGAGACGTTCTTGTCCGCCTGAATCTCGGGGTCGAGCTGGACCTGTTCGAGCAGTTCCTCCACCTGCCCGTCGACGCTCCGGCCCGTGGTGCGGATGGGGAACTCGATGTTCTCGCGGACCGTCATGTGGGGAAAGAGCGCCCACGACTGGAAGACGAGACTCGTGGGGCGCTCCTGTGGCTTGGTGTCGGTGATGTCCGTGCCGTCGAGCGTGATGCGCCCGCCGGTCGGCTCGAGATGTCCCGCCAGCATATGCAGTAGCGTACTCTTCCCGCTCCCCGACGGCCCGACGATAGTTGCGAACTCGCCGGTCTCGATCTCGAGGTCGACGTCGTCGACCGCGACGAGCGAGCCATACTCCTTTCGTAGATTGGTTGCCTGTAACATTGATAATCGTCGCGGCGCGAGGCCGCTCGTGGTCACGGTCGTAAGTCCATACCAGTGCGACCATACGCGCGCATCGGTAAAGAATTACGACCGTCGCTGTTAGAGCCGGCTCTTCGCCTGCCGCCAGATCGGTTCGAACTTCTCCAGATCCGGAATCCCGGTGTAGAACACCGACCGGTCGATGATATCCCGAACCTCGTCGACACGCAGCACTTCGCGCTGTCGGTCGTTGTAGTTCTCCCACGCCGTCTGGTGCGGGACGACGTTCGTCCCGCCGGAGGTGGGCCAGGAGAGCTTCAGCGCGTTCTCGCCTTTCTGCATGTACGCGAGGTAGTTGTCGGAGACGGTGGGCTGGTCGCCCTTGACGAAGGCCGTCGTCTCCACCCAGATCACGCTCCCTTCCTCGGGAACGATCGCCTGGAACTGGAGGTTGCCGCCGCGGCGGAGCGTCCCGTTGATCCAGTTGCCGGAGATGAAGCCAATGTCGATCTCGCCCGACTTCATCGCCTGATTCATCGACGCGAAATCGGGGAGAAGCGTCTTCGCGTTGTCGAACAGTTCGAACGTGGCCTGCTTGACCTGCTCGACTTCGGCCTCGGTGTGCTCCTTGAACGGGTCGATGCCCTCGCGGAGCATGATGATCTGGATGCCCCAGAACATCAGGTCGTAGACGCCGACGTTGTACTCGTCGGACCACGCGGCGTCGTAACTCATGTACGCGTCCTCGGGGACGGTGTCGGTGTTGACGACGAACGACGCCCACCCGAATCGCTGGGGCGCGCCGTACATCGTGCCGTCGATGTCGAACGTGTAGTCGTCCTCGTTGACGAACGCGTACTTGTACCCGTTCTCCCGCTTGAACAGGTCGATGTACTGGTCGAACGTGTACGGCTTCCAGTCCTCGTAGCTGATGGGCCGGATCAGGTCCGCCTCCGCCAGTCGCGGAATCCACGCCATGTCGAACGTGGCCTGGTGGAACTGCTGCCACTCGCCGGACTGGAGGCGGTTGAACGCCTTCGGGTTCGACGTGAACAGATCCAGTTGCGTCTGACAGTTGAACCGCTCGCGGAACGGGTCCTGGACGTTCGAGGCGTCGTACCCTGTCCACGTGAGGTGGTTGATCGTCTCGCCCGTCTCGTCCTCCTCGGTGGGTTCATAGAGCGCGCCGTCGCCCGGCGCCGGCACCATGGCGAGTTCCTGTGTCCGCCAGCTGTTCCCCTCGCTACCGCCGCCACCGCCGCCGCCGAGACAGCCGGCCGCACCGGCCATCGCGGCACCAGCGGTCGCCGCCTTCAGGTATCGCCGCCGCGTGAGATCGTGATCGTTGGTCATGGTGGGTGGTCGACTCGCGACGAGACACGAACCTCGTCTCCCGCCGCGTCACGATAGGGAATGCAACAGTGTCACAAATCACCATTACGCTGGCTATGTGCGGTCGTTTAAGTTATCGGGAGAGAATCGTCGCTTCGTCTGCCTAATTGGCAAATAGTTGTACGTTTGATCGTCAGTTCACGCGTTCGACTTCATATCCAGCGTCCTCGATGGATTTCATCACCGTCTTTGCGTGATTTTCACCACTCGTGACCACCTGGAAGACGAGATACGCGTCGCCGACGTGGAGGTCGCCGACGGCGCGATCGTGACGCACCGTCCGGATGTTCGCCCCTTGCTCGCCGATGATGCCCGAAATCTTCCCCATCTCGCCGGGTTGATCGTGGATGCGGATGCGCAGGTGAAGGAGCTGATTCCGGTCGGTCAGCGCGTGGGTCAGCACCGTCTGGAGCATCGACATGTCGATGTTCCCGCCACAGAGTAGCGGGACGACCGTCTCCCCCTCCACGTCAACCTGATCGCTCAGCATCGCCGCGACGGAGGCCGCGCCCGCGCCTTCGACCAGTTGCTTCGCGCGTTCCAGCACCGTGAGGATGGCGCGCGCGATTTCGTCGTCGCTCACCGTCACCACCTCGTCGACGTACTCCTCGATCAGGCCGAGCGTCAACTCCGAGATGCTCCCCGTGGCGATGCCGTCCGCGATGGTCTTCGGGGATTCCTCGTCGACCGGCACCCCCTTCCGGAGACTCTCGTGGACCGTCGACGCCAGTTCGGCCTGCACGCCGATCACGCGCACCGAGTCGTCGAGCGACTTCAGCGCCGTGCTGATGCCGCCGATCAACCCGCCGCCGCCGATGGGGACGATCACCGTATCTACGTCCGGTACCTGCTCGTAAATCTCCAGTCCGAGCGTCCCCTGCCCGGCGACGATGTCGGGGTCGTCGTACGCGTGGACGAACAGCATCCCCGGCTCCTCGGCCATCGCCTGTGCGTGCGACATCGCCTCGCCGAAGTTCGATCCGTGGAGTTCGACCGTCGCGCCGTAGCTCCGGGTGGCGTCGATTTTCGCCTGCGGGGCGTTCTCCGGCATCACGATGGTCGATTCCAGCCCGACCGTCGTCGCCGCCAGCGCGACACCCTGCGCGTGGTTGCCCGCGCTCGCTGCCACGACGTGTTTGTCGCTTCCCGCCTCGGCTTCCTGTTTCAGTTTGTTGTACGCACCTCGGGTCTTGAACGACCCCGTGCGCTGGAGATGCTCCATCTTCAGGTGGACGTCCCCGCCGGACATCTCGCTGAGCGAGCGGTTCGTCTCGATGGGTGTCTGCCGGACGATGGCCGGGTCGTCGAACCGGTCGCGTGCGGCCTCGATGTCCGCGAGCGTGACTGTCATGAACTATCCTCTCTCGCAGGGACGGAATAAATGGCGTGTTTACCGCAAAAGGTGGTTAAGTCGGGGCGGCACGTGGTGGGGCCGATCGGTCATACTATCGGCTGTAACGGTACGGACGTACAGCCGGCAGTATCAGCCGACCAGCAACCGCGCGGGCGCCGAGAGCAACTCCATCACCCGGTTGGTGAAGCGGGCGGCGACCGCGCCGTCGACGACGCGGTGGTCGACCGACAGGGAGAGCGGGAGGGTGTAGCGGGGCACCACCTCGCCGTCGATGACGCGGGGGCGCTCCGCGATCCGACCGAGGGCGAGGATGGCCACCTCGGGGTAGTTGACGATGGGCGTAGCGTACTCGCCGCCGATGACGCCGACGTTGGTGATGGTGAAGGTCCCGCCCTGCATCTCCTCGCGGGAGATGGAGCGGTCGCGCGCCCGGTCGGCTTTGTCCGCCGCCTCCGCGGCGAGTTCGAGCAGCCCCTTCTCGTCGGCGTCCTCGATCACCGGCACCATGAGTCCCGCATCCGTCGCCGTCGCCACGCCGACGTTGTACTCGTCGTGACAGACGATCACCTCCTCGTCCTCGTCCAGCGTGGCGTTGACCTGCGGGAACTCCGCGAGCGCCCGCGTCACCGCCCGCATCACGAACGGGAGGTAGGTGAGGTCGACGCCCTCCTCCGCGGCGTACGGTTCGAGATCCGCTTTCGTCTCCACGAGCGTCGTCACGTCCACCTCGTCGGTGTGGGTGACGTGCGGCGCCGTATACTTCGAACGCTCCATCTGTTCGCCGATGGATCGACGGACGCCGCGGTAGGGGATGCGGTCGCCGGGCTGGGGGCCGACCACGGGCGAGGGTTCGCGGGCAGGTTCGTCGGCGGCCGTCTCGACCATCTCGTCGCTCGGTTCCGCGCTCGCCGCCGCGGCCGTCTCGCGCTGTCGCTCCGCGTACTCGTGGACCATCGCCGGCGTGACGAAGGCCACGCCGTCGCGGGCCTCGTCGGTCGGCACCGCGTCGAGGTCGACGCCGAGTTCGTCCGCGAGGCGGCGCGTCGCCGGCGCGGCGAGGGTGCGGTCGCGGGTCTCGTCGAGCTGGCCCGCCGCGGCCGCGGCTTGCTCGACGGCGTCGGCCGATTCCCGGTGTTCGCCCACGTCGTCGAGGTCGGTCGTCCCGTCGTGTTCCCGCATCACGCTCGTGGCGTCCGCGTCGGCGGCGCGAGGCGTCGGCGTTCCGTCCCCCGCCTCGGCCGCCGCCCGCACGTCCGTGTCGGTGACGCGCCCGCCCGGGCCGGAGCCAGCCACCTGCCCGATGTCGACGCCGAGTTCGCGTGCCAGCCGGCGGGTGTGTGGGGGCGCGAAGACGCGGCCGTCGGGGGGGCTGGCGGCGGTGTCAGCGTCAGTGTCGGCGGTGACTTCGGCGTCAGCCGTGTCTTGGTCGTCCGCGCCAGCCGTCTCGGGCACGTCCGCGGACGCCTCCTCGGCCGCGTCGTCGCCGTCTACCTCGATAGAGACGAGGGCGCTGCCGACGGGCACCATCTCGCCCTCCTCGGCGTGGCGGTCGGTGACCGTCCCCGCGAAGGGGGATGGAAGGTCGACCAGCGCCTTGTCCGTCTCCACCTCCGCGAGCGGCTGATCCTCGTCGATTTCCTCGCCCACGTCGACCAGCCACCGGACCAGTTCCCCCTCCGCGACGCCCTCGCCCACGTCGGGGAGTTTGAACGTCTCGACGGTCATGGGAAGTCGACCACCTCCCGGATACCGTCCTCGATGCGCGTCGGGGACGGGAGGTAGTAATCCTCCAGCGCGTACAGCGGGACGGGCGTATCGAAGCCAGTGATTCGCTCGATTGGGGCTTCCTGATAGAGCAGCGCTTCTTCCTGCAGGATGGCGGTAATCTCGCCGCCGAGGCCGCCAGTCCGGGGCGCCTCGTGGACGACGGCGGCCCGACCCGTCTTCTCGAAGGAGTCGACGATGGTCTCCCGATCCAGCGGCGAGAGCGTCCGCAAGTCGATTACCTCGCAGTCGACGCCCTCGGCGGCCAGATTGTCGGCTGCCTCCATCGTCGGCCGGGTCATCGCGCCCCACGTGTAGACCGACACGTCGCTTCCCTCGCGCCGGACGGCGGCCTCACCGAGCGGGACGGTGTGGTCACCCGTGGGCACGTCCTCGCGGAACGCGCGGTAGATGAGTTTGGGTTCGAGGAAGATCACGGGGTCGGGGTCGCGGATGGCCGAGGCGAGGAGGCCCTTCGTATCCGCGGGCGTGGAGGGAATCACTACCTTCAGCCCGGGTTCGTGGACGAAGAACGCCTCCTTCGACTCGGAGTGGTGTTCGGGGGCGCGGATACCGCCGCCGTAGGGGGCGCGGATGACCATCGGACACGTGAAGCGCCCCCGGGTACGGGTGCGCAGGCGCGCCGCGTGGCTGACGATCTGATCGAAGGCCGGGTAGATGAAGCCCATGAACTGAATCTCGGGCACCGGGCGGAGGCCGTAGGCCGCCATGCCGATGGAGGTGCCGACGATGCCCGACTCCGCCAGCGGCGTGTCGATGACGCGGTCGTCACCGAACTCCTCGTAGAGGCCCTCGGTGGCGCGGAAGACGCCACCGTTCTTGCCCACGTCCTCCCCGAGGACGATCACGTCCTCGTCGCGTTGCATCTCGGTCCGGAGGCCGTCACGGACCGCCTGTACCAGGGTCAGATTCTGCGTCTCAGTGCTCATATTACTCTTTCAGGAACGCGTCGTCGCCGTGTCGGTCGCGCAGTCGGTGCAGATAGGCCTGCTGGGCCCGGAGTTCGGCGGACTGCTCGGCGTATACGTCCGCGAACATCCGGTCGGGATTGGGACGAGGGGTGTCTTCGGCCCGGTCGATAGCCTCGGTCACCTGAGTTCGAATCGAGGCTTCGATGTCGTCGATCCGGTCGTCGTCGAGGCGGCCCGTCTCGCGCAGGAAGCGTTCGAGACGGGGGATGGGGTCCCGTCGCCGCCACGCTTCGACCTCCGCCTCGTCACGGTAGACAGTGGGGTCGTCCGCAGTGGTGTGGGCGCCGAAGCGATACTGCACCGCCTCGA
Source organism: Haloplanus aerogenes (assembly GCF_003856835.1). Lineage (NCBI taxonomy): Archaea > Methanobacteriati > Methanobacteriota > Halobacteria > Halobacteriales > Haloferacaceae > Haloplanus > Haloplanus aerogenes. Next base: position 76,481 of record NZ_CP034145.1, read on the forward strand.
TCAGGGTGGGTCGCGAGCGGTCGCCGGGAGTGCGGGCCTTCTCGACCGCTGCACGGGTGACCGCGTAGGTCGCCAGCGGGTCCATCCCGTCGACCTGCACGCCGTCGATGCCGTAGGCGGCGGCCTTGCCCGCGAGCGTCGGACTCGCCGTCTGGCGCTCCCGTGGTACGGAGATGGCCCAGCCGTTGTTGTTGCAGACGAAGACCGCGGGCACGTCGAAGACGCCGGCCATGTTCAGCCCCTCGTGGAAGTCGCCCTCGCTGGTGGCGCCGTCGCCGAAGTAGGCACAGGCGACGGCGTCACCGGCGTTGCCGGTTTGCCGAGGACTCTCCGAGTCCTCGCCCCGGAGTTTCGACGCCAGCGCCAGTCCCGTCGTGTGGGGAATCTGCGTCGCGATGGGCACCGCCGCGGGAAGGACGTTCGCGTCCGTGTCCCACCCGCCCGCGCCGTGACCCATCCAGTACAGCAAGATATCGGACAGCGAGAGGCCGTGGACGTGGACGGCGGCGTGTTCGCGGTAACTGGGAGCGATCCAGTCGCCGTCGTCGAGGGCCATGGCACTTCCCACCTGTGCGGCCTCCTGTCCCGCCAGCGGGGGGTAGGTGCCCATCCGTCCCTGTCGCTGGAGGTTCACCGCGCGTTCGTCGAAGTGGCGGGCGAGGCGCATGTGGCGGTAGAGAGCCACCAGTTCCGAATCGGAGAGGTCGGGCAAGTCGCCGACGAGTTCGCCGTCCGCGTCGAGTACCTGGATCTGGTCGTCCGGGTCGCGGTCGAACACGCTCACGACGGCCACCTCACCATGGTCAGGCACTCTCGCGCCCGTCCCTTAGCCGTTCGGGGCATCACGCCGCGTGGGCCTCGCGGCGCGCCTCGTCGACGCTCCGACCGTCGCGGAGGACGGCGTCGACGAACAGTTCGCCCGCCCGGTACGACGACCGGACCATCGGCCCGCTGGCACAGTAGAGGAAGCCGAGTTCCTCCTCCGCGACCCGGCGCCACGTCTCGAAGGCGTCGGGGTGGACGTACTCGTACACGTCGAGGTGAGAGCGGGAGGGCTGGAGATACTGACCGAGCGTGATCACGTCGACGCCGGCCTCGCGACAGTCCGAGAGGGTCTGATATATTTCGTGGTCGTACTCCCCGAGACCGAGCATGAGGCTCGTCTTGGTGTACACGTCGGCGGTGTCGTCGACACGTTCGAGGACCGAGAGCGACTGCGCGTAGCCGGCGCGGCGGTCCCGGACCGGCCACTGGAGGCGTTCGACCGTCTCGATATTGTGGGCGATCACGTCCGGCCCGGCGTCGACGATTCGGTCGACGAGTTCGGGGTCGCCCTGAAAGTCGGGGATCAGGACTTCGACCAGAATCCCCGGATCGCGCTCCTTGATCGCCTCGATGGTGCGGGCGAAGTGGCCGGCGCCCTGATCCGGCAGGTCGTCGCGGTCGACGCTCGTGAGGACGACGTAGTCGAGGCCGATTTCCGCGACGGCGTCGGCGACGTTCTCGGGTTCGTCCGGGTCGAGCGCCTCCATCCCACCCGTCTCCACGTCACAGAAGTTACAGCCCCGGGAACACCGGTCGCCCATGAGCATGAACGTGGCCGTGCCGGGGCCGTTGCGACCGCTCCAGCATTCACCCAGATTCGGGCAGTTCGCTTCCTCGCACACGGTGTGAAGATCGCGGTCCCGGAGCGTCTCCTTGATCTCCGTGAACCGCTGGCCCGACGGGGGCCGCATCCGTAACCAGTCGGGCTTGCGTTGCCGTGCCATACTCTCTCCTTCGGCCTAGCGGGCAAAAACGTGTGGGCTCCGGGCGGCCGATCACCATCCAAATCGTCCGTTACATATATATTCGGAGGTATCCAAGCCAACTTGTACCATGTCAATGGGTGCCTATGACGAAGACGAGCACGAGCGCCGCGCGGAGAAAACGGGGCAAGTCGACGCGGAGTTCGACGACGACCGGTCGCAGTTCCGAGGGACCCTCTCGTACGAGTCCGGTGACTCCACGGAGGCGCTGTTGGATCAGTTCAAACAGCTACAGGGCGAGTAAATCAGGGGAGCTCCGTTCTGAGTAGCAGTGTCGCCGCCGCCGAGACGACGGTCACGGCGACGACGTGGCCGACCAACGCCCCGACGGCGAGTGCGTCGTCCGCGACGACGGGGAGCAGTCCCAGTTCGAGGAGCGCGAAGCCGACGTTGGCAGCGTCGATGCGCCGACACCCTCGCGCGGTGTCGGGCGTGACGCGAATCCGGAGCGACCGCCACAGCGACACCAACGCCGTCCACCACGAGACCCCGATCCGGTAACAGAGATCCCAGAGGATCAGCAGCGTCACGAAAACGACGGGGGCGGGCGGCCGAGCGCCCAACAGCGATTCGAACGGCGTCGGGAGTCCGGTGAGCAGGTACGTCACGGCGGCAACGAACCCGAGGACGCCGAAGAGAACCTCGACGCTCGACCCGAACAGGAGGCGGCGGTGGGCGACGGGCAGGTCGAGGCCGCGTGTCGCGGCGCCGATGTAGAGCATGGCGACGCTCCCCGCGGCCGCGACGGCGACGGCGATGGTTCCCGCGACGACGGCCGACCGGGGAAGGCCGTAGTAGGCCGCGAGGCCGACGACGAGCGTCTCGAAGAGGGCGAACTGGACGCCGATGGCCTGCGTGGTCGAGAGGTGGAGGCCGGGAATACCGCGGACGAGGCTCTCGTAGACCCACGTGTCGCCGAAGGTGGGGTCGTCGACGGCGGCGTCGTGATCGCCGCTCACGCCTCGATCCGCTCCCCGCGGTCGGCCAGCGCCCGGCGAACCGCCTCGTCGAACGGGGTCGACTCGACGGGAACGAGGTGCGCGAGTCGGTCGTCGCGCACCACGACCGGATTCTTCAGCCCCTCGATCAGCGGGCGGGCGACGCTCCACGGCACGTCGGTCATCAGTCCAACCCAGTAGGCGGAGAGCCGCGGCGTCAGCACCGGTACGGCGAGAATGATCGGTTCGTGACCCAGGTGGCGGCCCGTCCGCCGCAACATCTCGGCGTAGGTCAGCACCTCCGGGCCGCCGATGTCGTACGTCTCGCCCGCCGTCGCCGGCACGTCGAGGACGCCGACGAGGTAGGCGATCACGTCGTCGACGGCGATGGGCTGACACGGCGTCCGCACCCACCGCGGCGTCACCATCACGGGAAGCCGGGAGGCGAGCTGGACGACCATCTCGAAGCCGGCGCTCCGGGGGCCGACGACGATGGCCGCCCGGAGCGTCGTGAGGGCGTAGTCGCCAGTCGCCAGCACCCGTTCGACCTCGCGCCGGGATTGGAGGTGGGTCGAGAGGTGATCCTGCTCTTCGCCCAGCCCGCCGAGGTAGATGACGCGCGGCACGCCCGCCGCGCTCGCGGCCCGAGCGAAGTGCTCGGCGGCCCGACGGTCGCGCGTTTCGAAGTCGTCGCGGGCGGTCATGGAGTGGACGAGATAGTAGGCCGCGTCGACGTCGGTGAGGGCGTCGTCGAACGAGCCGGGGTCGAGCAGGTCACCGGTGACGACCCGGACGCCGGGTGGCGGGTCGTACCGCTGGGCGTCGCGAACGAGGGCGGTCACCGTGTGACCGGCGTCGAGGAGCGCGGGGACGAGGTGGTGGCCGACGAACCCTGTGGCGCCGGTGACGAGGACGTGCATACCCGGTTATGGGCGCGGAGCGGGATTAACGGTCGTGGTCGGTCGAGGGGCAAATCGGCTTCAGGCTCACCCTGAGCCGTCAGGACGAGCCATCCACGCGAGCTAGTATCCGATTACCTATGATCCCCCGGGGGGTAGAGAGGGTCGTGAACACCATCCCGCTCCTGCAGCCCGCGACCCTCCAGACGGAACGGTGGCTCGACGCTGCCGGTGACTTCTCGTGAGCGGCGGCCCCGACGAGGAGGAAGACTCGTCACGCCGTCGCGTCCTCGCACTGCTCGCCGCCGCCCTCCTCGCGCTCTTCGGGGCGGGGACCGGGAACCTCCTCGGCGGCAACGACGGCAACGACGGCAACGGCGACGGTGGATTCGACCTCTCGGTCGACTACTCGGTGACGCCAGACGAACCGAGCCCGACGCCGACGCCGGACCCGTCACCGAGCAGTAGCGGTGGCGGTGCCCCGAACCCCGACGACGCCGCCGACTCACCCGAGCAGTCGGACACGACCACCGACGGGTCGGAGAGCGATCCGACGACCACCGACGAGCCGTGGCGCTTCGACGACCCGGACGACGACCGTCGTTCGGTCGGGACGGAGACGAAGACACCGACGGACACGCCGGGGAGCGATCTGGTCACCTCCTCGATCCCGCCGGTGTCGGTGAGCGACATCGAACCCGGCGACGGTGGTGTGGTCGATCTCTCGCTCACGCTGTCGGGGTCGCCGGCCCGGCTCTGGGTCCGCGGTGTCGCGACCGACTTCGAAGAAGGCGGCGTCGTCGAGGCCGAGCGGAGCGCCGGCGACACCGGCGAACCCGGCGAGTTGCAACAGTACGTGGAGGTGCGCCTGTGGTACGACGCCGATGGCGTGGAGCCACGCTCCACGGAGAGCCGGACGCAGTCCGGCGACGGCACCGTCAGCGACGGCGACAATCTGGTGTACGAAGGGACGCTGGCCGACCTCGACGGCGGGGATGGCTGGGCGCCGCTGACCGCGGCCTGCGTGCCGCCGGGAACCCACACGGCCCGTTTCCGGTGGGATCTGCCGGCAGATGCCCCGAACACTGTCCAGACGGACGGCGCCTCGTTCTCGCTCAGTGTGGCCGCGGACGCGAGCACGTGTGAGTGACGGTAGGTCTTTCCCGTTCGGCCCGCTCGGTCGTACCGATGAGCTCCGATCCCTGTGACGGCTGTGGCGAGGAGGTGCCCGTCGCGGGCGGTGTCGGCAACTTCTGGACGTTCGAGGCGGAGGCGACCGGGGGGATGACGCTCGAACTCGCCGACGGCACCGAACACTTCCTCTGCTTCGACTGCATCGAACGCCTTCCTGACGACCGCGAGGTGACGGCGGCGGACGTGGAAGCGCTGTCCGAATAATTTACTTGCGGCGACCGGCTGATTCAGCCGTGGACCCCGACCGCATTCTCCCGTCGTTTCCGGCCCCCTCCTTCCGCGGGAACCAGCGCGAGGCGCTCGAAGCGATCAGCGACGCCTTCGCCGCGGGCAACGACGCCGTCCTCGTGCGGGCGCCGACGGGGAGCGGGAAGTCGCTCCTCGCGCGCGCCGTCGCCGGCGCGGCCCGCACGCCCGAGGAGGCGGCGCCAGCCGAGGCAACCGGCGCCTACTACACCACGCCGCAGGTGTCCCAGCTGGACGACGTGGCCGAGGACGACCTGCTCTCGGATCTGAACGTGATCCGGGGGAAGAGCAACTACACCTGTATCCTCCCCGACGAGACGACGACGCCGGTCGACCGCGCGCCCTGCGCCCGCGAGTCGGGCTACGACTGCTCGATTCAACACCGCTGTCCGTACTACGCCGACCGCGCCATCGCCTCCAACCGCTCGATTGCGGCGATGACGCTCGCCTACTTCATGCAGACCGCGGGGTCGGAGGTGTTTGGCAAGCGGGACGTGGTCGTCATCGACGAGGCCCACGGCCTCGCGGAGTGGGCGGAGATGTACGCCACCGTGGATCTGCGCCCCCGGACCGTCCCCGTCTGGGACGATGTGGGGGTGCCGGACGTGGCCGACGCCGACGACCCGCTGGACCGCACGGCTCGGTTCGCGGAGACGCTCGCCGGCGTCTGCGAACGGGCGGCGGAGAACCTCGTGGCGAGTCAGGACCTCACCGCCGCCGAGGCCGCCCGGCGGGACCGCCTGCAGGATCTCCGCTCGGAGTTGAAGTGGTTCGTTTCGGACTACCGCGACCCGACGAGTACGACGACGTGGGTGGTGGATCAGCCGGACGGCGAGGGGACGCCCATCACGATCAAGCCCATCGACCCCAGCCGGTATCTCCACCACACCGTCTGGGACCGGGGGAACAAGTTCGCCCTCCTCTCGGCGACGATTCTGGACAAAGAAGCCTTCTGCCGTGGCGTGGGGCTCGATCCCTCGAACGTGGCGCTCGTCGACGTACCGCACACCTTCCCTCTCGACCATCGCCCGCTCTACGACGTGACACAGGGGAAGATGACCTACGAACACCGCGACGAGACGCTGCCGAAGGTGGCGCGACTGCTCGTCCGCCTGATGGCCCAGCACCCGGACGAGAAGGGTATCGTCCACTGTCACTCCTACGCGATTCAGGAGCAACTGGCGGATCGGCTGGAGAACTTCGGCGTCTCGCCCCGTGTCCGCGTCCACAACCGGGAGAACCGAGACGCGGTGCTAGAAGAGTGGAAGGCGACCGACGACACCGACGTGTTCCTCTCGGTGAAGATGGAAGAAGCGCTGGATCTGCGCGGCGATCTCGCCCGCTGGCAAGTGCTGTGCAAGGCACCGTACCTCAACACGAGCGACTCGCGGGTCGCCCGGCGGTTGGAGGAAGGGCAGTGGGCGTGGTACTACCGGGTCGCGCTCCGGACGGTGATTCAGGCAGCGGGGCGCGTCGTGCGCGCGCCGGACGACCACGGCGCGACCTACCTCGCGGATTCGAGCCTGCTCGACCTGTTCGACCGCGCTCGGAGCGACATGCCGGACTGGTTTGCCGACGCGGTGGACGAGATGACCCGACCCACGCTCCCCGAGTTCGAACCCGCGGCGGCACTCGCGGGGACGGACGCGACGCCCGGGGCACGAACCGGTGGCCGGACCGGCGGGCGGACGCGGTCCGGATCGCAGTCGGCCGGTCACTCGGGATCGCGATCTCGCACGGCGTCCGGTGCGGGGAATACGGGAGAGGGGACGAACGGCGGGGGCGAGGATGGCGACGACGACCACCCCCTGTCGGACGTGTGGGGCGAATGAGGCGTGGTACCACGCCCCGGATTAGAAGTTGTGTTTCTTTCTCAGCAATTTAGTGGCTGTATATTCCAATTTAAATCTAGAAAGACTTACGTGCTGTCGTGTATTACTCTGATATGTACCCAAATGCCCACTCATTCGTTCGAATCGTCGGTGATCCTGTATCGTAGCGGGACGCTCACGCTCTCGCAGGCGGCACGGCACGCGGGCTGTTCGGAGGCAGAGATGGCCGCGGCAGTGGACGTAACCCCGCAGATGCGGGTCGACGCCGGCGTGGATGCCGGTGCGCGGTCGGTCGATCCGGTCTAGTCCGGCAGAATGTGGAGGCCCGCCCGCGTCTTGACGACCGGCGTCGTCTCCGCGTCGGGATCGAAGAAGTCGGGACGCGGGACGGTCTTGGCCTCGTACGTCTCGGGGTCGAGCACCTGCACCGCGTGGTCGTCCTCCACCGTGACCACCGTCGTCTCGACGGCGTCGTCGCGGGTGGCGAGACGCCGGCCCGCCGTCTCGTCCTCGAACGGTTCCTCGTACGGCTCACCCGACGTGAGGCGCACACCCTTCAGGTTCCCGCTGACGTTCCGGACGAGGACCGGCCCCTCGTCGTCACCGGGGTCGATCACGTCGCCGGGCGTGAACTTCGGCAGGCGCACGGCGTAGGTCACGCGATAGACCTCGTTGCCGTCGCCATCTTCGGTGACGAGCGTGGGATAGCTCTCGACGCTCCCGCCGAGTTCGCGCGTGATGCGCCGGGAAACTTCCTCGCCGAGGCGGTTGGTCGAAAGTTTCACGTCCGGGCCGTCCTCGGTCTCCATCACCTCCGTGACGAACGCCTCGCGGTCGCCGTCGCCCTCCTTGCCGGCGACGTGGGATTCGGCGATTTCGACCGCACGGGACCGCTCCTCGGGGGTAGGCGTGCGGTCGGTCGCCCGCACCTGCACGGTGCTGGCGTAGTAGCCGCCGGCGATGCGGCCACAGCGGTCGCAGGTGCCCCGCGAGATTTTGACGGGGACGACCACCGACTCCTCCAGCGGCGTCTCGCGAACGACGCCGGTGAAGTGACAGTGCATCCGGATGGTGTTCTCGTCGACCTGTTCGGGATCGACCGCCCACGTCACGTCGCGGGCGTTCACGTGGACGCCGAGGGCTTCGCTCACCTCGTCCACCGCCACGTCGGTGTAGTCGCGGGCGTCGACGTCGACCCAGCGGTTGCCGCGGTGGACGGCGCCACAGCCGGAACAAACGAGGACTTCGATCCGATCGGGGGCGTCGACCATGTCGTAGTCCTCGAAGTAGCAGGCGTCACAGAGGCGGGCGTCACGGTCGCGGGGGACGCCGGGGAGCGGCTCCGCTCGCGCCGGCACCGGATCGCCACAGCGGGGGCAGAACTCCCGGGACTCGCTATCGCTCATTGGCCGCCGGTAGTCGGTCGCGGCGGTTAAGCCCCGCGACATCGAGCGATACTGTTTACCTTCGCGGGCAACTACTCCGGATATGGAGTGGAAAGCCGACTGGGGACTTCGGGGCCGGATGGTCCTGACGATGTTCCTGCTCTTCGTCCTCTATATCGTCTTCATCGCCATCCTCTCGCAGTACATGGGGCTGTTCGGTGTCGTCGTCGTGATGGGCCTGTTCTCGCTGGGGCAGTTCTTCTTCAGTGACCGCCTCGCGCTGTACAGCATGGGCGCGTCGAAAGTCGACGAGGAGGAGTATCCGCAACTGCACGCGACGATCGGTCGTCTCTCCCAGCAGGCCGACCTGCCGAAACCGACCGTCGCCGTCGCGGAGACGCGCATGCCGAACGCGTTCGCGACCGGGCGGTCGCCGAAGAACTCGACGGTGTGTGTCACGAAGGGTCTCCTCGAAAGCCTCGACAAGGACGAACTCGAAGGCGTCCTCGCCCACGAACTCGCCCACGTCAAGAACCGGGACGTGATGGTGATGACCATCGCCTCTTTCCTCTCGACTATCGCGTTCATGATCGTTCGCTGGGGGTGGCTGTTCGGCGGGAACCGCAACCGGCAGGGCGGGGGCGGCATGATGGTCGCCATCCTCGTTTCGGTGGTGGTCTGGATCGTCTCGTTCGTGCTCATCCGGACGCTCTCGCGCTACCGCGAGTACGCGGCCGACCGAGGCGGGGCGGCGATTACGGGCAAACCGACCGCGCTCGCGTCCGCCCTCCTCACGATTTCGGGACGGATGGACCGGGTGCCACAGGAGGACCTCCGCGAGCAGTCGGAGATGAACGCCTTCTTCGTCATTCCCATCCGGAGCGGATTCGTCGGCCGCATCTTCTCGACGCATCCGCCGACCGAGAAGCGTGTCGAACGACTCCGCGAGATGGCCGCGGAGATGGAGCGACGGTAGCGACATGGGCCTGTTCGACTCCATCCGCTCCGTGTTCGGTCTGAGCGCCGAGGCGGACGCGACACGCGATGCCGATCCGGACGACCTGTTTGGGATGTCGACGGCCTACATCACGATGGAGGCGAACCTCGATTTCGTCCCGGCGGGCGCCGCGGCGCTCTGTTTCTCCTCCGTGGACAGCACCGACTTCGCCGCCGCCGTCGACGAGGTGGAGACCATCCTCCACGCGGGCGAGGAAGACACCGGGACGACCTTCCGCCGTCACGAGGACGACCACGGCTACCACTGGGTCGTCCTCGCGGACAGCGACCCGGAAGATCTGGTGACGAGCGTCCACTTCGCGGCCGACACGTTCGTCGAAGAGGGGTACGGCTCCCGGCTACTGGCCGCCGTCTTCGGCTTCGAACGCCCCCGCGACGGCGCCCACGCGTACTGGATCTACTCGTTCCGCCGCGGGGCGTACTACCCCTTCGCCCCGTCGGGACGCCACGAACGCGACAACCGACTCGAGTTCAAACTCCAGTCCGTCCTCGACGGCGAACTCGACGTGGAGGACGACGAGGGGTACTGGTACCCGCTGTGGCCCGACGACCCGGACGGCCACCCGTGGGAGTAGCGCGTCACCGCCTTTGAACCTCGGTGTGCCGTGGGAAAGAGAGGCACGCCGTCGGCCCATTTCACTTTCACCACGGTGTTAACGAGACTTTATGTGGGGAGGGGCACAAGCAGAGTCACATGGCAGAAGACGACCTCGAAACCCTTCCGGGTGTCGGGCCGGCGACGGCGGACAAGTTGGTCGAAGCGGGCTTCGAAAGCTACCAGAGCATCGCGGTCGCCAGTCCGGCCGAACTCTCGAATACGGCGGACATCGGTGAGTCGACGGCGAGCGACATCATCAACGCGGCCCGCGACGCCGCGGACGTGGGCGGCTTCGAGACGGGCGCGGCCGTCCTCGAACGCCGCGAACAGATCGGGAAGCTCACCTGGAACGTCCCCGAAGTCGACGACCTCCTCGGCGGCGGCGTCGAGACCCAGTCCATCACGGAGGTGTACGGCGAGTTCGGTGCCGGGAAGTCACAGGTCACCCACCAGCTCTCGGTGAACGTGCAGCTCCCCAAGGAGTACGGCGGCCTCCGCGGGAGCGCCATCTTCGTCGACAGCGAGGACACGTTCCGACCGGAGCGTATCGACGACATGGTCCGTGGCCTCGACGACGAGATCATTCAGGCCACGATGGACGACCGCGACATCGAGGGGTCGCCGGGCGACGAGGAAGCGATGGAGGCACTCGTCACCGACGTCCTCGACAAGATCCACGTCGCCAAGGCGTTCAACTCCAACCACCAGATCCTGCTGGCGGAGAAGGCGAAGGAACTCGCGAGCGAACACGAGGACAGCGAGTGGCCCGTGCGACTGCTCTGTGTCGACTCGCTCACCGCCCACTTCCGCGCCGAGTACGTCGGCCGGGGCGAACTCGCGGAACGCCAGCAGAAGCTCAACAAACACCTCCACGACCTGATGCGGATCGGCGACCTCTACAACACCGCCGTCCTCGTCACGAATCAGGTCGCCTCCAACCCCGACTCCTACTTCGGCGATCCGACCCAGCCCATCGGTGGGAACATTCTCGGGCACACCTCGACGTTCCGGATGTACCTGCGGAAATCGAAGGGCGACAAGCGGATCGTCCGCCTCGTCGACGCGCCGAACCTCGCGGACGGCGAGGCCGTGATGCGGGTGCAGGACGCGGGGCTCGTGCCCGAGTGAGGCCCTCGGCCGACGACCCGTAATCCGTCGTTACAGTTCTCACGATTTTGGAAAAATCATACAAGACTATCTCCCCGTAGACCGTATCTTCGGTCGTGAGACACCATGACTGACTGCACTCGGCCCTCTGTACGCCTGCACGACGGCGATGGACCGAACGAACCGCTCGCGGGCTACGTGGACGTGGTCGTGAGGTGATCGCGATGAGCGAACACACTCCCGACGTGACGGTCGACGCGCGCGGTGCCGGCTGTCCCGGCCCCCTGATGGATCTCATCGGGAAGGTCAAGACGGTAGACGAGGGCACCGTCATCGAACTCCAGACGACGGAATCGGGATCGAAAAACGACGTTCCCGAGTGGCTGGAGAAGGCAGGACACGAACTGCTCGACATCGTCGACGAGGGCGACTACTGGAGCATCTACGTGCGGAAGGCCTGAGATGCAACGAATCCTCATCGTCGGTGGCGGCACCGGCGGCACGGTACTGGCGAATCGCCTCTCGAAGAAACTCGGCGACGAGATAGATGCGGGCGAGGTAGAGGTGCGACTGGTCAACGACGGCCCGAACCACGTCTACAAGCCGGTCTACCTCTACGTCGCGTTCGGTCAGCGAGAGCCCGACGACGCGCTCCGACCGCTGTCGGACCTCGTGAACTCCCGAGTCACCCTCGACGTCGACCGGGTGACCGACGTCGACACCGACGCGAAACGGGTGACGCGCCGCGACGGCGGCGAACTCGACTACGACTACCTCGTGTTGGCGACGGGCGCGACCCTCGTTCCCGAGGAGACGCCCGGCCTCGTCGAAGGTGGCCACCACTTCTACGGCCCGGAGGGGGCCGCGGCCCTCCGCGACACCCTCGCGGACTTCGAGGGCGGGCGCGTCGTCCTCAGCGTCGTCGGGACGCCGCACATGTGCCCCGCCGCCCCCATCGAGTTCACCCTGATGGTCGACGACTGGTTCCGCGAACGTGGGATGCGCGACGAGGTAGAAGTCCACTACACCTACCCGATCATGCGCCTCCACGGCAAGCAGTCCATCTCGGACTGGGCCGAACCCCGCTTCGCGGACCGCGACATCGAGACGCACACCTTCTTCAACGTCGAAGAGGTCGACCCCGAGGCGCAGACGCTCCACACGGTCGAGGGCGAATCCCTCGATTACGACCTGTTGGTCGCCATCCCGCCCCACCGCGGCGACGACCTGATCGTCGAGTCGGGACTCGGCGACGACGGCTGGGTCGAGGTGGACCGCAACACCCTCGAAGCGGCCGCCGCGGAGGACGTGTACGCCATCGGCGACACGGCGGCCGCTCCCGCACCGAAAGCGGGGAGCGTCGCCCACTACGAGGCGGGCGTCGTCGCGGAGCGACTGGCCTCGTCGGTCCACGGTCACGTCCCGACGGCGACGTACCACGGCAAGACCATCTGCTTCATGGAGGCCGGGATGGACGACGCCACCTACGTCTCCTTCGACTACGAGAACGAACCCGTGATGCGCGACGAGAACAAGTTCGTCCACTGGGCAAAACTCGCGTACAACGAGTCCTACTGGCTCACCGCGAGGGGGCTCCTGTGAGGTGGGTCGATGAGTGACACCGATCAAGAGGAACTCGAACGTGTCATCGCGGAGAATCCCGAGACGGTCGCTCGCTTCGTCGACCACCTCGACGCGGTGAACGAACTCCTCGACGTGGTGGAGCTCGGCGGCGACGCGCTGGACGACGAGATGGTCGCCTCACTCGCGGGGACGGCGACGACGCTGGCAGAAGCGGGCGACGGCCTCGCCACCGACGAGACGGTCCGCCTCGCGGACACCGTCGGTGAGAACGCCGACGACCTGAACGACGCGCTGGAGTCGTTGCTCGCCCTGCAACGGTCGGGGACGCTCGCTGATCTCGTCGCCGTCGCCGACGTCGTCGCCCTCGGTGCGGACGCCATGGACGACGAGATGGTGTCGTCGCTCGCGGCGACGGGCAGTTCGCTCGGCGAAGTCGCGGACGAGGCGTCGGACCCCGACACCGTCCGCGGGATGCGGACGCTCCTGCGCGCGATGGGCCACGCGGGCGACTCCGACGTCGACTACGCGCCGGTCGGTGCGGTCGGACTCCTGCGTGCGCTCCGGGATCCGGAGGTCAAACACGGGATGGCCTTCCTCGTCGGACTGGCGCGAGGGATCGGGCGAGAAATAGACGAAACGGCCTGAACTGCCTCGGGAACCGTCACGACAGTGCGCCGCCGGTAGACGGCTACTCCTCGGTCGTGGTCTCTTCGATCTCTAGCTCCCCGTCGTGGATCTTCGCGCCATCCTGTACGACCTTCTCCGCGAGGACGGCACACTTGATCCGCATGGGACTGATGTCGACGCCGAGCATCTCCACCACGTCGTCGGTGTCCATCTCGGCCAGTTCGTCGAGCGTCGTGCCGGGGAGCTGCTGGGTGAGCATGCTGGCGCTCGCCTGACTGATCGCACAGCCGTCGCCGGAGAAGCTGACGTACTCGATGGTCTCGCCGTCGTCGTCGAGGCGGACGTCCATCCGGATGGTGTCGCCACACGACGGATTCTCGCCGACGTGAGAGAACGTGGGGTCCTCGAGTTCCCCGTGATTCCGGGGGTTCTTGTAGTGATCGAGGATCTGCTGTCGGTACATATCCGAGCCCATTCCCATAGTTGCGTCCGGGTAGGGTACTGCCGAGTAAAAGGATTCCGTTGCGGCGAACCGAGCGACGGGTTTTCCCCATCGAGCATCAACCATGTGACATGGCAACGCTCGACGAGGTAGCACGGACGGTCCTTCGCGAGCGGTATCTCCGGCAGGACGAAGCGGGTACCGTGATCGAAACGCCCGACGAGCTCTTTCGTCGTGTGGCGGACGCCGTCGCAGCGGCGGAAGACGACGATGTGGAGGGGACGGCGGATCGCTTCTACGACGCGCTCTCGGCGCTTGAGTTCCTGCCCAACTCGCCGACGCTGATGAACGCCGGGACGGACCTACACCAGCTGGCGGCGTGTTTCGTCCTGCCGATCGAGGACTCGCTGGTGTCGATATTCGAGACGTTGAAACGGACCGCGCTGATCCACCAGAGCGGCGGCGGCACGGGGTTTTCGTTCTCGAAGATCCGCCCCGTGGGCGACGTGGTGGCGAAAACGGGTGGCGTCGCCAGCGGGCCGGTGAGTTTCATGCGCATCTTCGACGTGGCGACTGAACAGATCAAACAGGGCGGCCGCCGCCGCGGGGCGAACATGGGCGTCCTCGACGCCTCTCACCCGGACGTGCGGGCGTTCGTGACGGCCAAGCACGAAGCGGACGCGTTCCGGAACTTCAACCTCTCGGTGGCTACCGACGCGGCGTTCTGGGACGCCGTCGAGAGCGGCGAGCCGTACGATCTGGTCAACCCGCGGACGGGTGAAACTGTCGACCGGGTGGACGCCGACGCGATCCTCGACCTGATCGCCGAACTCGCGTGGGCGACGGGCGATCCCGGCCTGCTCTTTCTCGACGAGATCAACACCCACAACCCGACGCCCGCGCTCGGCCGGATCGAGGCGACGAACCCCTGTGGAGAGGTGCCCCTGCTCCCCTACGAGGCCTGCATTCTCGGTTCGGTCAACCTCGGCGAGATGACCGACGGCGACAAAATCGATCGGGAGAAACTGGCACGTACCGTTCGTCTGGGAGTCCGCTTCCTCGACGATGCGCTCGATGTCTCGACGTTTCCGGTGGCCGACATCGAGCGTGCCGTCTCCCGCACCCGAAAAGTCGGGGTGGGAGTCATGGGATTTCACGACATGCTCGTCGATATCGGCGTCGCGTACGACAGCGACGAGGCCGTCGCCGTCGCCGACGAAGTGATGCAACTCGTCTCGGAGACGGCGTGGGAGACATCACGGCGCCTCGCCGAGGAGCGTGGCCCCTTCCCGGTGTGGTCGGAGTCGGTCTTCGACGATCCCGTCCGTAATGCGACGACCACGACCATCGCGCCGACGGGCACCATCTCGATGATCGCCGGAGCGACGGCCGGCATCGAACCCATCTACAACGTCGTCTACGAGAAGCAGGTCCTCGGCGGGCTGGAGATGGTGAACGACCGGTTCGTCGAGATAGCGAAGGCACGCGGCTTCTACGACGAGGATCTGCTGACCGATCTCAAGGACCGAACGTCGATTCAGGACGTGGACGCGATTCCCGCGGACGTGAAACGTCTCTTCCAGACGGCACACGACGTACCCCCGGAACGACACGTCGCAGTGCAGGCCGCATTCCAGCACCACGTCGACAACGCGGTCAGCAAGACGGTGAATCTCCCGTCAGACGCCAGCGTCGACGACGTGCGGACGGTGTTCCTCGCGGCGAGAGATCAGGGGTTGAAAGGGATCACGGTCTTCCGGAGCGGCGCACGTCCGGAGCAAGTGCTGGGCGACGATCCGTTGAAAGAAGAGTGTGTCGGCGAGTGCGAGTACGCCGGGAGGGAGTGACCGATCGGATCAGGCCGCGACTGCGCCCATCTGCTCGTACGCGTTGAGAAGTTCGCGGTAGCGGTTGCGGATAGTCACTTCCGAGATGTCGGCCACCTCGCTGACTTCCTGCTGGGTGACCTGCTCGTTGGTGAGCAGGGGGGCAGCGTAGACGGCGGCGGCCGCGAGGCCGACCGGGTTCTTACCGCTGTGGATGCCCTGTTCCTTGGCGGCGTCGAGCATCTCGCGGGCGAGGCGTTCGGCCTCGTCCGAGAGGTCGAGTTCCGACGCGAACCGGGTGACGTAGCTCACCGGATCGGCCGGGGCGACTTCGAGGTTGAGTTCCCGCACCACGTAGCGGTAGGTGCGTTTGAACTCCTCCTCGTCGACGCGGCTGACGCGGGCCACCTCGTCGATGGTCCGGGGGACGCCGGCCTGTCGGGCCGCGGCGTAGAGCGCGCTGGTCGCGACGCCCTCGATCGAACGGCCGGGCAGGAGGTCGTCCTCCAGCGCCCGTCGGTAGATGACAGACGCGGTCTCGCGGACCGTCTCGGGGAGGCCGAGCGCCGAGGCCATGCGATCGATTTCGCCGAGCGCCTGCCGCAGGTTGCGCTCCTGGTGGTCGCGGGTCTGGAACCGGCGGTTCCAGGTGCGCAGACGCTGCATCTTCTGGCGCTGGTCGGCCGAGAGCGTGTTGCCGTAGGCGTCCTTGTTCTGCCAGTCGATGGTGGTCGACAGACCCTTGTCGTGCATCATATTCGTCGTCGGCGATCCGACGCGGGCCTTCTCGTCGCGTTCGCGCGAGTCGAAAGCGCGCCACTCGGGACCGCGGTCGATGCCGTCCGCCTCGACGACGAGGCCACACTCGCTACAGGCCGTCTCGCCGTGTTCCTCGTCGGTCACGAGCGCACCGCCACACTCGGGACAGACGTGTTCCTGTTCGGTCTCCGCCGTCGATTCCTCCCGTTCGTCGAGTGCCGTCTCGCTGGCCGTCCATACGTGTGTTTCAGTCATGATGAGGGGTGGACGCCACTGCCAACTGAGCGGGGGGACCAGTCGGGTGGCGCTTCTTAACCAAGTGTAAGGCCGATAAGCTTATAAATGTTTCGCTGAATCCGCCGTGGGAATATATACCCATCGAAATATACAACAATAATTACTGACATATCCGGCGCCGAGTCGTTCTATAGCATATAACTACTTTGGTCATCGCACACACGGACCGAACCCGTGGCTGGGGGAGTCGGAACGAGAGAAATGGCGGCGTGAGCGCGAGTCGACTAGTCGCTCTGAATCCGCGGTGCGAGCATGAAGGTCACGTTACCCAGCCCTTCGGCGAACTCGTAGTGGAGTTTCACCGGGAACTCCTCGCCCAGTTCGATGGTCACCTCGGCGTCGCCGGGGATGGCCTTGTTCATATCCTTGAGGTAATCGAGCGAGAACAGCGAGTCCGCGGGACCGGCCTCCAGATCGATGAGGTCGTTGGGGCCCATCTCGAAATCCACGTCGTCGGTGTCGCCTTCGGCTTCGATGTGGAACGTCTCGGCGTCCTCGTCGACGCGGAGGTTGATGTGATCGGACACCATGTCGGCGGCCGTGATCCCGCGGTCGAGCTGGTTGCCTTCGACGACGATCCGAGCCGGCAGGTCGAGGTCGGGGATGTCCGGCTCCTGGCGGATCGAGTCGGGATCGATGAGCGCCAGCGTGTAGGAGAGCCCGTCGATCCGGATGTGGAGCTTTCGCGTCTCCTCGTCGAGTTCGAGATGGACCAGGTCGCCGGCGTTGCCCATACCGGCGATGTCCTCCAGTCGTGCGAGGTTGACGCCGATGACGCCACCGTCGGCCTCGTAGGATTCGAAGGCGGCCGCATCGAGCGACAGATCGACCATCCCCACGTTCGCCGGATCGACCGCGCGGATCGACAGGCCGTCCTCGTTGAGTCGCACCTTACACTCGTCGACCAACACGCTCACGGAGTCGAGGGCGTCCCGGAGCGTCGACGCGCTCACGATGGCCTTGAACATGTATCCAGTGGTACGCCCCGGGCGTTAAAAATACCCGCTGTTCGTCGCGGCCGGGCGCGCGGTGGCGCGCGGCCCGGGTCAGCGTTTATCACGGATATTACCGTGACGAACGAAACTTGGTTAACCAAGCATACCTGCTATGACCCCCCGTGGACAATTCCCCGACGCACTATCTATGGGTGTCATTGTAGACGTACGGATACCGGCCCATCAGTTCGAACTCGGCCGACGCCTGCCGTTTCACGACGGCGACAGCGCCGAACTCGAACGGGTGGGGACGGTGGGGGGCGGCGACGTTTCGGTCTTCTCGCTCTCGTGGATGCTTCCGGACGGCTGCGTCGAGAACCCGTTCGTCGACGCGGACGGCTATCGGCTCGAAGTGCTGGAGCCATTCGACGGCCAGGAACTCTACGTATTGGCGTGGGAACCGACCGCTGACCCGTTCTTCGGGTTGATCGACGACTACGGCGGATCGGTGCGGTGCGGTACCGGCACGTCGGACAGCTGGACGTTCGAGACGCGATTCCCTAGCCACGACGCGTTCGCGTCGTTTCGGTCCTCCTGCGAGGCGACCGAGATGGGGGTGGACGTGGAGCGAGTGTACAACCCTACCAGACGGGGGACCGGCGCCTGGTACGGGTTGACGCCGCGACAGCGCCGAACGCTCGAACTCGCCGTCGAACGGGGATACTACGACATCCCCCGGCGGTGTACGACCATCGAACTCGCCGACGAACTCGGGATCTCCGATCAGGCGGTCACCGAACGACTCCGTCGCGGTATCGTGACCTTCGTCACCAACGCCTTGCTGTTCGAGGAGGGGTGACAGAGAACATGACAGTTTTCGTAGTCAACAACTTCATGAATGTTCCCGTCGAACACCTGTTCGCACTGCAGGGGGGGAGAGTATGACCACATCGAATGTCAATCAGCGTGAAGACACCACAGCCGGCGAATCGAGGGGGAATCGGCGCCGAACGAACGAAGAGCAGCTCGATGCGGTGTTCGAGGTTCTAGCGGACGCGCGACGACGACGCATCATCCGTATCTTGCGGACACAGGACGGCGACACGGTACCCGTACCGGCGCTCGCACAGACGCTCGCCACCCGTGAACCGACCGATCCGGAGCCGGACCAGCTCGTCATCTCGCTCAGACATGTCCACCTGCCGAAACTCGACGCGACCGGTGTGATCGAGTACACCGCCGAGCGGTCACAGGTTCGATACTGCGGCCCGTCACTCG
This sequence comes from Haloplanus aerogenes, assembly GCF_003856835.1. NCBI lineage: Archaea > Methanobacteriati > Methanobacteriota > Halobacteria > Halobacteriales > Haloferacaceae > Haloplanus > Haloplanus aerogenes. The sequence goes on from NZ_CP034145.1 coordinate 95,253, forward strand.
TCGAACGACTGCTGGATCAGGTCTGAGCGTCACGGCGGTCGGGGTGCCACCGGATCCGACGTGTCTTTCCGGATCGACCGCGTGTGACCAAGTATGAACGCAGCATCACCAGTTACACGTGTCGCGGAGCGTCGGAGGCCCCAGCCATGACGGGAAAGGACGAGTACTACAACCGCTCGAAACAGGAGGGGTATCGCGCCCGGTCGGCCTACAAGCTCAAACAGCTCGACGAGGCGGCGAACCTGTTTTCGCCGGGCGATGCGGTGGTCGACCTCGGCGCCGCGCCCGGTGGGTGGCTTCAGGTCGCCGCCGAGGCGGTCGGTGAGGGAGGCACCGTCGTCGGCGTCGACCGCCAGCGCATCCGACCGCTGGACGCCGAGAACGTCGAAACCGTCCGCGGCGACATGACCGAGGAGGCGACGGTCGAGCGCCTCCGAGACGCGGTGGATGGGACCGGTATCGACGTCGTCGTCTCCGACATGGCACCGAACATGACCGGGGAGTACAGCGTCGACCACGCACGATCGGTCCACCTCGCCCGACAGGCGCTCGGCGTCGCCCGGGACCTCCTCGACCCCGGCGGCGACCTCGTCGTCAAGGTGTTCGACGGGCCGGATCTGGCCGACCTCCGGAGCGACATGGAGGAGTCCTTCGAGTACGTGCGGTCGATCCGGCCGGACGCCTCGCGGGATTCGTCGTCGGAACTCTACCTCGTCGCCAAAGGGTATCTGACCGCGCCGGTGAGCGCCGGCGACGAACTCACGGTCGAGATTACGGACGAGGGGCGCGAGGGTGACGGCATCGCCCGCGTCGACGACTTCACCGTCTTCGTCCCCGACACCGAGGTGGGCGAGAAAGTCGCAATTCGGATCGAGGACGTGAAACCGCGGTTCGCGTTCGCGGCGCGGCAGGATTAGAACTCGTCGGTGGTCGACTCGCGCTCGCGCTCTCCCGCGGCGGCCGCGGCCGCCGCCTTCGCCGCATCGTCGGCCCGCGACCGCACGACGCCAACGACGGCGTAGACGAAGGGCGTATCCACCAGCGCGATGAGCAGTTTCAGGAGGTACTGCCCGATCATCAGCGAGACGACGACGTTCCACGGCGTCGGACTGCCGATAGAGACGTACTGCGGCAGGAGGTAGAAGGCCACGCCGATGAAGATGACCGTGTCGAGAGCCTGACTCGTCGCCGTGGAGACGATGTTACGGAGCCAGAGGAAGTCGCCCTCGGTCGCGTCACGGAGACGGTGGAAGACGATCACGTCCCAGTTCTGGCTGACGAGGTAGGCGAGCAGACTCCCGGCGACGATGTTGGTCGCGGGGGCGAGGACGCCCGCGAACTGCGCCGCGAACTCGGGATTCCGCGCGGGGGCGAGGATGGTCGACCACACCAGCGCCAGCAGGACGAAGTTCATCACGAAGCCGACGTTCACCATCACCTGCGCGTCTCGCCGTCCGTAGAGTTCTCCGTAACAGTCGGAGGCGAAGAAGGTGAGCGCGTACGCCAGCGCCGCCCCCGGCAGGAAGATGGTGCTCCCAACCCGGGGTACGGCGGTTGGCAACGGGATCGCCAGCACCTTCGACGCGGTCAACTGCGCGGTCACTAGCGCCGTGACGAACAGCGACAGGATGGCGACGCGGCCGACCGGCCAATCGTCGCCGGCGCTCATTCGTCGGACTCCAGCCGACCGTGCCGGGCGTCGATCTCGTCCAGCACGTCGAGCGTCTTGCGAATCGATGCCCGGACGGCGTCGCTCCGATTCACGAACTTGCCGTCGTCACCGACGTGGTCGTCCAGATCCTCGAGCAGTTCGTCGGGAATCTCGACGCTTATCTTGGCCATATTTTGGTATTACGCAGCGAATATCTACCTCTTACGCTTTCGGCCGCGGGACTGTCGACAGATCGACGCCAGCCGGGTCGCAAAGTACTTTGAAGCGCTATCGAATGCGCAATACGATGACAACGCTGGCGGCGTTCGTCGTGTTCTCGACTCTGCCGCTGGTCGCTCTCACGCTGGCCATCGGGTACTCGCTCGTCTCGATCCGACGACTCGACGACCTCCGGCCACTCGTCCTCGTGACACTGTTGGCGTTCATGGCGACCCACCAGTTGACCGAACTGGCGGCGTTCACCCAGGGGGAACTCGTGGTGAACTACGGAGGCGAACTAACCGAGACGAGCGCCAACCTGCTCGCGAGTTTCGCGTCCTACTTCCTGCTCGATTTCGTTCGCGAGGAGCACCGGCTGAACGAGCGACTCAGGACCCAGCGTCGCGAACTGCGGCGGACGAGGCGCGCTATCGAGGCATCGGGGCACGCGGTGTGTATTAGCGACGCGGATGGCCGGATCGACTACGTGAATCCGGCGTTCGAGGAGATGACGGGGTACTCGGCCGACGAGGTTCGGGGCGAACACCCCGATATCCTGGTGACCGACGGAACGGTCGAGTACGGAGACAACGAACACGTCCTGCGGCGCAAGGACGGCGAGCGCTACTACGTCCAGCAGACGAGCGCCCCAATCACCGACGAGGACGGCAACTACGAGGGGTTCGTCTCCATCCAGACTGACATCACCGACCGTAAGCGGCTGGAGAACGACCTCCGTGAGAGCCTCCGGCAGTTGCAAGTGTTCGATCGAATCCTGCGCCACAACTTCCACAACGGCATAAACGTGATCAAGGGGTACGCGGAGACGATCCAGTCGTCGAGCGACGGCGACGTGGCCGACTATGCGAGCATCGTCGTCGACCGGAGCGAGACCCTGTTGCACACGGTGGACAAGGAACACGAGATCACGAAGCGGCTGGCGAACCCCAAATCACCCGAACCGCTCGAACTGGCGCCACTGCTCGATGCGGCCGTCTCGGCCGTCGAGGAGGCCGATCACGGCGCCGATATCACTGTCACACAGCCACGGGACGTGCGCGTCAAGGCGACGACGGACGTTCGACGCGCGGTCGAGGAACTCGTGACGAACGCCGTGATACACTCGGACCGCGAGTCGCCGACCGTAACCGTCGACGTGACTATCGAGGGTGACGAGGTCGCCGTCAGCGTTGCGGACGACGGGCCGGGGATTCCGGAGATGGAGCGGAAGATTCTGACGAGCGAGCGGGAGATAGAACCGCTGTACCACGGGAGCGGGATCGGCCTCTGGCTCGTCACCCTGATCGTCCGGCAGTTGGACGGCAGCCTCTCGTTCCACGAGAACGACCCGCGCGGGTGTGTGGTGACCGTTCGGCTCCCGCTCGCCGACTAACCTACGCGTTCGCAGTCCACCGCGAGAGGTCCCGCCGCCCGCCGAACGTCACGAAGAACAGGACGACGAGGCCGGCGCCGTACGCGAACATCAGCGGAATGGTGACGAGGAACATCGTCATCACGTCGGCGGGCGTGGCGACGGCGGCGAAGGCCATGATGCCGACGGTGACCTCGCGCCAGCGATCACGCATCGTCCGGTACGAGACGCCGGCAGTGTTGAGCAGGAGCATGAGGACGGGAACGTCCGCGAGGATGCCGATGCCGGCGGTGGTGAAGAAGATGAGCCAGAAGAAGTTGGTGATGCGGTAGGCGATGATCATGTTCGCTCGCACGCCGTCAGCGACGAGATAGGAGATGACCGTCGGCGCGACGGTGGTGTAGCCGAGGACGAAGCCACCGAAGAGGCCGAGGACGAGCGCGGCGGCCCACCCGAAGATGATGTTGCGGTTGCCGCGGACGAAGCCCCGTTCCCGCAGCGCCGGCCACGCGTAGTACATGACGATGGGGAAGGTGACTGCGGTGGCGATCAGCGTCGAGAACTTCACCTCGAAGATGAGCGCTTCCATCGGGTGGAGCGCGACGACGTTGATGCTCTCCGGCGTCACCTGACTCGGCAACTGCGAGAGGAACTGTTCGAACACGCGGCCGATACCGCCGGTGTAGAGCCACCCGAACGTCGCCGCGAGGACGATACCGAAGACGGCGGCGATACGGAACGCCCGCGAGGTGAGGCTATCGAGGATGAAGGCGATATCGGTGTAGTAGCCGCCGATGTCGTCCTCGTCTTTCTCGCCGTCGGTGAACTCGTCGAGGAAGGTGCCGCTGGCTCGACTCGCCCGATCGCCGATCTCCTCCGTCGTCGACTGCGGCGCCGACGACTCGGCCTCGCGCACTTCTTCAGCCTCGTCGAACCGTTCGAGGATGGCCCGCGCTTTCTCCTTGTCGCCGTCGTCCATCGCGTCGCCCGCCATCGACACGGCGTCGTCCTCGCTCAGGTCGGCGAACGCTTCCGGCGGCGCGGCCCGAATCCCGGCCGCGTCGAGTTCCGAGAGGTCGATGTCGGCCGGGTCGCTCACCGCGATGGGAGCGGCCGCGTCGTCGAGTTCGGCGTAGACGTAGTACATGAACGCGACGAGGCCGGCGAGGAGGATGCCGAGGGTGGTCCAGAGCGCGAGGCCGACGGTCCGGGAGACGGGCAGGGAGGCACCGGGCTGGGAGAGCCGTCGACTGCTCCCCATCCACGCCAGCAGGTCGTTGGCGACGGGGAGGCCGCCGCGGGCGAAGAAGGCGTACACGAGGAGCCCGCCGACGATGCCGATCCCGAGGATGACGTTCCAGTGACCGGCGGCGGCCGCTTTGATGCTGATCTGCTCGCTGCCGCGTTTGGCCGTCATCACGACTTTCGTGAGATAGAGGCTGAAGCCGTAGAGGACCAGCATAGGAATGGCCCACATGATCTGCGTGAAGGGGTCCGGCGGGGTGAACAGGGCGCCGAAGGCGAACATGGCGACGACGGCGTAGCGCCAGCGGTCGCGGAACGTCTCGTACGGCACGATTTCGGCGTAGGCGAGGCCGCTCATCGCCAGCGGCAGTTGTGCCGCGAGGCCAAAGGAGAGAGTGAGCAGGAAGATGAACTGCGCCCAGAGGACGATGGAGTACGTGGGCGTAAAGCCCGCGGAGAGGGCGTTGTTGGCGAGGAAGGCGAACATCACCGGGAAGAAGACGAGGTAGCCGTAGGCGAGGCCGGCGAAAAAGAGGACGGTCGCCAACAGGGCACCGAGGGCGAGTTTCCACCGCGAGATCGGTGACGAGGGCCACATCCCTCGGTCCCGCAGCGCGTCACGGGAGAAGTAGATGAAGACCGGCAGACCGAGGATGATGCCAGCGACAAGACCGATCTTCGCCTGCAGGAGGATCACGTCGAACGGCGTCTGGGCGATGATCTGGAGTTCGCCCGACGTTGCCGCGTCCATCTGGGAACGGGTGATCCGTTCGAGGAAGCCCCAGACGTAGAGCCGTAGGGCGTAGAAGGAGCCGATGAACCCGACGAGGAAGACGATGAACACCTTCTGGAGGTCCTTCTGCGCGGACCGGAGCATCGCGCCGGCGGTCTCGCGGCCGGCGTCCAGGGTCTGACGGGTGTCCTCATCGAGCGCGCTCGACATGCGTTATCGAAGCCGTCTCGCTGTCATCAATCTTTTCTCTCCGTCGCCGTCCGTGGAGAGCGGTCGGAGCGCGGCGAGATGGAAAAAGGCCTATAACAGCACGGGAGATATGTCGGGTGAATGGCTGAGGAACCGGAGTCGGAATCACCGGCCGGTACGACGGCGGACGACGATCCGCCGACCGATGGCTCGTCGGACGCGGAGGCCGACAGCCACGAGGCCGCGGCCGACTCCGAGCGCGAGTCGGACGACGGCGACGTCGACACCGGGAACGGCGCCTTCGATCCGGAGACGGACACGGTCGCCTCGCCGGACGACGACGACATTCCCGGCGGCACCATCGAGGACTACATCGACGACGAGTCGGTCATCGCGGCGGACAAGCAGGCACCGATGGGGGCGACGGGGACGCCGGATCCGTTCGACGAGGACGAACGCCAGAGCGTCTCCGACGCCATCGGCGCGCCAGTCCCCGACTCCGAACTCGAAGAGGACCCGGAACTCGAACTGGATCCGAGCGTGGTGACGACCGGCGACGGAGAGCGTGACGCCGACGCATCCTCGGGCGCGCCCCCCGACGGCGACGGCACGCCGAGTGACGGCCGCGACCAGATCCCGGCGGACGCACCCATCCATCGGAGCGAGGACACGGACGGATCGGATGCCGACTCGGTCATCGAATCGAATTCCGACTCGGTCGTCGAAACCGACGCCAACCCGTCGGCGGACTCCGTGATCGAATCCGAGACGGACGACGCGGCGACCGAACCGTCGGTCGAGGAGAGCGAGACCCCGGAGACCGATCTCACGGCGGCCGACGACGATCCGACCGACAACCTCGACGACGGCCTGATCGGAGAGGGACCGGCCTCGGACGAGGAAATGCCGCTCGCGGCCCACATCGAGGAGATGGTGCGTCGACTCGCCGTCGTCCTCGTCGTCGGCGGCGTCGTTGCCCTCGCCGTCTTCCCCATCGCGGACCAGGTGATCAACTTCCTCTGGAACTCCCACATCCCCGGTGCGGAGACCATCACGGACCGGCGCCCGCGGCTCTACGGCCCGCTCGAACTCCTCCTCACGGAGCTGAAGGTCGCGGCGCTGGCCGGCTTCGTCGTCGGTCTCCCCGTCGCAGTCTACGAAACGTATCTGTTCATGCGTCCCGGTCTCTTCCCGCGCGAACGCCGCTACTACCTCGCCGCCATCCCGACCAGCCTCGTGTTGGCGTTGATCGGCGTCGCCTTCGCTCACTTCGTCGTCCTCCCCGCCATCTTCGCGTACTTCACCGCCTACACGACGGGCACCGCCGTCGTCGCGTTCGGCCTCAAGGAGACGTTCAGCCTCATTCTCGTCCTCATGGGCTACATGGCGCTCGTCTTCCAGATTCCCCTGTTCATCATGCTCGCGATCATGATGAATCTCACCACGCGGATCTGGTTGGAGGACCGTCGCCTCCTGTTCTGGGGCGGCTTCCTCGGCGTCGCCTTCCTCGTCAGCCCCGATCCGACGGGGATGGCCCCCATCATCGTCGCCGCGACGATGATTTCGCTGTTCGAGGGGACACTGGCACTCCTCCGGTGGACGGGGAACTAGGTTCTAGTCCCCACGGACTACTGGGGAGCAGTACGGAACCGTACCGAGGAACGCTCTTGTAGGGGTGCGCTCTACCGTCACCCATGCCGACCCTCCTCCTCGCCCGGCACGGCGAGACGACGTGGAACCGAGACGGCCGTCTGCAGGGCTGGGCACCGACACCGCTGACCGACCGCGGTCACGAACAGGCGCGGGCGCTCGCGGCCGCCGTCGACACCGAGTACGACGTGGACCGCATCGTCGCCTCCGACCTCCGGCGCGCCAGACAGACGGCGTCGTATCTCGCCGACCGCGTCGGGCGTGAGCCGACGTTCGAGTCGTCGTGGCGCGAACGCGACTTCGGCCGGTATCAGGGGCTTCCCCACGAGACGGTGTTCGAGGACCACGAGCGATTGTCGCTCAAGCGCGCCGGCCGGGAGGCCGTCGACGCCCGCCCGGAGAGCGGCGAGAGCCTCCGCGACGTGCGCGAACGCGTCCTCGCGGGCTGGAACCGGCTCCTCGCCGACAGCGGCGCCGACGAGACGGTGGCCGTCGTCGCCCACGGCGGGCCGCTGTATCTCCTTCTGGGCGCCGTCGAGGACCGCAATATCGTCGACGCGGTGACGGAGAGGACCCAGCACAACTGTGCGCTGAACGAACTCCGCGTGACCGACGGGGCGCCGACCGTCGTCTCGGAGAACCGGACGGACTTCCTCGACGAAGTGCGCACGTGAGTCGGGCGGATCGTTGTAACTGTGTCCCGGCGGTCGTCACTCCCCGATCGGTGACTGCCGGAACTGACTCACAACGGTCCGCCTCAGTCCTCGCGGACGGGATACTCCTGTTCGAGGTCCGGGGCGGTCGACTCCGCGTTCTCGCCCGCAGGACTCACGCTCCCGGTCCGGTACCCGTGTAGGTCGAGCGTAACGTGATCGAAGCCGGCGTCGGTGAGGTGTTCGCGGGCGGCGCGGGCGAAGTCCCGGTCCAGCGCCGCGTCGAGTTCGTCGGGCGCGACTTCGATGCGTGCGAGGCCGTCGTGGTCGCGGACGCGGAACTGCGAGAACCCCCACGTCCGAAGGAGGCGTTCGGCCTTCTCCACGCGCGTTAGTTTCTCCTCGGTCACCTCCAGCCCGGTCGGGATGCGCGAGGAGAGACACGCCATCGAGGGTTTGTCGGCGACGGAGAGGCCGTAGCGCTCGGCCGCCTTCCGCACCTCAGCCTTGGTGATGTCGTGTGCGAGGAGGGGCGAAAAGACTTCGAGTTCCTCGACCGCACGGAGGCCGGGGCGATGCCCCTCGCCGGGGTCGGAGGCGTTCGTGCCGTCACAGACGGTCGAGAACCCGAGGTCGCGGGCCACGTCGTACATCTTCCCGAGACGCATCGTCCGGCAGTGGTAACAGCGCTCGCCGTCGTTTTCGACGAAGTCGGGGTTGTCGAGTTCGGAGAACGTCACCGTCTCGTGGCGGATGCCGATCTCGTCGGCCACGCGGCGGGCGTCGTCGAGTTCCTCGGCAGGGAGCGTCTCGCTTCGGGCCGTACACGCCACGGCGTCGTCGCCGAGGGCGTCGCGGGCGAGGGCGGCGACGACGCTGGAGTCGACGCCGCCGGAGAAGGCGACGACGACGCCGTCACGCTCGGCCAGGGCGTCGCGGGCGGCGTCGAGTTTCGCGTCGAGGGCAGTCATTGCCCGCCCCTACCGTACCGACGGGCAAAAGCGCGTTGTCTGGGTCGGCGGAGAAAGATTCTTTCCGCTGTGCTGACCACTCGTCGACCGGGGAGACGGAAATGCCTGCCAAAACGGGGACCTCACACGCGCTCGCGGCGTTCGTCAGTCTCGTTGTCGGATCGATGCTCTCGAAATACGTGTGGACGTACACGCCACCGCTCGCGGAGGCGGGAGCGACCATCGGCCGACAGCTCGAACCGCTGATCGGCGCGCCGCTGTCGCAGGAAGTGACCGGCGGCCTCGTCCTGATCCTCGCGCTCTCGTTCGTCTGGGGCGTCGTCTACCACCTCGGTCGCCACGGGTAGGACCCGCAACGTTTTGCCGGATGGGGCGATACACTGCCCCGAATGGAACTCACGGCCATCCCGGGCGTCGGCGAGAAGACGGCGGCCGCACTCGCCGAACTCGACGACGCCGAGCGAGCGCTCCGGGACGGCGACGTGGCGGCGCTGTCGCAGGCGCCCGGCATCTCCGCCGGGCGCGCGGCGGCCATCGCCCGCGCAGCCATCCGCTACGAACACGGCGCCGACGGCGACTTCCTCGCGACCGACCGCGCCCGCGACATCTTCGAGGACGTCCTCGCTCTCCTGCAGGAGCGGACGGTCACCGACTACGCCGCCAGACGGGTGGAGACGTTCGTCCCCACCGGCGCCGAATCGCGGATCGTGGAGATGCGCGAGCTGGTGGAGCGGGCGACGAGCCGCGACGTCGACGAGGCGACCCTCGACGCGCTGGCGGAGGTGGAACCGCTCACCGACCCGCCGGCGACGCGAGTGCGCGACCGCTGTCTGGCCACGACCGACGCGGAGACGTACGCCGCGGCGACCGACGCCTTCCCCGAACTCTCCGTCGAGGTGGTCGACGACGCGCGCGGCCTCGCGGAACTCGCGCGGTCGTACGCGACGGTGATCGCCCTCGACGAGACCTTCGCGGGCGTCGACGTGGCCGGCGACGTACGGGTACGGCCGGACGCCTTCGACCATCCCGCGGACGTGGTGCCCGAACGCCTCCTCGCCTTCTTCGCGGCGAACCGCGACTCCCTGCTCGCGGCCGCTCGCGTCCACGAGACGGCGGGGATGGAGCCACCCTGCGACCTCGACGCGCTCCGGAATGCCCTCGCCCGCCTCGACGACGACGGCACGCCCGTCGGTGACGACGAACTCGACCGGCTCATCACTGCCGTCGACGACCTGGACGCCGCCGTCGGCACGGCCGAATCGGTCGCCAACGACCACCTCCGGGACGTGATCCGCGAGCGCGACGTGACCATCGAGGGGACGGACTTCCTCTCGCTGGTCGAACAGGGCGCCCGCGTCGACGCCCTCCTCTCCCGGGAACTCGCCGACGAGTTCGACCGCGCGGTCGAGAAGGCACGCGACCACCTGATCGACAGCCTCGACCTCGGCGACGAGGCGGATCTGGCCGAACGCGTCTTCAGCGACGACCCCACCTTCCCGGTCGAGCGCAACGAGGAAGCCGTCTCCCGCCTGCGGACGGAACTGAAAGCCGCTCGCGACCGCCGGGCGGCGCGGCTCAAATCCGATCTGGCGGCCGACCTCGGCGCCCTCCGTGACCCGGTCGACGACCTCGTCCGGGCGGCGCTGGAGCGCGACGTGGAACTCGCGCTCGCCCGCTTCGCCGCCGACTTCGACTGTACGCTCCCGCGCATCGACGACGAGGTGTCGGGCGTCGCCGTCGAAGCCGGGCGCTCGCCCCTCCTCGACGTGGCTTTCGAGGACGTGGAACCCGTCGACTACGCCGTCTCGGGCGTGACGCTCCTCTCGGGGGTCAACAGCGGGGGGAAGACCTCGACGCTCGACCTGCTGGCGCTGGTGACGACCCTCGCGCACATGGGCCTGCCCGTGCCCGCCGAATCGGCGCGGGTCGAGCGCGTCTCCGAACTCCACTACTACGCCAAGAGTCAGGGGACGCTCGACGCCGGGGCGTTCGAGGCGACGCTCCGCGATTTCGCGACCCTCGCGCGAGGGACGGACTCGCGGCTCGTTCTCGTGGACGAACTGGAGAGCATCACGGAACCCGGCGCGAGCGCGAAGATCATCGCGGGCATCCTCGAAGCGCTAGACGGGCAGGCGGTGACGGCGGTGTTCGTCTCCCACCTCGCGGGCGAGATTCGGGACGCCGCGGGCATCGACGTGGCGGTCGACGGTATCGAGGCCGTCGGCCTCGTCGACGGCGAACTCCGGGTGAACCGCTCGCCGGTGACCGACCACCTCGCGCGGTCGACGCCCGAACTCATCGTGGAGAAGCTAGCGACGGAAGGGGACGGCGCGGGGGTGGCGGACGGGGGCGATGGCGACGACTTCTACGGCCGTCTGCTGGAGAAGTTCTAGCGCCGACCCCCCACCTATACGGTCGTCCCCCGAGAGCGACGACACATGCCAGTGACCTTTCAGGTGTTCGAGGACGCGGCCGAGGAGTGGCGGTGGCGTCTCGTCGCCGCCAACGGGGAGATCATCGCCGACAGCGGCGAGGGCTACACGTCGCGACACGAGGCACGGGAAGCGGCCGGACGGGTGCAGGCGTACGCGCCCGACGCCGACGTCCTCGACGTGGACGACGCGGCGTTCGAAGTGTACGAGGACGCGGCAGGGGAGTGGCGGTGGCGACTCCGCCACCGGAACGGCGAAATCGTCGCGGACAGCGGCGAGGGGTACGCCTCGCGGAGCGGCGTCCGCGACGCCGTCCAGCGCGTCAAACGGCGTGTGACCGGGGCGACGGTCGAAGAACTGGACGACAGCGACTAGCCCGCGGCAACCATTAAGTAGTCACACGAGCGAGGTGAAAGTGATGACAGAGGACCCCGAGGAGGGGATGCTGTCGTGGGACGAGTCGGTCTTTCGGGACGAGCACGTCTTCGAAATCGACTACGTGCCGGAGACCTTCGACCACCGGGAGACGCAACTGGAGAACCTGAAGTACGCCCTCCGGCCCGCGGTGCGGGGCTCCCGCCCGCTCAACACGATGGTCCGCGGCCCGCCCGGGACGGGCAAGACGACGGCGGTGTTGAAGCTGTTCGGCGAGCTATCCGGACAGCCGGGGGTGCGGACGGTCCGGGTGAACTGCCAACTCGACTCGACCCGGTACGCCGTCTTCTCCCGCGTGTTCGAGAACGTCTTCGACTACGAACCGCCCTCCTCGGGCATCTCGTTCAAGAAACTGTTCGGGCAGATCACCGACCGTCTCGTCGACGACGACGAGGTGCTGGTGGTCGCGCTCGACGACGTGAACTACCTCTTCTACGAGAACGAGGCCTCGGACACGCTCTACTCGCTGTTGCGTGCTCACGAGGGGTCGGCGGGAGTCCGGATCGGCGTCATCGTCGTCTCCTCCGACCTCGGGCTGGACATCATGGACGACCTCGACGGCCGGGTGCAGAGCGTCTTCCGGCCGGAGGAGGTGTACTTCCCCGTCTACGACGCGGACGAAATCGTCGACATCCTGCAGGAGCGGGTCGATCGGGGCTTCCACGACGGCGTGATCGGCCCGCAAGAACTCGACCGGGTGGCGGAACTCACCGCCGAGAACGGCGACCTGCGGGTCGGCATCGACCTGTTGCGCCGAGCGGGGCTGAACGCCGAGATGCGCGCCAGCCGAACCATCAGCGTCGACGACGTGGAGGAGGCGTACGACAAGTCGAAGTACGTCCACCTCTCGCGGTGTCTGCGCGAACTCACCGAGTCGGAGCAGGCGCTCGTGGAGACCATCGCCGAACACGACGGCCAGCAAGCCGGGACGGTGTACGAGGCGTTCCACGAGTCGACGGGGCTGGGCTACACGCGCTACTCGGAAATCGTCAACAAACTCGACCAGTTGGGGGTGATCGAGGCCGACTACGCCGAGGTGGACGGCCGGGGCCGGTCGCGTTCCCTCACGCTCTCGTACGACGCCGACGCGGTCCTCGACCGCCTGTAAGAGCCATACATACTTGGCGGAACACATTTAGTCACAGGGTCCTGCTTGGGGATAGAGCATGCCACGGGAAACGTTCACACGGCGCAAATGGCTCGCGGCAGTTGCAGGGGGGCTGACCGCGGGTTGTGGGGGGCGGGCCGGCGGAGGTGAGACGCCGACGGCGACGGCCACGCCCCCACCCGACACGACGACGCCACCCCCGGCGACGACATCGTCGGGATCGGCGGGTGAAATCGAGGACACGATGGCAACGGGCAGCACCTCGTTCGAGCAGGGGTCGGGCACCTGCGCGCTGGAAGCGGACCCGATCCCCGACGGGACGTGGCCGATGCCCCACCACGATCCTGCGGGGACGAACGCCGCGCCTGCGGCCAACGGCCCGACGGGCTTCCCGCTCAACGAGCGCTGGACCATGTCCGCGCTGGAGGCGCAGGTCACGTTCCCGGTGGCCGACGACAACTTCGTCTACCTCGTTGCCGCCGATCCCGACTCGCCCCCCAGCGTGCCGACGGCGGCCGTTCTCTGTCACGATCCGCGGCGCAACGGCGAGATCCAGTGGCGATACAAGATCGACGCCATGCCCATCGGCCCGCCGGTCGCCGCCGCGGGCATGGTGTACGTCCCCTTCGGCCCGCGCGGGGACGCCCGCGTCCTCGCCATCGACCGCACGAACGGCCAACTCCGCAACGCCTACGATCTCCCCGGGCGGTTCGTGGGCGAACTGGGCACGGCGGGGACGAGTCTGGTGATGCCCAGCGAGGACGCCTACCGCGTCGTCGACGCCCGCACGGGCGAGTTCTGCTGGTCGTTCGCGCCGAACGAAGTTCGCCGGAGCGAACGCCGGGATCGGAAGATCCGCGCCGCGGCCGTCGGTGACGGCGTCGCCTACATCGGCACGGGCTACCCCGACGGCGAACCGACGACCGAAATCGGCCACCTGTACGCGGTCGATCCGTCCATCGCCGGGATGCGGTGGCACGTGCCGCTCAGCGGGCCGGTCGGCCGGATCGCCGTCGCCGACGGCGTCGTCGTCGCGACGACGGGCAACGGCGTCGCCGGGTTCGATCCCGCGACCGGCGAAGCGCTGTGGACCGCGACGGCCGACGCGTCGGTCCGTCCCGCCACCCTCGCGGTGTCGGGCGACACCGCCGTCTACGGCACCCGGCGGACGCTCCACGGCCTCGACGTGAAGGCGGGGACCGAGCGCTGGTCGCTCCCCTTCGGCGTCCGGGGCGACGTCATCTTCGTCGGCGACGTGCTCTACGCCGTCGGCCGGAGCGACCCGACGAGTCAGCGCATCCTGCTCGCCGCCGTCGACGCCCCGTCGGGTAAACTCCGGTGGCAACAGGAAATTTACGACCCTATCGTCGACGTGATGGCCGCCAACGGCTACCTCTACAGCATCACGGACGACGGCCGCCTGTTCGCGTTCACGAGCGTCTAGACGAACTCCGTCTTGCCGCCCGGCCCGTTCGTGAGATGGATCTCGAACGGCATCGTCGCGGGGTCGGCGGTCACGAGGTCCCAGTACCGCCCCGCGATGTCGTCGGGATCGAGGTGCGTCGGCGGGTCGGACGGGACCACGTCCGGCGGCCGGATCGACCCGTCGAGGACGACGTGGGCGACGTGGACCCCGTCGGGCCCGAGTTCGCGCGCGAGTGACTGCGCCATCCCGCGGACCGCGAACTTCGCGGCGGAGAAGCCGAGGGCACCCTCGCGGCCCCGGGTCGAGGTGGTCGCGCCGGTGAAGACGATGGTGCCGGCCTTGCCGTCGCCCGCGTCAGCGTCGCCGTCGACCATGTCGGCCGCCGCCTCCCGCGCACAGAGGAGCGCACCACGCGGCCCCGTCGCCAGCGCGTGATCGAACGCGTCGAGCGAGATGTCGACACCCTGCCACGGCGCACCGCTCGCGTTGTAGACGAGGGCGTCGGTCGGTCCCCATTCCGCTCGAATCGTCTCGAACGCGGATTCGACCGCGTCGGCGTCGGTCAGATCGGTCGGGACGGCGAGTCCCGCGCCCGCCGTCCCGTCGAGGTCCGCGGCGAGCGTGTCGAGATACGATTTGGTGCGAGCGAGCAGCGCCACCCGACAGCCCTCGGCGGCGAACCGGCGGGCGACGGCGGCGCCGAGCCCCGGTCCCACGCCAGCGACGACGGCCATACGTGTCATGGGGGTGACGTGGGGCGGCCCGGGCAAAACGCTTCGGACGGGTCAAGCCGTTCCGAGTCGCCGGCCCGCCGCGACGATCAACAGGTCGAGAACCGCGAACCCCGCGCCGACGAGGCCGCCGACGAGCGCCGCGATGGGCGTCCCGACGAGCGCGAGTGCCGCCACGAGGACGGGTTCGCCCACGGTGACGCCCACGACGCCCACCAGCACAAGCAGGAAGCCGACGCCGGTGACGCCGCCCCACGTCACCCCCGGCAGGACCGCGCTCCAGTCGTCGAGTCGCGTCCGAGCGAGCCAGCGGCGGTTCGTCCAGAACGTGAGTCCCCAGAGCGCGAGGTAGAGACCGAGCCCCGTCGCCGTGTGGACGCCCTGCAGGAGCGAGCCGAGGGCATCGACGGCGTAGAGGAGAAGGAGGGGCGCGACGAGGAACGTCGTGGTGTGAAACGACGCGAGCGTCCACGCGAGGACGGGATCGGCGGTGGTGTCGGGTGGCGGCGACTCGTCGGCATCCGCGTCCGCAGTGTCGACGCCGGCCGCCGCGTCGTCCTCAGCCATGCGCCATCACCGCCGCGAGCGCGACGAGCGTGATCAGCGCGAGCGTCGTGAGCGCGTAGCCGCGTTCGAGCGTCGTCGTCGCGGGCGTGGCCGCGTCGCTGGCGGCCCGAACCGTCGTCGTGCGGACTGCCGAGCCGATCAGTACGACGAGGAGCAGACCGAGTTTGACGACGAAGGCCGCACCCCACCGACCGCGGGGGATGGCGGGAGCGAGGGCGCCGAGGTTACCGACGCCGGTCATCACGAGGACGCCGAGCGCTCCCCAGAACGCGACTTCGTAGGTCGTGGCGACGGTGAGGGTCGTTTCGGCGTCGGCCGCGTAACTCACCCCCCACGCGAGGACGCCCCCGCCGAGAGCGACGGCCATGGCGAGGACGTGGAGCCAGCGGACGAACAGGTGG
Organism: Haloplanus aerogenes; assembly: GCF_003856835.1. Classification (NCBI taxonomy): domain Archaea; kingdom Methanobacteriati; phylum Methanobacteriota; class Halobacteria; order Halobacteriales; family Haloferacaceae; genus Haloplanus; species Haloplanus aerogenes. The sequence continues at coordinate 111,036 of NZ_CP034145.1, forward strand.
GTGGCAGTGGCGAGCGGAACGGGGAGGACGGGGACCATATCGGAGCCGACGGCCGTCAGGACCGTATAGCTACGGCCCGGACCGGGCCGCTTTTGTCGCCGCCGCTGGAGCGTACGGGCATGAAGACACCCGGCGGATCGGACGCAGCGAAGCGTCGCGCGGGTGAACACGCCGCGGACCTCGTGACCGACGGCGACACCGTCGGCCTGGGAACGGGCAGCACCGCGGCCCACGCCATCCGCGCACTGGGGCAGGCGGTCGAGGACGGCCTCGATATCCGGGGCGTCGCCACCTCCTACGCCTCCCGCGACCTCGCTCGCGAGGTGGGGGTGCCGCTAGTCGACCTCGGCGCCGTGGAGCGAATCGACGTGGCCATCGACGGCGCCGATCAGGTGAGCGACGACCTCGCGCTGATCAAGGGTGGCGGTGCGGCCCACGCCCGCGAGAAGGTGGTCGACGCCGCGGCAGAGCGGTTCGTCGTCGTCGCGGACCCCTCGAAGGAGGCGTCGCTGCTCGACCGCTCGGTGCCGGTCGAGGTGTTGCCGGACGCTCGGGGGACCGTCCGGCGGGCGATCCGCGAACTGGACGGGACGCCGACGCTCCGGGCCGCCGAACGCAAGGACGGCCCCGTCGTGACCGACAACGGCAATCTCGTCCTCGACTGTGAGTTCGGTGCGATCAGCGATCCGGCGGCGCTGGCGACGGATCTCGCGACGCTCCCGGGCGTCGTCGAACACGGCCTATTCGTCGATCTGGCCGACGAAGTCCACGTGGGCCACGCGGACGGCGTGACCGTCCGACGGGCGGACGAGTAACTGAGAGGGGGTACCGGGAATCATCGTAGATTCTCGCCGGACCGTCCCGGCCAGAATCTATCGACAGGTGCGATACGTCCGATGAACGTCGTTACTCACCGGGTGGATAAATGAGAAGACTGCAGTTGGGACCGACTTACAGGTCGCGCGGCTGGACGGTCTTTCGGTCGTTCTGCTCGGCACGCCGGGCGGCGTCGGCGAGCAGTTCCTCGACTTCCTCGTCGAGAGCGTCGTAGAAGTCCGAAGCGACGTTCTTGTCCTGGAGCGCTTCCTTGACGGCGGCTTTGACGATAAGGTCTGCCATACGACCTACACATGCTGACCCTTATTAATAAGATTTCCCAAATCGGCCGCACGTACCGCCACAGGAGCCGTTCTCCCGCGTTTCGCCCCAACTATATAAATACTGGGGCCGAAAACCGACACCTACGAGTGTCTGACGACCGGATGGCGGGTATGCGCGACATTCTCGACGCGGTAGCGAGCGGCGATCTCTCGCCCGCCGAGGCGGAGGCCCGGCTCGTCGGTTACGCGACGACCGACGCCGGGCGGTTCGACGCCGCACGCGAGCGCCGCCGGGGGATTCCCGAGGCGGTGCTCGCGGACGGCAAGACGCCCGCCGAGGTGGCGTCGATGGCGATGGCGGCACTGGAGACGACGGGCCGGGTGCTGGTCACCCGAGCCGACGACGCCCACGTCGCGGCCGTCACCGACGACCTGCCGGCGGACGCGACGGTGGACCACGACGAACGCGCGCGGACGCTCGTCGTCCACGCCCCCGACTTCGAACCCCCCGACCTCGACGCGACGGTCGCCGTCGTCACCGCGGGTACCTCGGACGCCGCGGCGGCGGGCGAGGCGACCGTCCTCGCACGTGCCGTCGGCGCGACGGTCGACCGGATCGACGACGTGGGTGTCGCCCACCTCGGTCGGATCGTCGACCACCTCGACACCCTCCGGGCGGCCGACGTGGTGGTCGTCGCCGCCGGGCGCGAGGGGGCACTGCCGACGGTCGTCGCCGGCCTGATCGACACGCCGGTGATCGGGCTTCCCGTGTCGACGGGATACGGCTACGGGGGCGAAGGTGAGTCGGCGCTCGGCAGTATGCTCCAGTCGTGTACCGTCCTCTCGGTCGTCAACGTCGACGACGGCTTCACCGCAGGCGCACAGGCGGGGTTGATCGCCCGGGCGATCAGCGGCGCGCGCGACGAGTGATTGTTTACCGTCGGTCGCCACTTGACGGCAACAGCCGGAATGATTCGCGACGATCTGTGCGAACTACGCCGGTTCTGTGCGTTTGTTTTGGACGTTCGTGAACTCATCACGCACGCGCGCGATGCCCATTTAGGTGTGTGTGCCCAACACAGGATCGCCGGCACGGGTGGTAGCCGGCACAATCATGGCACGCTGCGATCACTGTGGGTCTCACGTCTCGGAGCGCTTCGCGCGGGTGTTCGCCGACGCGAGTGGGCGCATCCTCGCCTGTCCAAGCTGCTCGGCCAACGCCGGCATCGCGGAGGCATCGAGGCGTCGGACCCCAAACGCGTAACCACTGCAGCGACGTTCGACCACCACGCGAAGCCACCTTCCACGCACACCGCACCGTGACGGTCGGTCGACGACTATAGGTGCGGCCGGCGTGTCGACCCGACGGATGCATTACGTCTACGTCCTCGAGTGTTCGGACGGCTCTTACTACACGGGCTACACGACGGACGTGGAGCGCCGGGTGGCCGAACACGACGCCGGCGAGGGGGCGAAATACACCCGCGGACGGACGCCGGTCGAACTCGTGCACGTCGAGGAGTACGACACGCGGTCGGCGGCGATGAGCCGCGAACACGCGATCAAGTCGCTGTCACGGCGGCAGAAAGAAGGGTTGGTCGACAGTGCTACACGCGATTGATCTGTCGTACCTCGGTCGACTCGCACGCGGTACACGCCGGATCGTCGACGCTCGACCCTACATCGAACGTCTCCCCACACGCGTCGCACCGATAGACGATGCGTTCGTCGGCGCTGAACATCGATTTCAGGGTGTCGACGAGTGACATACGTCTCCCCCCAGTTTGGGGCTACTGTGTCACCACCTAACATGGTTTCGCTCGGTTCGTAGAAGTGAACGTTCGTCCATCACACCCGACCAGTCGGGCGATCGTGGGTGACGACGGGGCGGTGCCAGCGGACGACGCCCACCTTTTTCTCGCCCGCAGGGGATGGGAGCGTATGGACGCCATCTCCTTCGGCACCGACGGGTGGCGCGCCCGTCTGGACACCTTCACCGACGAGCGGGTGCGGATGGTCGGACAGGCGGTCGCGGACTATCTCGCCGACACCGGCCACGACGCCCCGGTCGCCGTCGGCTACGACGCGCGGGCCACCTCCGAGGGGTTCGCGGAGTCGCTCGCCGATGTCCTCGCAGCCAACGGGTTCGACGTCCTCCTACCCGAGCGGGACTGCCCGACGCCCGTGGTCGCGTGGGGAATCGTCGACCGCGATCTCGCCGGCGCACTCATGGTCACCGCCTCGCACAACCCACCGGAGTACAACGGCGTGAAGTTCCTCCCCGCCGACGGCGCGCCGGCGCTCCCCGACGTGACCGACGCCATCGAGGAACGCCTCGCGGAACCGCGCGCTGATGGCCCGCGCGGATCGGTCGAGCGCGTGAATCTGGTCGACTCCCACGCCGCGCAGGCCCGGGAACTGGTCGGGCCGGACTGCGAGGGGCTGACCGTCGTCTACGACGCCATGCACGGGAGCGGGCGGGGCGTCACCGACGCCCTCCTCGAATCGGCGGGCACGACGGTTATCTGCCGGCGCTGTGAGCGGGACACCTCGTTCGGCGGGGGGTCGCCCGAACCCAGCGCCGACCATCTCGCCGGCCTCGTCGACGCCGTCGAGGCCCACGACGCCGACCTCGGCATCGCGAACGACGGCGACGCCGACCGCCTCGCCGTCGTCACCCCCGAGCGGGGCTTTCTCGACGAGAACCTGTTTTTCGCCGCCATCTACGACGAGTTGCTCGAAGACGACTCGGGGCCGGCAGTGCGGACCGTCTCGACCACGTTCCTGATCGACCGGATCGCCGCCGCCCACGGTGAGGACGTGATCGAGACGGCGGTCGGGTTCAAGTGGGTCGCGGAGGCGATGGTGGAACACGACGCGTTGATGGGCGGCGAGGAGTCCGGCGGCTTCTCCATCCGCGGGCACGTCCCCGAGAAGGACGGGGTGTTGATGGCACTGGTCGCGGCCGACGCGGCGGCGGCCGAACCGCTCGACCACCGGGTCGACCGCTTGCTCGACACCCACGGCGACATCGTCGCCGACAAGGTGAGCGTCGACTGCCCGGACGACCGGAAGGACGCGGTCGTCGACGCGCTCGGTAATACCATCCCCGACGAAGTCGCCGGCGAAGGCGTGGAGAAAGTCGTCACGCTCGACGGCTTCAAACTCCTCCTGACGGACGGGTCGTGGCTCCTCGTCCGTCCCAGCGGCACCGAACCGAAGATGCGAGTGTACGCCGAGGCCGGGAGCCGCGAGCGGGTCGACGAACTGCTCGCCGCCGGGCGCGACCTGGTCGAAAGCCACCTGTAGTCGAAGCGTCCATAGTCCTCCGCACGGAGTATCGGATATGAGCGGCACTGGCACGCGAAGTCGGATGGAGGTGATCGCTTGAGCGAAGCGTACGGCCCGCTGTCGCGGGTGCGACGGGTCCTCCTCGCGGAGACGGCGGCGATCCGGTGGTGGAGCCTCGTCATCGCCGCCGAACTCGCCCTCGTCGCCGCGTACGTCGCCGCGACGGACGTGATAATCACCGAACCGCGATACGTTATCTACCCGTTCGTCTGGATCAACGTCGGCCTGTGGGCGATGATCCGCACCGACCTCCCGGGCGTCGAGGGGCGCCAGCGCACCATCGCCACCGCGCTGGCCGGGGGCTACCTCCTCCTGCTCTCGTGGGCGGGCGGCATCCTCCTCCTCGGCCTCTCCGGCCCCCTCCCCGGCGGCGCCGTCTCCTCGATCCACTGGAACATCCCCGGCTGGGGACCGACCGTCATCGTCGGCACGCCGCGGGTTCGGCTGTCGATCATCCCGTTCAAACTCGTCGGCTACGTGGCGATGACCTACCTCGTTTACGCCCGCTTGCTCGACGCGACGCGGGCGGTGCTCTCGGGCGTCCTCGGCCTCGTCTCCTGTGTCGGCTGTACGTTCTCCATCCTCCTCCCCCTGATCGGCGCGACCACGCTGTTCGGGTCGACGCTGACCGGCCTGTCGTGGGACCTCTCGACGGTCGTCTTCCTCGTCACCGTCGCCCTCCTCTACTGGGCCGACGAGGTGGGCGCGGCCGTCTCGCGGCGGCTAGACCTCTAAACGGCCACAAAACCGTTCCTCGTCATCCTCGACGGCCTCGATGTCGAATCCCAGCGACTCGTAGAAGGGTCGCACGGCCGGGTCGAACTCCGCGACGAGACGACCCCGGTCGTCGAGGGCCTGCGACACCAGCGCCGTGCCGACGCCCCGGTCACGGTAGCGTCGCCGGGTCGCCACCGCGGTCACGCGGTCGCCGTCGCGGACGAGGGCGCCGACCGGTCGGCCCGAAATCGTCGCCACCAGCACCGCGCCGTCGTCGATACACTCGCGCACCGTCTCGGCGTCGGCCGAGAGCATCGCGCCGTCGACGAGACGCATCACGTCGAGGTGATCGTCGGGACGGGCGCGGCGGACGGTGACGGCCGCCTCGGCCGCGCCGCCCTTGACCAGTCGGAGCACCCGGACCCGGTCGGCGTCGACCCGGCGGTCCTCGGGGACCGGCGTGTCGTCGACGAGGACGGTCGCCTCGTGAGGGCTGAACTCGAGGGCGGCGAGCAGGTCGCCGTAGGTGGCGTCGGCGTCGAGACGGAGGTCCCGCGTCCCCTCGCCCACCACCTCAGCACGCACCGTCGGCATGGGCGGAGGAAGCGGGCGGACAGCCCTGAACCTTCCGACCCTCGCCACGCGAGTTTTTGTCATCGAGCCATACACTACGGATATGCCCCTCCGGAACCGCGACGGGACCGCCGTCGACGCCGTCCCCTTCCTCGTCGTGACGGCGATGGCCGTCCTCGTCTGTTTCTCCTTCGGGCCAATCTACGCCATCGCCATCGGACTGGAGGGCCCGGCGGTGTTCGGTCTCCCGACGGTCGCCTGCGTCGCGACCGTCGGCGTCGCCTACCACCGTCTCGTCCACACGGCTCGACCGGAAATACGGGGCGAGGTACCGGCCGAACAACGCCTCCGTGGGCTGTTCTACGCCGCCATCGTGGGGACAGCGGTGCTGGTTGCCCTGTCCCTCCCGCTTTTGGTGCGGTGACCCGAACGCCGGGACGATGCGCGAGGTCGAGGTCTCACGGTTCGTCCAAGCGACGCCAGCGACGGTCGAACGCGTCCTGACGCCAACCACGGTCGTCGAGAGCGAGGGAAGCTTCACCGTTCGAGACGTGACCGAGACGGACGACGGAACGCTCGTCACGGCGGGCGCGCGGGGACTGGAACTCACCCTCCGGTTCGAGGAACGCCCGAACGGACTCCACTACACACAGGCGGGGTCGGCGGGGCCGTTCGACGCCATGACGACCGATCTGACCGTCGAGGCGGAGAACGAGGGGTCGCGCGTGACCGCGCGGTCGGCGGTGAGTCTCGGACTCCCCCTGCCGGCGTTGACCGATCGACTGGCGACGTGGAAACGCCGGGGCGAACTGAACCGCCTGCTCGATGCACTGGCGGAGGCGGCGACCTGAAGTATCCGGCGACCCACAGACACCTATGGACTGGCGGGACCTCGTGACCATCGCTCTCGCCGGCGTCTTCGGGATGCTGGGAGGGGTCTTCGGCCCGGTCGGCATCGTCGCCGGTATCGTCGTCGGGGCGGCCATCGGCGCGCGGTGGGCCGCCCGCTCCGACCGTCTCGAAGCTCTCGAACGCCGGGTCGCGGAACTCGAATCCGCGCCCGACGACGACGAGATGTGAGCGGCTGCGAGCGCCCGTGCGCCATCCGCGGACAACTGACCGAGTCTTTACCTGTCGGCGCTCGGACCGTCTACCATGGGACTGTTCAGCACGATCACCGACACGCTCAAGGCCTCCTCGTCGTCGACGAACCGCGGCGACGGCACGAGCGAGTCGAAGGGGGCGTACTGGTGTCACGACTGTAGCGAGCGAATCCTCGATACGAAGGTAGACGGCGACGACACCCCGGCGTGTCCGGCCTGCGGCGAGCCGATGGAGTTCGAGCGCTCGCCCGGGTCGACCGGGTGTGCCTGCTAGCGGTTCACTGCCGGTTCGGTGACCACGACCTCGTCGCCAGCCTCGGTCGGGAACGGGTTCTCGAAGCCGTCCCACGACGCGTCCATCTCCTCCTCGGTGAGCAGGCAGTCGTCGAGCGCCGCGATCAGTTCCGCCTCGTCCATTGCCCGGCCGATGAAGACGAGTTCCGTCCGGCGGTCGCCCCACTCCTCGTCCCAGTCGAGATTCGAGCGGTTGCGCCGGTAGGCGTCCTGTTCGAATTCGGGGAGGCTGGCGATCCAGGGACCGGCGGCCTCCATCCGAACCGAGGGGCCGGCCTGCCCCATCGTGTAGGAGCAGTCGGCGCCGGTGGCGATCCAGCAGGTGCCCTTCGAGCGGACCACTGCTGGGGGCAAGTCGGCGAGGACGGTGCGGAGGCGCTCGGGGTGGAACGGACGACGACGGCGGTAGGTGAAGGAGGTGACGCCGTAGACGGCTTCGGGGTGAGCGTGGTCGTGGTCGTGGTCGTGGTCGTGGTCGTGGTCGTGGTCGTGATCGGCGTGGTCGGCGTGGTCGTGATCGGCGTGGTCGTGATCGGCGTGGTCGTGATCGGCGTGGTCGTGATCGGCGTGGTCGTGATCGGCGTGGTCGTGATCGGCGTGGTCGTGATCGGCGTGGCCCTCCCGCTCCGCCTCATCTTCCTCCAGCGCTCGCTTCCAGCCCGCCTCGTCGGCGGTTGCGGGATCGTACCGCGCCTGCAGGACCGTGTCGGGGTCGACCCGGCTGTGTTCCGTGCGGACCACCGCAGCGTCGGGACGGAGCGCCTGCACCATCTCCTCCACCTCGTCGAGTTCCTCGGGCGTGACGAGGTCCGTCTTGTTCAGGAGGACGAGGTTCGCGAACTCCACCTGTTCGACGAGGAGGTCGGAGAGGGGACGGTCGCCGTCCTCGTCGGTATCACCACGGCGTTCCGCGATCCCCTCGGCCCCGAAGGCGTCGTGGAACTGTCGGGCGTCGACGACGGTGACGACCGACGCCACGTCGTAGCGGGCGGCGGCCTGCGACCCCGTCGTGAACAGGCGAGCAACGGGCCGGGGTTCGGAGATGCCCGACGCCTCGACGACGAGGTGGTCGAAGTCGCGGTCGCGGGCGAGTCGGACGACCGCAGTGTCGAGGTCGTCCTGCAGTTCACAGCAGATACAGCCGTTCGAGAGTTCGGTCACGCCGCCGTCGACGGCGAGGTCGGTGTTCTGGCTCACCAAGTCGGCGTCGACGTTGATATCGCCCATGTCGTTGACGAGGACGGCGATGTCGCGGTCGCCGGCGGTGGAGAGTAGGTGGTTGAGAAGCGTCGTCTTGCCGGCGCCGAGGCTCCCGCTCAGGATGGTGACGGGGATGGCGTCGCGGTCGCGGGGCATGGTGACACGTCGGGCGGACGCCCATTTAAGCCCGCGGACGTGCGACCAGTGCGACCGACCGACGACACCCTTTTCTCTACGCCGCCGGGAGACGAGGGTATGGATCTCGCGGAACGGATCGAGCGCTTCCGGCGGGTCGCCATGGAGTGGCTCCGTGGCCTGTATCACGGCCTGGTGACCCACCCGGCGTACGAGAAAATCGAGAAGGAAGCCGAGGATCAGGAGGACACCTTCATGCTCGCGTGTTTCCCCGACGCCTTCGGCATCCCGAGTCCGGTGTCGTACTACACGGCCGAACTCCTCCCGTATCTCGAAGACGAGTTCGAGGCGTGGGAGCGTCGGATGTGGAATCGGGGCTCGCTGCTCGAACGCAAGGGCGAACAGTACCACTTCTGATGGAGCGCTTCGTCTTCTTCGGCGGCAAGGGTGGCGTGGGCAAGACGACGATGTCGAGCGCCTACGGCCTGAAATGTGCGCGGTCGGGGCTGGAGACGCTGATCGTCTCGACCGACCCCGCCCACAGCACCGCCGACGTGTTCGATCAGGAGTTCGACGACGAACCCCGCCCGGTGCAGGGGATCGACAACCTCAGCGTCATGGAAATCGACCCCGACGAGGAACTCGAACGGCACCTGATGGAGACGAAGCGGGCCATGGGCGATCAGGTGAGTCCGGCGATGGTCAACGAAATCGACCGACAGATCGAGATGGCCCACCAGACACCGGGCGCCTACGAGGCGGCGCTGTTCGACCGCTTCATCGACGTGATGCGCGATGCCGACCCCTACGACCGGATCGTCTTCGACACCTCGCCCACGGGTGGCACGCTCCGCCTCCTGAGTCTCCCGAAATTCCTGCATGGGTGGGTCGAACGCCTCCTCCACAAGCGCCAGCAGAGCGTCAAACTGTTCGAACGGGCGGCCATCGGCAACCAGGAGCCCCGGCGGATGATGGAGGGCGACCCCATCATCGCCCGCCTGCAGGAGCGCAAGGAGATGTTCGAGTTCGCGAATGAGACGTTGCAGGAGGAGGCGGCGTTCTACCTCGTCGTCAATCCCGACCAACTGTCGATCCGCGAGACGCGACGAGCCATCGACGGCCTCGCGGACCACGGCCTGACCGTGCGGGGGCTAGCGGTGAACAAACTGACGCCGGAACCCGACGACGACGAGAACGGCCGCGGGGGCCGATTCCTCAGGGAACGGGTGGCGACCGAACGCGAACGCCTCGAAGAACTCCACGGGACGTTCGATCCGCCGGTGGTCGCGGAAATCGAAACCCGCGTCAGAGAGGTGAAGGGGTCGCTACTCGACGAGGTGGCCGCCGAACTCGACGTGGCCGTGTAGCACCGGTAGCTGATGGGTTTTTGACACGCTCGCGCCCCGGGCCCGTGCGTGTCGGGTGGGCAGATGCCCAACGTTTAAGTAATAATTTTTCGTGATTCCACATTGGGTCACACACATGGTACAGGCTATTACAGTGGTGGTTCTCACGCTCGTGTCGTTCACGGCCGCGTATCTTGGGTACTCACGGTACCTCGCACAGTTCGTCGACCTGGACGACGAGCGGGAGACGCCAGCACACAAGTATCAGGACGGACAGGAGTACGTCCCGTCCAAGAAGCCGGTGTTGTTGGGGCATCACTATTCGAGTATCGCAGGCGGGGCGCCGATCGTCGGCCCGATCACGGCGACGGTCGTCTGGGGATGGGTGCCGGCGTTCCTGTGGGTGGCAATCGGGAACCCGCTCTTTGGCTCCGTCCACGACTTCATGGCGCTGACATCGAGTATGCGCCACGAAGGGAAGTCGATCGGGTACATCATCGGGGAGTACGTCGGCGAACGCGGCAAGGATATGATCCTCTGGTTCGCGTTCCTGACGATCATCCTCGTCGTGGCGGTGTTCGCGCTGGTGATCGCGCTGGTGTTCAACGCGTATCCCCAGGCCGCGACGGCGTCACTCGTCTACATCGCCCTCGCACTCGTGTTCGGGGTGTATCTCTACCAGTTGGACCTGCCCTTCCTGCCGGGGACGCTCACGTTCATCGCGGCCGTCTTCGCCGGCGTCTGGGTCGGCGTCCAGTACCCCCTCGCGCTGGTGCCGGGCGACTACCCCGCGGGGACCATCGTCCTCCTAGCAGGGAGCCCGCTCCCACCCGTGCTGGGCAGTGTCAACATCGCGACGTGGATTCCGGTGATCCTCGTCTACGGCTTCATCGCCAGCGTCCTGCCCGTCTGGGTGCTGCTCCAGCCGCGTGACTTCCTCACGTCGAGCCTGCTGTACGCGGGCGTCGGCGGGACGTTGCTGGCCGTCATCGTCGGCACGTTCACCGGCGGCGCGTCCCAGTTAGTCATCGACGTGCCCGCCTACGCCGGCTTCTGGGGCGGCGCACTGGTGGACACGACCTTGCCGCTGTTCCCACTGCTTTTCGTCACCATCGCCTGCGGGACGATCAGTGGGTTCCACTCGCTGGTCTCCTCTGGGACGACGGCGAAACAGCTGGACAAAGAGTCCGACGCGCGGACCATCGGCTACGGCGGCATGCTCGGGGAGGGCCTGCTCGCGACGGTGGCCATCGTCACCGTCGCGGTGTACGCCGAGGTGCCGACCGGCGGCGGCATCGGCCTCGCCCTGCCCAACTTCGCGTCCGGTGGTGGGCTCATCCTCAACGTCGGCTTCGGCATCTCCGAGGCCATCGCCGCGCCGTTCATGGGCCTCGTGCTCGTGAGTTTCCTGCTCACCAGCACCGACACGGCGGTGCGACTCGGCCGCTACATGGTCGAGGAACTCGTCGGGACGCCCGAGACGCAGGTACAGGAAGTCGCCGCCAACCGCTACGTCAACGCCTTCCTGCAGGTGGCGCCGGCGTACGTCCTCGTCGCCTCCGGCCGGTGGGCCGACCTCTGGCCGCTCTTTGGCGGCGCGAACCAGACGCTCGCGGCGCTCGCGCTCCTCGTCGCGACCATCTGGCTCGCCAACTGGGACGACCAGAAACAGCTCATCTCGACCGGCGCGCCGATGGCGTTCATGCTGGTCATCACGACGACGGCGCTGCTGTATCTGGCGCTGTATCAGAACCTGTACCAGAAGTTCGTTCAGGGCAACTGGGCCGGCGGCGGGACGACCATCGAGATGGCCTCTGCGGGGGTCCAGATCGTCATCGCGCTGGTGTTGATCTGGCTGGCCCTCTCGCTGGCCTACATGGGCATCAACAACATCCGCAAAGCCCGCGGCACGGGCGCAGCCGTCGCCGACGGCGGCGAACCCGCGGAGACGGACGACTAATCGCGACGCGGCGACTCCGTTTTTTCGTGACGCACTGCCTCGACCAGTCGGACTAGCGGCGCATCCCGTCCCCGTGGCGTCACGACGGCGGCCGTCACGTAGTCGTCGCCGTGAGCGACGGTGACGACGGCCGCAGTGACGGGCCGGTCGGTGCCGTTGGCGGTCGCCATCCCCTCGTACTGCGTGAGCGTCGCGTCGGTACCCAGTAGCGTCACGGATCGCTGGCCCGTCTGCGAGAGGTCACGCACGTCGTACACCGTCTGGGCGCGCGTGAGCACGTCGGCGGTCGACAGCCCGGTGGCCGGATTCTTTCGCAGATCGGCGTTCTCGAACGGTTGGACGGCGGGGACGGCGTAGAGTCCGACGACCACGGAGCCGTCGGGCGTGGCTCGGCCGTACACCCGGCGGGCGGTCGTCGCGCGCACGTCACGGGTGGTCTGTAAGGTCACGTCACCCTCGATCCGGGCCGTGATCGTCGTGTTCAGGGGCGGGGTGTCGGCGTGGCGTTCGGTGTAGCCGGTCGCGTCGAGTGTCGCCGGGTCGAGGGTTGCGGGGGTGGCCGTGGCGCGGAGCGGGGGGTCGTCGGTCGGTGTCCCGTCGCCGCCGCCCGCACAGCCTGCAGCGAGGACGAGAACGAGCACGCCAAGTGTCACCGCGAGCCGAGGCATACGAGTTACTCGTCGGGCGCGATCCTTCAGTGACGTGTCGGTCGTGCGCGAGTAGCGGACGACCGTCTCGTGCGCCGCGTCAGCCGAGCAACCGGCGTTTGAGCCGTTCGAGCGGGCCGGGTGGCGTGGTGTCGATCGGTTCCCACACGGTGAGTGCGTCGCCCACGTCGGCACGCTCGCTCGTCACGACGGCTTCCCGGTCAGGCGCGACGACCGCGAGATGGATCTCGTAGTAACCGTTGTAGCCGTACTTGAGCATCGTGCGGTCGCGGAACGACGAGACGAACGCGCGCACGTCGTCGGGAATCTCGGGGGCGACGACGACGAACGTGAACTCGGTGGCGTAATGTTCCTCGTCGGCTTCGATCCAGCGGTCCACGAGGTCGTTCGCGAGGGCGACGAGGCGTTCGAGTTCGGCCACTCGGATGCCCTCCGTCCGGCGAAGGAACAGATGCTCGTAGGATTCGTGGTGGCCGTAGGTGATCGCGGGGTGGAAGAACTTCTTCTGGGTGTGGATTTCGAGGCGGCCGTAGAGGTCGAACGCCTCGCCGTCGACCCAGTAGTCGCGGTCGAGGTCGTAGTTGTACATGAGGCGGTCGCTGACCCGGTCGACGTACTCGTCGTCCCACTCGGGGACGTCCTCGGGGATGTCGCCGGCGACATCCGGATCCGAGTCGTCGCTCTCGACGCCGGTCTCGACCTCGTGTTCGCCCTCCGGCGTGGCCTCGTCGCTCACGGTTCGTAGGGTTTGGCGTCGCCCTCGACCGGCGGCGCGCCGATGGCGATCACGTCGACGGCCTCGTCCGCATCCTCGGGGTTGTACGCGAACTGCGGACTCTCGGGCTCGACGGTGAGCAGGGTGTCGGGACCGGCCTCCAGCGTTCCCTCGGGCGTCTTCACGTGGAGCGTCCCGGAGAGGACGTAGAAGGCCTCCTCCTGCTCCTCGTGATAGTGGTACGCGAGCGGGAGTTCCTCGCCCGGCGCGGCCGTGTAGCGGTTGATCGCCATCTGGGAGAGGTTACCAAGCTCCGACAGCGACCGGCGCGTGCAGGGGCGGTCGGGGTCCGGCTCGACTTCGTCGGTGTCGACGACGTGGTAGCCCATACCCGTTCACTGTGCCGACGGGACAAAAAACGCGTCGTCACGCCCGCGAGAGTCACGCCCACGGCAAGCTTTAATCGGCTCGTGGCCGTACGCGTGGGTACGATGGGTGGCAAAGAAACCGAAGCGTGTGGCCGCTGTGCCATGAGTTCGGTCGTCGGCGTGACGGCCGAATCGGACGACGACGAGCGGGAGCGCGACCCGTTCGCCGGCGACCGGATCGAGGTCGACGAGCGGCAACTCAAAGCCGTCTCGCCGGCCGCGTGGCTCGGCCGCGTCAAGCGTCGGATCGACGACTACGCGACCCGGCTCACGTACGGCCGGTAGCACGGAACCGTTTTGTACGCCGACACCGTGGGAGCCTGACAAGCGATGGAAGAGAGCGTGTCCGGTTTCAAACGCCGGGGAACGTGGGCGGAAATCGTCGAACACGGCGAGCGGATCACGCGCGCACTCCGCGACGCCGGCGCCGAAGGCGAGGCGTTCGAGGAGTGGGACGAGTGGCGTCCCAAGTCCCACGAACGGCTCGGCGAGGACGTGAACGAAAAGACCGCCGAGCAGGCGAGCGTCAGCGAGGGTGAAGGGGAGAAAGCGGGGAAAGAACCCGACGAGGACCTGCGAACCGCCGGCGAGAAACTCTCCGAATCCTACAAACGCGTCGAGGAGGGCGACAACGAAGGGGCCGTCGAGCGCTGGCAGGACTCGATCAACTACGTCGCCCGCGCCGCCGACTCCGCCGGCCGGAAGGCGCTCCGAGCCGTCGAGGACACCGTCTACCGCAAGGTGATGACCCAGCTCGCGCCCTACTACTTCGACAACGAACTCGTGAGCGCGAACGTCCAGAAGACGGCTCGCGGCGGCGACGAGGATCAGTTCATCTTCGAGGTGAACGTCAACGACGACGACCTCAAGACGGCCGTGAGCGACCGACTTGCCGACTACGAGGACGCCGTCGACCGCTGGCACGTCGACACTGAGAAGGAGACCGAGGTGGCCGAAGTCGTCGAAGGTGTCGAGCCCCCGCCGAACGGCGGCGACTCGAAGTCGACGACGAACTGAACACCACACCTTTCTCGCCGCCCCGTCTACGTCCGTTCATGCACGTCGAATTCGACCGCGACACCTGCATCGGGATGTTTCAGTGTGTCGACGAGTGGGACGCATTCGAGGAGAACCGGGACGACGGGAAGGCCGACCTGCAGGGGAGCGAGGAGACCGAACCGGACCTGTTCGTCCGCGAGGTGCCCGAGGACGCGGAGCTGGACGCGGAGTTCGCCGCCCGCACCTGCCCCGTCGACGCCATCCGCCTGTACGACGACGACGGCGAGCAGATCGTCTGAGACCAGTTCCCCGTCCGGCTTCACTTTCACCACGCTTCGCCAACCCTTAACCACGCCGCCGCCCAAGCACGGCCGATGGCGGCCACCGACGAGGACGCGTACGTCGAGCACCCCTTGCTCGAACCCGGATTTATCGAGCGGCGTCGCTACCAGATGGAGCTCGCGTCCGATGCGCGCGACGCCCACACGCTCGTCTGTCTCCCGACCGGACTCGGCAAGACGACGGTGAGCCTGCTCGTGACCGCCGAACGGTTGCACGAAATCGGTGGGACAGCGCTCTTTCTCGCGCCGACCAAACCGCTGGTCCAACAGCACGCCGACTTCTACCGCGAGGCGCTCACCATCCCCGACGACGAGATTACGGTCTTCACCGGCGAGGTGCGCCCGGACGACCGGGCGGCGCTGTGGGAAGACAGCCGCATCGTCATCGCGACGCCGCAGGTGGTCGAGAACGACCTGATCGGCGGCCGCATCTCGCTTTCGGACGTGACCCACCTCACCTTCGACGAGTGTCACCGCGCGACCGGCGACTACGCCTACGTCTACATCGCGGAGCGCTACCACGCCGACGCCGAATCGCCGCTCGTGACGGGGATGAGCGCCTCGCCCGGCGGCGACGAGGAGGCGATTCTCACTGTCTGCGAGAACCTCGGCCTCTCGGAGGTGGCGGTGATGACCGAGGACGACGCCGACGTGGCGGAATACACTCACGACACGGAGGTGGAGTGGGAGCGGGTGACTTTGCCCGATCCTGTCCTGGAGATTCGGGACGCGATCAACGAGGTGATCAAAGACCGGCTGGAGCAACTGAAAGAACTCGGCGTCACGAACACGACGAGTCCCGACCTCTCCCAGCGCGACCTGAACAAGATGCGCGGGCAGTTACAGGACCTCATCGACGCCGACCAGTCGGAGGGGTACGAGGGGATGTCGATCCACGCCGAGGTGATGAAACTGCGGCGCGCGGTCGAACTCGCGGAGACGCAGTCCGTCGAATCCCTGCGCCGCTACTTCGAACGCCAGCGCAACGCCGCTCGCGCCTCCGGCGCGTCGAAGGCGAGCCAGCGCCTCGTCTCCGAACCGAAGGTTCGGGAAGCGATGCGGAAAGCCGAGGCGTTCGACGACCTCCACCCCAAGTTCCGCCAGACGCGCGTCCTCCTCGCCCAGACGCTCGGCATCGGCGGCGGCGAGCGTGTCATCGTCTTCACCGAATCGCGCGACACTGCCGAGGCACTGACCGACTTCCTGAGCGAGAGTTTCGACGTGCGCCGGTTCGTCGGCCAGGGCGACAAGGAGGGCTCGGACGGCATGAGCCAGAAGGAACAGGGCGAGACGCTCGACGCCTTCCGGGCGGGCGAGTTCGAGGTGCTGGTCTCCACCTCCGTCGCGGAGGAGGGGCTCGACGTGCCCGAAGTCGACCTCGTCCTCTTTTACGAACCCGTCCCCACGGCGATCCGGTCGATCCAGCGGAAGGGTCGGACGGGGCGACAGGACGAGGGGCGCGTAGTCGTCCTCATGGCCGAGGACACCCGCGACGAGGCCTTCTTCTGGATCTCGCGGCGGCGCGAGCAGGAGATGGAAGACGAGTTGAAGGAACTGAAAGGCGTCGCGGAGGAAGTGGAGGCGGAACTCGACGACTCCCAGACGGCGCTGGATTCGTTCGACGGAGCCGGAACGGATACGGCGGCGACGGATGGCGCCGAAGCAGGCGCCGACGCGGCGGAGGCCGACGGCGGCGCGACGGCCCAGCCCGGCCTCGCCGAGTTCGGGACGCCGGACGACGCGGACGCCGAATCGGAGGACAGCCCCGACGACGACGCCGTCGTCGCCACCGCAGGCACGGACGACGAGGGCGACACCGTCGAAATCGTCGTCGACCAGCGGGAACTCGACTCGGCCATCGCCCGCGACCTCTCGACCCGCGAGGGGGTGGCGACGCGACTGGAGACGCTGGCGGTGGGCGACTACGTCGTCTCCGACCGCGTGGCCGTCGAGCGCAAGAGCGTGTCGGACTTCCTCGACACCCTCACCGGAAGCGACCGGTCGCTGTTCGAGCAAGTGGGTGACCTCGCGCGCCACTACGCCCGGCCGGTCGTGATCATCGAAGGCGGCGGCCTCTACGAGGAGCGCAACGTCCACCCGGACGCCATCCGTGGTGCGCTGGCGTCGCTCTCGGTCGATTTCGGCGTCAGCGTCCTGCGGACCGAGGACGAGAGGGACACCGCGGACCTCCTCGCCGTCCTCGCGGGCCGGGAGCAGACGACGCGGGACCGGTCCGTCAGCGTTCACGGCGAGAAGAGCGCCAAGACGCTGGCCGAACAGCAGGAGTACGTCGTCGGCGCCATCGCAGACATCGGCCCCGTGACGGCGCGGTCGCTTCTCGAACACTTCGGGAGTGTCGAGGCCGTGATGACGGCCCGCGAGGAGGACCTGTTGGCGGTCGACGGCGTGGGCGAGGTGACCGCCGACCGGATTCGGGACGTGGTGGGGAGCGAGTACCGTTAGCGATTCAGCGCCGCCAGCGTCTCCGCCGCCTCGCGCGCGGCGGCGAGCAACTCCTTGGCCCGCCGCGGATCATCGGTCTCCTCGGCCGCGCGGGTGTAGCGAGCGAGCGTCCGCGAGAGCGACGCGCGGATGTCGTCGAGGTCGGCGGTGTCGGCCGACGGTGACGGCCGAGTCGGCGGCTCTCGGGTGGGGCGAGGCTCTGCGGCGTCGGTCGGCGGTTCGCCGCCGGCGCTCGACGGGGCACGACGGTCGCGGGGCGCGTCCGGGGACGTGGGTGTGGCCTCGGCTGTCGACTCCGTGTCGGGGGTGGCCGCGTCGTCCGCCTCGGCTCCGTCCTCGGCGTCCGCGGCCGCTTCCTGATCGGCCGCCTGACACGTCGGACAGAACGTCTGGCCGTCGTACCGGAAGAGGGGGTCGCCACAGGTGTCGCAGTGGCTGTTGGTCATCGTCGCCCCTTTGAGTAGCAGTTCGCTCATGCGCTGGGTAGCCGCCCGCTTCTCCTGGTCCTGTTCGTACTTCTCCCGGAGTCGCTCGCGTTCGGCCTCCTCGTCGAACCCGCTCATGGATCGAGGAAGGCGGTCGAGGTCGAAAAAGCCCACGGGGTCGGGCCGAGGATTTTCGACACGAGTCGAACGGTCGTACGCCGACTGCGGGCCGAATTCGGGCCTTCCGAAGCGTTTAATCGGTGTCCGTCGCCATCGGTACGTGATATGACGAAAGTGAGCGTCATCGGCGCGGCGGGAACGGTAGGTGCCGCGGCAGGCTACAACATCGCGCTTCGGGACATCGCGGACGAACTCGTCTTCGTCGACATTCCGGACATGGAAGCCGAGACGGTCGGACAGGCGGCCGACGCGAACCACGGCATCGCCTACGACTCGAACACGGTCGTCCGGCAGGGCGGCTACGAGGCGACAGAGGGCTCCGACGTGGTGGTCATCACGGCGGGCATCCCCCGAAAACCGGGGCAGACCCGCATCGACCTTGCGGGCGACAACGCGCCGATCATGGAGGATATCGGCTCGTCGCTCGCGGAGTACAACGACGACTTCGTGTCGATCACTACCTCCAATCCGGTCGACCTGCTCAACCGTCACCTCTACGAGACGGGCGACCGCGACCGGCACGCCGTCATCGGTTTCGGCGGCCGCCTCGACTCCGCGCGCTTCCGCTACGTCCTCTCCCAGCGGTTCGACGCGCCCGTGCAGAACGTCGAGGCGACGATTCTCGGCGAACACGGCGACGCGCAGGTGCCCGTCTTCTCGAAGGTGCGAGTCGACGGCCGCGACCCCGAGTTCACCGCGGACGAACGCGAGGAGATCCTCGGCAACCTGCAGGAGTCCGCGATGGACGTCATCGAACGCAAGGGCGCGACGGAGTGGGGCCCGGCGACGGGTGTCGCCCACATGGTCGAGGCCGTCATCCGCGACACGGGCGAGGTCCTCCCCGGCAGCATCGTGCTCGACGGCGAGTTCGGCTACGAAGACACCGCCTTCGGCGTCCCCGTCAAACTCGGCTCGAACGGCGTCGAAGAAGTGGTGGAGTGGGACCTCGACGACTACGAGGCGGATCTGATGGACGACGCGGCCGAGAAACTGGGCGAACAGTACGACGAAATCGCCTGAGATTCAAATACGAACCCGCGGCCAGCCATCCCGTGACCTGAGTTCGGTCGCGGGGCGCTCGCGGGTGTGTGGCGCCACGCCCCGCGAGCGTGGCTACTGCCACGGAGCGGCGCGGCGAAAGCCGCGCCCGGCGCCACCTGTTCACAACCGTCGCGCCAGCGCGTCGGCCGTCTTCTCGCCGACGCCCTCCACATCCCGCAGATCCGCGACCGACGCCTCGCGCACATTCTCGACACTCCCGAACCGCCGGAGGAGTCGCCGGCGCGTCTCGGGACCGACGCCCGGCACCTCGTCGAGCGCCGTCGACACCTCGTCGCGGACGGCCCCGTGGTACTGGACCGCGAAGCGGTGGGCCTCGTCGCGCACCCGCTGGAGGAGATGAAGGTGGGATGCGTCGGCCGGCCAGTCGTGGACGCCGTCTGGCGTGATCACCCGCTCCTCGGCTTTCGCCAGCGCGATGGTGGGTACGTCCCACCCCGTCTCTCCGAGAGCGTCGCGGGCGGCAGCGAGTTGGCCGTCGCCGCCGTCGATCAGGAGGAGATCGGGATCGGGGCGGTCGTCCGTCCCGTCGACGGCGCGAGCGGCACGCCAGCGCACGAGTTCGCGCATGTTCGCGTAGTCGTCGTTGCGCTCGGTGAGTTTCTTCCGGCGGTAGGCCGACTTCTCGGCGCTCCCGTCGACGAAGCAGACGTTGCTCCCGACGACCGCCTTCCCGCCGGCGTGGCTCACGTCGAACCCCTCGATGCGCTCGGGCGGCGTGTCGAGGCCGAGTTCGTCGGCGAGGCGCGCGGCCGCGTCGTCGCCGCCCGTCCGTCGACGGGCGTTCTTCAGCGCGAGGTCGACCAGTTTCGCCTCGCGGCCGGCACCGGGGACGCGCACGGCGACGCCCTCGCTTTCCAGCCACGCGAGCACTTCGTCGTCGTCCGGGCGCTCCGAACACAGGATGGCGTCTGGCAACTCGCGGTCGGCGTAGTACTGCGGAACGAAGGCGGCGAGGAGAGCGCCGGCCCGGTCCTCGCCCTCGGGCGCGTCGAGTCGGTGCCGCGAGCGGTCGACGAGTTGCCCGCGCTCGCTGTGGAGACGGGCGACGGTCGCCCGGTCGCCTTCGACGACGGCGCCGAGCACGTCGACCGTCCGCTCGTCGGCGGGGGAAGCGACGGCGTCGCCGCCGGTGCCGTGGAAGGATTCGACCGTCTCCAGTCGATCCCGGAGGTTAGCGGCGCGCTCGAACGACTGCGCCTGTGCCGCGGCCTCCATCTCGCGGCGGAGCGGGTCGGCCAACACGCCCGTCTCTCCCTCGAAAAAGCGGACGGCTGCGCGCACGTCCTCGGCGTACGCCTCGGCGTCGATCTCGCCGGTACAGGGGGCGCTGCACAGCCCCATCTCGTAGTCGAGACAGGGACGGTCTCGCCCCCGATATTTGTGGTCGGAACACCCGCGGAGGCCGTACGTCTCCCGGAGCGCCTTCACGATCGTTTCGACGCGACCCTTGTCGGTGAAGGGGCCGAAGACCGTCGCCCCCTCGTCGGGGTCGCGTGTCACCTCGATCCGCGGGGCGTCGTGGGCGGTGAGTTGGACGAGCGGGTAGGACTTGTCGTCCTTGAGCCGGACGTTGTACCGTGGCTGGTGGCGCTTGATGAGGTTCGCCTCCAGCAGGAGCGCCTGCGTCTCGGTGTCGGTGACGGCCACGTCGATCCGGTCGGCGCGGTCGACCATCCGTCGGATGCGGTCGCTCCGCGGGTCGGCGTAGGAACGCACCCGGGCCCGGAGGTCGACTGCCTTGCCGACGTAGCGGACGCTGTCATCCTCGTAGAAGAGGTAGACGCCCGGATCGCGCGGCAGATCAGCCGCCCGGTCGCGCACCGCAGTCGCGTCCATCACCGATGCCGTAGCCGTCGCGCGCCAATGAGCCTGACGCGTTGCGCCGGCGTTTTCAGGCGTGAGAATCGCTAGCAACGGTTAAGAGGGGCGC
Organism: Haloplanus aerogenes; assembly: GCF_003856835.1. Taxonomy (NCBI): domain Archaea; kingdom Methanobacteriati; phylum Methanobacteriota; class Halobacteria; order Halobacteriales; family Haloferacaceae; genus Haloplanus; species Haloplanus aerogenes. The sequence goes on from NZ_CP034145.1 coordinate 132,026, forward strand.
TATCGACCGCTGGCGTATGAATCCTGGTCCCGAATCGCACGAATCGAAGCGCGCGGCCGGCGAGTCGCCGCATGCACTCGAATCGGACGGCGGTGTCGAGGCGGATGCCGTCGCTTTCGAGGAATCGGACGGTACCGACGCGGTAGAGCTGAACATCGACGACGACGTGCTCATCGACGGGGTCGGAATGCCCGTGTTCGTCCTCGGGCCGGAGGGTGCGGTAGTGGCGTGGAACCACAGCATCGAGCAGTTGACGGGGAACGGCGACGACGCCGCCATCGGCTCGACACGACCGAGTACGGTGTTTTACCCCGATGGCCGCGAGACGGAGATGCTGGCACAGACGGTGCTCGACGCGCCGGCATCCGCCGACGACCGTGACGGCGTCGAACTCGAAGACGAGACGCTCTCGCTGTACGCGATGGAGGAGACGATGACCGACCGGCAGGGCGAGACCAGGCATCTCCGCCATACGTCGATGCCGCTGTACGAAGACGGCGAGTTCGTCGGCGCCATTCAGGCGATTCGGGACCGGACAGCGGAGGTGAGACGGCAGGAGGCCGTCGCGGATCTCGTCGACGAGGTCCGGGGGACGCTCCACGAACTCGCGGAGGGGCGTCTCGGCGCTCGGGCGGCGTTCGACGCCGACGAACGCGAAGTCGACGACCGTCTCGCGGAAGTCGTGACGGAGTTGAACCGAACCGCGGCGGAGTTCGAACACCTCACCGAACAGGTCGACGACGAGACGCAGTCGCTGGCGGGGGCTATCGACCGCACCGCATCGGCGGCGGACGCCATCGCCGAGAACGTCGACGAGCAAAACGACCTGCTCGCGGAAGGGGCCGACGAGATGCAGTCGTTCAGCGCGAGCATCGAGGAAGTCGCGGCGACGACGGACGAGGTGGAAACGGCGGCGAGCGAGGCCCGGACAGCGGCGGCGGAGGGTCTGGACGCGAGCGAGGACGCCCGCGAGGCGACCGAGAGCGTCGTCGACGTGGGTGAGGAACTCGTCCACGACGTGACCGCCCTCGGGGAGCGGATGGACGACATCGAAGCGGTCGTGGAAGTGATTTCGGAAGTGGCGGACCAGACGAACTTGCTCGCGCTCAACGCCAACATCGAGGCGGCGCGGGCGGGCGAGGACGGCGACGGCTTCGCCGTCGTCGCGGACGAGGTGAAGTCGCTGGCCGAACAGACCCACGACCACACCGAGTCGATCACCGACGACATCCAGGCGCTCCAGGCTCAGACGGGCGACACGGTCGACGCGGCGACCCACTCGGTCGAGCGAATCGACGAGGCGAGCGACCGGATCGGAGCGGTGCTGGAGACGTTCGACGACATCGCCTCGACGATCGAACAGGTCGCGAACGGCGTCGCGGAAGTGTCGCGCACGGCGGACGATCAGGCGGCGACGGCCGAGGAACTGACGGCGACGATAGAGAACCTCCGGGATCGGGCGGAGGAGACGGCGACAGCGGCGGATCGGATCGTCGCCGCCGCCGACGAGGCCGGCGACGCTGTCGGGGAACTCGAACGGAGCGTGGCCGAACTCCGGGCGGACGGACAGTGAGGAGGGCGAGGGTATAACACTCGGCGCGTCGATGCCCGGACATGGCCGAGACGGAACGACTCTGGCTGGTCGAGCGCACCTACGACGACAAGGGACTCATCTCGCTCGCGTACGCGACGACCGACGGCGAGTCGGTCCGCCGGATCGAACGAGCGCCCATCGCCGTCGAGCGGTCCGGCGGCGTCACCGCAGCCGTCGACACCGAACCGGACGCCCTCGAACCGGTCGCGGACGCAGACCTGCGCGAGCGATACGCGACGGAAGCAACACGGATGGCGGAGCGCCACGACCCCGACGAGACGGTGTGATCGGGACGACGGCGGCGTCCGACACCTAAACCCTTTAACCGAGACTGGACCAACGGGTTTCCATGGTCGCAATCGAACTCGACGGCGTGACGAAACGCTTCGGCGACGTCACGGCCGTCTCGGACCTCGACCTCACGGTCCCCGAGGGCGAGGTGTTCGGCTTTCTTGGGCCGAACGGTGCGGGGAAGTCGACGACGATCAACATGTTGCTCGATTTCGTCCGCCCGACCAGCGGCGACGTACGGGTCCTCGGCATGGACGCGGGCACCGAGAGCGTCGCGGTGCGCCGTCGAACCGGCGTGTTGCCCGAAGGCTACGACGTGTACCACCGCCTCACCGGGCGCAAACACGTCGAGTTCGCCATGCGCTCGAAGGAAGTCGACGGCGATCCCGACGCTGTGTTAGAGCGAGTGGGCATCGCCGACGCCGCCGACCGGAAGGCCGACGGCTACTCCAAAGGGATGCGCCAGCGACTCGTCCTCGGCATGGCGCTGGTCGGTGATCCCGACCTGTTGATCCTCGACGAGCCCTCCTCCGGTCTGGATCCGGGCGGCGCCCGCGAGATGCGCGACATCGTCCGCGAGGAGGCAGAACGTGGCACGACCGTCTTCTTCTCCAGTCACGTCCTCGGGCAGGTCGAGGCGGTGTGTGACCGCGTGGGCATCATGCGCGAGGGCGAACTCGTCGCCGAGGATAGCATCGAAGGCCTGCGCGACGCCGTCGAGGGCGGCGAGACGCTGGTCATCACCGTCGACGCCGCGAGCGAGGAGGATCTGGAGGCGGTCAGAGCGCTCGACGGCGTGTCGAACGCGGCAACCGACGGCGGAACGGTGACGGTTACCTGTGACCCCGACGCCAAGACCTCGGTCATCGGGGCGCTCGAAGACGAGGGGGTCACCGTCAAGGATTTCCAGACGGAGGAAACGTCGCTCGAGGACCTGTTTCTCGCCTACACGGAAGGGGAGGTGTCGGCATGACGTGGACGGCGGTAGCCCGCAAGGACTTCGAGGACGCCATCCGCTCGCGGTGGGTGGCGGTCCTTTCGGCGCTGTTCGTGCTTCTCGTGTCGGCCGCGGCGTATCTGGTCCGCCCCGCGCCGGGCGAGACCATCAGTTCGAACCAGATCCTCAACTCGCTGTTCGTCCGTGACGCGCTGGTGACGACGCTCGTGCCCCTGATCGCGCTGATCGTCGCGTACAACGCCATCGTCGGGGAGCGGGAGTCGGGGTCGCTGAAGCTCCTGCTCTCGCTCCCGCACTCACGAGCGGACGTGGTGTTCGGGAAGGTGATCGGCCGGTCGGGCGCCATCGCGGCCCCCATCGCCGTCGGCTTCCTCCTGCCGGCGCTGATCTTCCTCGTCGTGCCAGCAGTGAACTTCGACGTGCTCTCGTATCTCGGCTACACCCTGCTGACGGCGGTTCTCGCCGTCTGCTTCGTCAGCATCGCGGTCGGATTCTCCACCGCCGCGGCGTCGAGCCGTCGGGCCATCGCCGGCGCCATCGGCATCTACTTCCTGTTCGTCCCGCTGTGGGGCGCGGTGCGCTTCCCCCTCCAGTTCTATCTGGGGATGGGCGGCGGGCCGTCGTGGCTCCCGCTGTCGGGCCAGCAGGTGTTGCGGATGCTCACACTCATCAACCCGACGGGCTCGTTCAAGACCGTCTCGAACGCGTTCATGCAGGGCGCGCTCTACACGCAGGGTGACGTGAACATGCAGGTGTCCGCGACGCTCATGCTGGTGGTGTGGATTCTCGTGCCCCCGCTCCTGGGGCTGCTGTGGTTCCAGGAAGCGGACCTCTGATCCCTTACAGCCCCGCCACGTCCTCGATAGCGTCGGTCAGCGCCTCGATGCTCTCGACGGTGTGTTCGCCCATGTGACCGATACGGAACGTCTGCTCCCCCAGCGAGGACCCGTAGCCGTTCGAGAAGACCATGTCGTACTTTTCGGACACGGCGTCGATGGTCGCCGCCACGTCGATACCCTGCGTGTTCTCGATACAGCTCACGGTCTGTGACTCGTAGCCCGCCTCGGGGAACATATCGAAGTGTTCGCGTGCCCACTCGCGGGTGTACTCGGCCATCTCGCGGTGGCGCTCGTCGCGAGCGTCGTGCCCCTCGTCGAGCATGTGTTTCATCTGCTGACGGTAGGCGAGCATGATGGGGATGGCGGGCGTGGAGTGGGTCTGCCCCTTCCGGTCGTAGTAGTCGAGACAGCGCTGGAAACCGCCGTACCACGACGCGGAATCCTTCTCGCATTCGCGCTGGTAGGCGTCCTCGCTGACGACACAGACGGCGAGGCCGGGCGGCATGGCGAAGGCCTTCTGGGTCGACGCGAAGATCACGTCGATGTCGTGGGCGTCGACATCGATGTAGTCGCCGCCGAGCGCCGACACCGCGTCGACGACGAAGTAGGTGTCCGGATACTCGGCTACCACGTCACCGATCTCCTCGATCGGGTTGCGCACGCCGGTCGAACTCTCGTTCATGACGCAGGTGACCACGTCGTACTCGGCGTCGCTGGCTTCGAGCGCCTCCCGAACGTCCTCGGGCTTGACTGCCTTGCCCCAGTCGTATTCGAGACGGTCCACGTCCTTGCCCAGTCGCTCGGCGACGTTGGCGTGGCGCTCGCTGAAACTGCCGCAGGTCGGCACGAGCATCCGGTCGTCGACGAGGTTGAGCGTCGATGCCTCCCAGAACTCCGTGCCGGAGGCGGTGAGGACGATCACGTCGTTGTCGGTGCCGAGGAAGTCCTTCGTGTCCTCGACGATAGTGGTGTAGAGGTCCGTCATCCGGTCCATCCGGTGACCGAACATCGGCTCGCACATCGCCTCGATGACGTCCTCGCGCACCTCGGTCGGGCCGGGGATGTAGAGGGTCTTGTCGGGGTAGTCGCCCGTGTACTCGCGTTTCTTCGTCATGGAACCACCTGGGTACGGGCTAGCGGGGGGCGAGACGGCATGGTCCTTTTGATGCCAGGCAGGCGGCATCTCACCGGATGCGATCGGCCGAATCAGTCGGCCACGGCCGCGAGGTTGGCGGCGAGGCCGCTGAACAGCAGAAGGACCGTCACGCCGAGGTTCGCGGCGTCGTTGGCGAAGACGGCCGGGACCAGCGCGATCTGGTCGGCGAACCCGTGGAGCACGCCGCCGATGATGAGCGTGACGCCGACGAGGCCGAGGATGAGGCTACCGATGGTCCCGAACCGGTGTTGCGTGTCGTCGGTGGGAGTCGCGTCTTCGATGGCCTCGTGAACCGTCTCGCGGATGCTGTCGCTGACGTACTCCTGGAGCGTCCGCTCCTTCTCGTCGAGTTCCTCGGCCCGCAGCTCGAGCTCGCGTTCGCGCTCCTCGATGGCCACTTCCCGGTCGTCGAGTTCCGCCTCACGTTCCTCGATCCGCTGTGCCCGCCGGTCGAGTTCCGCCTCGCGTTCGTCGAGTTGCTGGCTTCGATTCCGGAGTTCGCGCTCGCGTTCGTTCAGTTCGGCCTCGCGCTCGTCCAGTTCGTCGGCGAAGTCCGCGAGGCCGCGCTTGCGCTGGGCTAACTCCCGTTGTTTGGCTTCGAGACGCTCCGCTTCGGACAGCTCCGTTTTGGGCGTCTCCGTGTCGAGACGGTCGTCGTCCGCCGGATCGACGGGGTCGGCGTCGGAGAACGGATCGTCGTCGTTCATGCTAGATAATTCCACTCACGACATAAATATTGTCGTACCAACATTTCTGTCGCCAGCCGTGGAGACGGCGACGAGGCTGCCCACCCAGACCGGTAGCGTAACTACTGGTTATAAGTTATTTCAGGAATATGCACCGTACACATGACCGACGGCTTTCACACCCGAAGCCTCCACGCCGGGCAGGACCCCGATCCGGCGACGGGTGCGCGCGCGCCACCGATCTATCAGACCACGTCCTACGTCTTCGACGACGCCGAGGACGCCGCCGAACGGTTCCGTCTCGATGTCGAGGACAACATCTACACCCGGTTTTCCAACCCGACGATCCGCATCCTCGAACGCCGGCTGGCGTCGCTGTCGGCGGGGACGGACGCCGTCGTCACCGCGGCGGGGATGGCCGCGCTCGACGCGGGAACGAGCATCCTCGCGGAGGCGGGTGACAACGTCGTCGCCTCGGCCGATATGTACGGCGGCACGAGCACCTACTTCTCGAAGATGGCCTCGCGCCGGGGCGTCGACTTCCGCCCCGTCGACACGCTCGACTACGACGCCTACGCCGAGGCCATCGACGACGACACCGCCTTCGTCCACGTCGAAACGCTCGCCAACCCGTCGCTGGTGACGCCGGATTTCGAGCGCCTCGCGGAGATCGCTCACGACCACGCGGTCCCCCTCGTCGTCGACAACACCTTCGCCACGCCGTACCTCTGCCGTCCCGTCGAACACGGCGCGGATATCGTCTGGGAGTCGACGACCAAGTGGATCCACGGGTCGGGGACGACACTGGGTGGCGTCCTCGTCGACGGCGGGACGTTCCCGTGGGATCACCCCGACGCCGACTACCCCGAACTCGCCGGCGAGAACCCGGCGTACGGCTTCGACTTCACGGAGCGGTTCGGTGATCGAGCGCTCGCGGCCACCGTCCGATACCGCTCGCTCCGCAGTCTCGGCAACGCGCAGTCGCCGTTCGACGCGTGGATCACCCTGCAGGGGCTGGAGACCCTGCCCCTGCGGATGGACCGCCACTGCGAGAACGCCGAGGCCGTCGCCGAGTTCCTCGACGACCATCCGGCGGTCGGGTGGGTGAACTACCCCGGCCTCGACTCGCACGAGACCCACGACGAGGCCACGGAGTATCTCGACGGCTACGGCGGGATGGTCACCTTCGGTCTCACAGAGGGCTACGAGGCCGCCAAGAACCTGTGTGAGACCGTCGAACTGGCGAGCTTCCTCGCCAACATCGGCGACGCGAAGACGCTCGTCATCCACCCCGCCTCCACCACCCACTCGCAGTTGACCGAGGAAGAACAGCGTGCCGCGGGCGTCACGCCCGACATGATCCGCCTCTCCGTGGGCCTCGAAGACGAAGCCGACATCATCGCGGACCTCGAACGGGGACTGGAATGACCTCGGTCGAGAGCGGTACCCGACACTTGGGCGAGTTCACCTTCGAGTGCGGGGAGTCCATCGACGACCTGCAGGTGGCCTACGAGACGTACGGCGACTTCGAACCGGAGGGCGAGGGGAGCAACGCCGTCCTGATCTGTCACGCGCTCACGGGGAGTCAGAACGTCGCCAGCGAGGGCGTCGCGGGCACGTCCGGGCAGGCCCGGGCGTGGTGGAACGACATCGTGGGGCCGGGGAAGGCCATCGACACCACGAAGTACTACGTCGTCTGTGCGAACGTCCCCGGATCGTGTTACGGCACCTCCGGCCCGCCGGCTGAGAATCCCGAAACCGGTGAGCCGTGGGGGACCGACTTCCCGCCGGTCACCATCGGTGACTGGACGCGCTGTCAGCGTCGCCTGCTGGACGAACTCGGCGTCGGCCGTCTGCACGCCGTCGTCGGCGGGAGCGCCGGGGGGATGAACGTCCTCGACTGGGCAGTCCAGTATCCGGACGACGTGGCGCGGATCGTCCCCGTCGCCGCGGCGGCCCGCCTCGACGCGCAGTGTCTCGCCCTCGACGCCGTCGCCCGCCGCGCCATCACCAGCGACGACGACTGGCAGGGTGGCGACTACTACGGCGGCACGAATCCCACGGACGGCCTCGCCCTCGCCCGTCAGATCGGGCACGTGATGTACCTCTCCAAAACGTCGATGGAGGAGCGGTTCGGCCGCCGGGCGGCCGGCCGCGACGCCGTTCGCTCGTTCCCCGCCGACCGCGCCGCCGGCTACTTCCCGTACCGCGAGGTGGAGTCCTACCTCGACTATCAGGCCGAGAAGTTCGTCGACCGGTTCGACCCCAACTCCTACCTCTATCTCACCCGCGCGATGGACGACTACGACCTCAGCGAGGGGTACGAGAGCGACGCCGACGCCCTCGCCGCCTTCGAGGGCGAGACGCTGGTCATGTCCTTCACCGGCGACTGGCATTTCACGGTCGCGCAGTCGGAGTCGCTGGCCGAAGCCTGTCGGGCGTCGGACGTGCCGGTCGCCCACCACGTCGTCGAGTCCGACCACGGTCACGACGCCTTCCTCGTCGAACCCGAGAAGGTCGGGCCACCGCTTCGGGATTTCCTCGCCGACGGGCTGGCGGGGCGAGCGATCCACGACACCGTCGAGGACGACGACGGGACGGAGGAGGCGGACTTCGCGCCCGTCCACAACTCGCTGTTTGGTGGGTAGCGCCCTGTTCGGCCGCCACAGCGGGTCGAAGAACGGATCGCCACCGAACAACGGCGCTTGATAGTCTCCGATTGAATCAGTTTTCATTATTCATTAATGATAAGATAAATGTAAGATTATCTTCATATGTCCCCTGTTTTCACAGTCCAATACCACAATAGTTAATGTGGGTGAATTGCCCCATTTTGAACTGGTATGTCTGACCGTAGCGTACGGCGACGGCGGTTCGTCAAAGCAGCAGGTACCGCAGGTATCGTTGGCCTCGCCGGTTGTTCCGGCGGTGGCGGCGGTGACGGTGGCGACGGTGGCGGTGGCGGCGGTGACGGTGGCGACTCGATTCTCGTCGGCACGCTCGCGCCGTTCAGTCAGGGCCTCGGCTGGGTCGGCGGGAACGCCGCCCGTGGCCGCGACGTCGCCCTCGCCGACATCAACGACGCCGGCGTCGTCGGTAGCGAGGTCGAAATCAACGAACAGGACACGGAGACGACCCCGCAGGCGGCCGTCTCCGGGTTCACCACACTGGACCAGGCCGGCGTCGTAGCCATGCTCGGCCCGTCGAGCACCGTGATGCCGAACCTGTTCCAGCCGATCAAGGACGCGAGCCTCCCGACGCTCTCCGTCTCCGCGGGGACGACCCAGATGGACGACGTCGGCGGCCCCGACGAATACCTGTGGCGGACGGTGCCGAGCGACTCCATTGCCGGGCGCGCTCAGGGACAGTACGCCCTCGACAACGACTACACCAAGATGGCGGTTACGTACAAGGACGACAAGGGCTCTCAGAGCTTCTCGGCGTCGGTGGCCGACTACTTCACCAGCCAGGGCGGCGAGCAGGTCGCGGACGTGGCCCTCGGTGTCAACGCCGACTCGTACCGTAGCGAGATTCAGGAGATCGCCGACTCCGGCGCCGACGTCATCTCCATGACCGCCGGGACCGAGGTATCCGCACTGTTCATGCGGAACTACCTGGAGGCCGGCCTCGACATCCCCATCTTCATCGGGAACGACGTCATCACCCAGAGCTTCATCGAACGCATGGGTGCCGACGCGATGGCCGAGGCACCGATCTTCGGGCAGGCACCCGCACCCGGCCCGGCCTACGACCAGTTCCAGCAGGCCCACCAGGAGATGCACGGTGAGGCACCCGGCACCTTCTCGGCCGCCGGCTACGACGCGATGAACCTGATCGCGCTGGCGGCCCAGCGCGCCGGCGAGGCCACCCGTCAGGCCATCACGGATAACATCAACCCGGTGGCCCGTCCCGAGGGGACCGAGGTGTCGACGTTCTCGGAGGGCAAAGAGGAACTCGAAGCCGGCAACGAGATCAACTACCAGGGCGCCTCGAACCCACAGAACTTCGACGACGACGGCGACCCCGTCGGACCGTTCTCCGTCCTCGAAGTCTCCGGGGGCGAGTGGACCGAGCTGACGACGTTCTCGGCCGAAGAGCTGACCGCCTGACGACCGTCTGCGAGCGTCGCAGACGACACATCAACTCCAATATTCAACATATGCACCACACCGAACTATGGCACTTGTAGACCTCCTGCTGGTCGTCGGCGTCATCGCCGGCGTCTACTCGTTGTTAGCGATTGGAATGAACATGCACTGGGGCGATACCGGCCTGTTGAACTTCGCGCACGCGGCCTTCTTCGCGGTCGGTGCGTACACGTCGGCGATCCTCACGACACCGCCGGCGACGGGCGATCTTGCGACGCGCGTCGTCGGGTTCGACTTCCCGATCGTCGTCGGACTACTCGCGGGGACCGCCCTCGCCGGTCTCGTCGGGGTGTTGATCGCCGTCACCAGCGTCCGCCTCGAAGGCGACTACCTAGCGATGGTGACGCTGAGTTCCGCGGAACTCATCCGGCTGATGATCCACAACGAGGCGTGGCTAACGACAGGGGCCCAGACGCTGAAGAACATCCCCCGCCCGCTCAGCGGGGTGGTTCCCGTCAGCTACGACATCTTCTATTTCGTCCTCGTGTGGACCATCGTCGGCGTCTGCTACCTGCTGTTCACGCGGCTCTCGCACAGCCCGTTCGGGCGGGTGCTCCACGCGATCCGCGAGAACGACGACGTTCCGCTCGCACTCGGGAAGAACATCACCGTATTCAAGCTGAAATCGTTCGGCATCGGCGCCGCTATCGCCGGCCTTGCCGGCGGTCTGTGGGCACACTACGTCTACGCCATCTCGTCGATCATGTTCCTGCCCAGCATCACCTTCCTGATCTGGGCGGCGGTCATCATCGGCGGCGCTGGGAGCTACGCCGGCGCAGTCGTGGGCGCCAGCGTTATCGTCTTCCTCCGGCAGATTACGCGGTTCATTCCCGGAGATGTGCCCTTCGGCGACCAGCTCGCGTACATCCGTCTGATGGTCGTGGGCGCGGTGTTGATCCTCGTCCTCTACTACCGACCAGAGGGACTGCTCGGCGACGCCGAACGACTGCAAGCCGGTACTTCGGAGTGATCATCGATGGTACTTGACCCACAACTTGTCTGGAACGGACTGGTCGTCGGAAGCATCATCGCCGTTTCGGCGCTCGGACTGACGCTCATCTTCGGCATTCTCAACTTCATCAACATCGCGTACGGCGACTACATGGCCGCCGGCGCGTACGTCGCCTGGGCGGTCAACGCACAGGTCGGCCTCCCGCTCGGGGTCGCCATCGTCGCCGGCATCCTCACCATGTCGGTCGGCGCGGTCGTCCTCGACAAAATTGTGTTCCAGCACTTCCGCACCCGGAGCCCGATCACGCTACTCATCGTCTCCATCGGACTGGCCTTCATCATTCGGAACCTCATCCGTGCCATCTGGGGTCCGAGCGGCCACTTCTACGACCTGCCGATGGAGGCCAACCCGTCGTTCCTGGGCGTCAGATTCAGCGTCGAGCAGGTGGCCATCATGGTCGTGAGTATCCTCCTGTTGCTCGGCGTGTACGCCCTGCTCCGGCGGACTCGAATCGGTATCGCGATGCGAGCGGCGTCCGACGACCGGATGCTCTCCCGCATCCGCGGGGTCGACACCGAAAAGCTCGTGCTGTACGTCTGGTTGATCGGCGGCGCCATCGCCGGGCTGGGCGGCATCATGCTCGGTCTCGACGCCCAGCTCCGACCGAACATGGGCTTTACCGCCCTGATTCCGATCTTCGCGGCGGTCATCCTGGGTGGCATCGGTGACCCCAAGGGTGCCGTCGCGGGCGGGTACACCATCGGCGTCGCACAGGAAGTGAGCGTGGCCGTGATTCCATCCGAGTACAAGTTCGGCGTCGGACTCGTGGCACTGATCGTCGGGCTGCTCACACGTCCGGACGGCCTATTCGGGGAGGCGACGCGATGACGCTGCTCGAAGCCAACGGTCTCCGGAAGACGTTCGGTGGTATCGTCGCGGTCGACGAGGTTTCCTTCGAGGTCAACCGCAAGGAGATCGTCGGCGTCATCGGCCCGAACGGCGCCGGCAAGTCCACCATGTTCAAACTGCTCGCCGGCTTCCACCGACCCGACGAGGGGACCGTGGTGTTCGACGGCGAGGATGTGACGGAGCTCGCACCCAACGAGCGGACTCAGCGTGGCCTCGTGCGGACCTTCCAGATCGCACAGGAACTCACGGGGATGCGAGTGATGGACAACATGCTGCTCGCGGCACAGAACCATCCCGGCGAGAAAGTGCTCGCTGCGGCCGCCAACACCGGGAGCGTCCGCGACTACGAGAGTGACGCGCGCGACCGTGCGGAGGAACTACTGAAGTTCCTCGAACTCTGGGACCTGCGCGAGGAGTACGCCGGGAACCTCTCCGGCGGCCAGCGGAAGCTACTGGAGCTCGGGCGGGCGCTGATGGCGGACCCGGACCTCCTACTGCTCGACGAGCCGATGGCTGGCGTCAACCCCGACCTGACCGATCGCCTCCTCCAGCGCATCATGGACCTGCGCGACGAGCGAGACATGACGTTTCTCGTCGTGGAACACGACATCGAGGCGATCATGCGAATCTCCGACACCGTCATCGGCATGCACGACGGCAGGGTGCTCTCGAAAGGAACCCCGGAGGAAGTACAATCCGACGAGCGGATGCTCGAAGCGTACCTGGGAGGCGAAGTCTGATGCTACTTGAACTGGAGAACGTCGTCAGCGGCTACGGTGACGCGATCATCGTCCACGGCGTCGACATGGAGATGTCCGACGGGGAGATGGTCACGATCATCGGGCCGAACGGTGCGGGGAAGTCGACCCTCCTGAAGACTATCGTCGGCGTGGTCGAGCCCCGGGAGGGGTCGGTCGTCTTCGAAGGCACCGACCTGGCCGGCAAGCCACCGGAGGATATCGTCAAACACGGCGTCTGTTACGTCCGCCAGAACGACAACATCTTCCCGAACCTCTCGGTCATGGAGAATCTGAAGATGGGGGCGTGGCCCGCCGAGGGTGAGGACTGGTTCGACTTCGACGAGCGACTCGAAGAAGTGTACGAGCAGTTCCCCGTCCTCGAGGAACGTGCCGACCAGCGTGCGGGGTCGCTCAGTGGCGGACAACAGCAGATGGTTGCGATGGGGACCGCGATGATCCTCGATCCCGACCTACTCGTCCTCGACGAGCCGTCGGCGGGGCTGGCTCCCCAGCTCGTCGAGGAGATGTTCGAGAAGATCGTCGACATCAACGACGCCGGAACGCCGATCCTGATGGTCGAGCAGAACGCCCGGGCGGCGCTCAAGCGGTCGGACCGCGGCATCGTCCTCGATATGGGCGAGAACCGGTTCCAAGGAACCGGCGAGGAGTTGCTCGACAGCGACGAAGTCGCCGAACTCTACCTCGGCACCGACTGAGCCGAGCGGCGACGCTCCCGCGACACCTCGACTCCCGCAGACGGCGTTGCAGACACCGGCAGTCCCTGCTTCTGTCCCGGGTTTTACCACCACGTACCCGGACATCAGACTATGCCAGACGACGATCAACCCGGATTCCACACGCGAAGCCTACACGCCGGCCAGTCGCCTGACCCCTCGACGGGTGCGCGCGCGCCACCGATCTATCAGACCACATCCTACGTCTTCGACGACGCGGACGACGCCGCCGGACAGTTCGCCCTCGAGAAGGAGGGGCACATCTACTCGCGGCTGATGAACCCCACCGTCGGCACGTTGCAGGAGCGACTCGCCTCGCTCGAAGGCGGCGTCGGCGCCGCCGCCACCGCGTCGGGGATGGCCGCGCTCGACCTCGCCACGTTCCTCCTCGCGGAAGCGGGCGACAACATCGTCACCGCCTCGGCGCTGTACGGCGGCACCTACACCTACTTCACCCACTCCGTCGAGCGGCGCGGGATCACGACGAAGTTCGTCGACACGCTCGACTACGACGCCTACGCCGAGGCCATCGACGACGACACCGCCTACGTCCACCTCGAAACCATCGGCAACCCGGCGCTCGTGACGCCCGACATCGAGCGCATCGCGGACATCGCCCACAACCACGGCGTCCCCCTGTTCGTCGACAACACCTTCGCCACACCCTACCTCTGTCGCCCCCTCGAACACGGCGCGGACCTGGTGTGGGACTCGACGACCAAGTGGCTCCACGGGTCGGGATCGACGGTCGGCGGCGTCCTCGTCGACGGCGGCACCTTCGACTGGGGCGAGTACGCCGACGACTACCCCGAAATCGGGCAAGACAACCCCGCCTACCACGGCGTCAACTTCCACGAGACGTTCGCCCCCGCGGGCTTCACCTACGCCGCCATCGCCCGCGGCCTGCGCGACCTGGGCAACACGCAGTCGCCGTTCGACGCGTGGGTCACGCTCCAGAAGCTGGAGTCGTTCCCGATGCGGATGGAGCGCCACTGTCAGAACGCGATGGCCGTCGCGGAGCATCTGGAGGACCACCCCGACGTGAGCTGGGTGAACTACCCCGGACTGGAGAGCCACGAGACCCACGAGACGGCCAGCGAGTATCTCGAGGGCGGCTACGGCGGCATGATCACCTTCGGCCTCGACGCCGGCTACGAGGCGGCGAAGGGGACGGTGAACAACGTCGAACTCGCCTCGCTGCTCGCCAACGTCGGCGACGCGAAGACGCTCGTCATCCACCCCTCCTCCACCACCCACCAGCAGTTGACCGAGGAAGAACAGCGCGCCGCGGGCGTCACGCCCGACATGGTCCGCCTCTCCGTGGGCCTGGAGGACGTGGACGACATCATCGCCGATCTGGATCAGGCGATCGACGCGGCGACCTAGTCACGGCGCCTCGAACGCGTCGTCGAGTCGGTCGGCGGCGTGGGCGACGATAGCCCGGATACGGGTCTTCTGGAGGTTCAGATCCGCGTACCGACAGCCGAGGCGCCGGAGCGTCCGTTCGCTCCCGCGGAAGCCGTACGTCGACCGCGCCAGTCGCCCCTCGGGACACCGGGTCGTGACGATCACCGGCACGTCCGCCGCCCGGAGGGTTTCGAGGGCGTCCACGAGTTCGCCGGTCAGATGCCCCGCGCCGGTCGCGGCGAGACAGACCGCCGTCGCGTCGGCGTGCGCCGACAGATGGGAGGCGGGCGCGTCGGCCGTGACGTACACCGCGGCCACGTCGTTCGTGAGGCGGTCAGGGTCGGGATCGAACGTCGGATCGGGGTTCTGAGCCCGGCGGCGCCACGTGACCGACCCCTCCTCGACGACGCCGAGCGGGCCGAACTCCGGGCACCGGAACGTATCGACCATCTGCGAGTGGACCTTCGTCGCCTCGCGAGCGGGGAGGACACGCCCGGCGAAGGCGACGAGGACACCCCGGCCACGGGCGTCGGCGTCGCCCGCCGTCCGGACCGCCGCCAGCAGATTCGCCGGGCCGTCGGGACTGGCCAGCGAGGGGTTGCGCATCGCCCCCGTGACGACCACGGGCGTTTCGCCGTCGTAACAGAGGTCGAGGAAGTACGCCGTCTCCTCCAGTACGTCCGTCCCCTGCGTGACGACGACGCCCTCGACCCCGCTGTCGGCGTCGAGGTCGCGGACGAGGGCGGCGAGGTCGTACATCCGCTCGACGGTGAAGTGGGGACTCGGAACCTTCGAGAACTCCTCGGTGCGGACGGACACGTCGCCCAGACCGGGAACGGCGGCGACGAGGTCGGCCCCGTCGAGCGACGGGGCGGCGTCCCCGCCGCGGTCCTCGGTCGACGCGATGGTGCCGCCAGTGGAAACGACGACGACGGTCATAGGCTATCGAGCGGCGACCGGGCGAAAAAGATTCGGCCGCTGGCGAGCGCAGTTTTATTTCCACGCTCGAAGATATGTCGGGTATGGTAGAGGAGTCGTTCACCGATCCCGAGGAGACCCACGAAGAGTGGATCGACGTGCGGATGACCGACCCCGACGAAGGAGAGTGGGATATCGACGTGGTCGTCGTCGAGGGACAGGTCGAGTACGTCGACCTGCGGATCAAGCCCGAACTGCTGGCGGCCTTCGTCGACTGTCTGGTCGAGGACGTGGGTGACGACCGGGCCGAAGCGGTGCTGTCGACGGTCGCGGAACGGAACGGGATCGACCTCGGAGACAGCGGGGAGGAGTAGCTACAGCAGGCCCCGTTCCTCGAAGATGCGCCCGAGGCGATCCATCGACGCCACCACCACGTCACAGGACGGGCGCACCGCGGGCTTGGGGAGGAAGCCGACCGAGAGCCCCGCCACCTCCAGCATCGGGAGGTCGTTCGCGCCGTCACCGACGGCGACGGTACGGGACATGGGTATCCCGACGTCGTCCGCCAGCGACTCCAGCGCCTCGTCTTTCGTCCCCTCGATCAGCGGCCCCTCGACCTCGCCGGTGAGGCGGCCGCCGCTCGCGGGGAGGCGGTTGGCGACGATGGTGTCGACGCTCGCTCCCGTGCGGTCGAGGGCGCGCTCGACGCCACGCTCGAAGCCACCGGTGAGAATCGCAGTGTGGTGGCCCGCGTCGTTCAGGCGGGCGAGGAGGTCGCCGGCCCCCTCGCGGAGACGCACCTGCCCGAACGCGTCCTCCGCGTCGTCGAGCGAGAGCCCCTCCAGCAACGCCGCCCGCTCGCGCAGGCTCTCGGCGTAGCTGATCTCGTCGTTCATCGCCCGCTCGGTGATGTCGGCCATCCGGTCGGCGACACCGCACTGCTCACCCAGCAGGACCGTCATCTCGGAGTCCGAGAGCGTGCCGTCGAAGTCGAACGCGACGAGTCGCATATCGGTCCGTCACCGGCCGAGAATTTGAATCCCCCGACAGCGGCGGCAACGCTTATCACGGTGCCGGCAGGGGCTAGTGACAATCGGTCCCCGCACGACGATGGTCTCGCTCCCTCGATGGCTGAAACGGTGGTCGCTGGCGATCACGGCGATCACGCTGGCGGTGGCGCCGGCGGCGCGACTGCTGGTCGCCACGACTCCGACGACGCTGGTACTCGGCGGCCTCGTGCCCCTGCTTCTGCTCACGGGCGTGACGTACGCGGGGTGGGCGTACGCACGCCGGGAATCCCCGGCGTTCACCGCCATCGTCACGGCGTGGACGCTGTCGGTCGTCGCGGGGATGGTCGTCGTCGCCGTCTGGGTCGTGACACTCGCCCGCCTCGCCAGCACCGGACTCTCCTTCGCGATGCTGTCGCCGGTCGTCACGTCCGCCGGTGCCGTCACCGGTCTCTGGCTGGGGACGAGCAACGCTCGCTGGCGGGAGCGCGACGCCACTCTCCGCCGGGAGCGCGAGCAACTCGACTTCCTGAACGAACTGCTCAGACACTACGTGCTGAACGCCGCGCAGGTGATCGTCGGGCGGGCGGACCGGCTGGCCGAGCGGACGGGCGACGACGACGCCGTCGAGATCAGCCGGTCAGGGCGCCGGATCGCCCGCCACGTCCAGCAGATGCGGGCGCTCGTGACGAGCGACGACTCGTGCTGGCCGGTCGACCTCACGGCGGCCGTCGAGCGGGCGCGGACGAGTGTCGACGAACAGGAGGTGCAGCTCGTCGTCGACCTGCCCGAGACCTGTCCGGTCGTCGCCGACGACGCGCTGGACGTCCTGGTCGAAGCGCTCCTCTTCCGGGCCGTCGACCGCACCGAGGGCGACTCGGTGACGGTCCGACTCGATGCGGTCGAGGAGGACGACGGCGTGCGGCTCGTCGTCGTCGACGACGCGGGGTCGCCACGGGTCGAGTCGGTCGATCCCGAGTCCATCGACACGGACCACGGCGTCTTCGAGTTCCAGTGGTATCTCGTGATGACGCTGACCGAGCGGTACGGGGGGCAGGTGACGGTGACGGACCGCGACGACGGCGCGCGCGTCGAGGTGTGGCTCCGGACACCGGACGGCCGGTGAGACGCGTTTGGAAACCCTTAACAGCCGTCCTCGGGTCGGTTCGAGTATGAAGGTACTCGTCACGGACCCGATCGCAGATGCGGGGCTCGACCGCCTTCGAGAGGCGGGCTACGAGGTGGAGACGGCCTACGACGTGGAGGGGGAGTCCCTCCTCGACGCCGTCTCCGACGCCAACGCCCTCGTGGTGCGGTCGGGGACGGACGTGACCGAAGCAGTGTTCGAGGCCGCGCCAGACCTCGTCATCGTCGGCCGCGCGGGAATCGGCGTCGACAACATCGACATCGACGCCGCGACGGATCACGGCGTCATCGTCGCCAACGCGCCGGAGGGGAACGTCCGCGCCGCCGCGGAACACACCGTCGCCATGGCCTTCGCCACCGCTCGCTCCATCCCGCAGGCCCACGTCCGCCTGCGCGCCGGCGAGTGGGCGAAAGGTGACTACCTCGGCACCGAACTCAACGGCAAGACGCTCGGCATCGTCGGCCTCGGCCGTGTCGGGCAGGAGGTAGCCAAGCGGCTGGGATCGCTGGGCATGGAACTCGTCGCCTACGATCCCTACATCGGGCAGGAGCGGGCCGAACAGCTCGGCGCCGAACTCGTCGACTTCGAGGCCTGTCTCGAACACGCGGACTTTCTGACGGTCCACACCCCCCTGACGCCCGAGACGGAGGGGATGATCGCGGAAGACGAACTCGCGCTCATGGAGGGCGGCTACGTCGTCAACTGCGCGCGCGGTGGCGTCGTCGACGAACCGGCGCTCGCGGCCGCAGTGGAGGACGGCACGCTCGCGGGCGCGGCAGTCGACGTGTTCGCGGACGAACCCGTCGACGCGGACAACCCCCTGCTCGCCGTCGAAGACATCGTCGTCACGCCCCACCTCGGCGCTGCGACGGAGGCCGCACAGGAACACGTCGCCACGAGCATCGCGGACCAGATCGTCGCGGCGTTCAACGACGAACCCGTCGCCAACGCGCTGAACGCCCCCTCCATCGACGAGAGCGCGTTCCCCCGCGTCCAGCCGTACATCGAACTCGCGGAGACGGCGGGCAAGATCGCGGCCCAGATGTTCGACGGCCGCGTCTCCGAGGTGCGCGTGCGCTACGAGGGCGACATCGCGGACGAGGACGTGGAGTTCGTCACCGCGAGCGCGCTCAAGGGCGTCTTCGAGCCACTGGAGTGGCAGGTGAACGCGGTCAACGCACCGAAAATTGCGGAGGAGCGCGGCATCGAAGTGACCGAGGAGAAGACGCGCCAGAGCGAGGACTTCCAGAGCCTCGTCACCGTCACCGTCGGCGACGGCACGGATTCGATTGGCGCCTCGGGCTCGCTCTTTGCCGGCGACGATCCCCGGATCGTCCGCCTCGACGGCTACCGCGTCGACGCCGTCCCCCACGGACAGATGCTCGTCGTGCGCAACTACGACCGCCCCGGCGTCCTCGGCCTGATCGGCACGGTCCTCGGCGACAACGACGTCAACATCGCGGGGATGTTCAACGGCCGCGAAACCGTCGGCGGCGAGGCGATGACTGTCTACAACCTCGACGAACCGGTGCCGGACGACGCCGTCGAACAGATCCGGACCGACGAGCGGATCATCGACGTGAAACAGATCACGCTCGGTAACGACGACTAGAGGCCGAAAAAGCGCGCGACGCGGCCCAGCGCGTCGCCCTCGGGCGCCGATGACGGCGACTGCGTCGTCGTCGTCGGTTCGTCGTCCGTCGTCGTATCCTTCCCCGCCCGCTCCTGTTCGAGTAGCCGTTCGTACCGCTCGACGATCCGCTCGTTCTCGCGTCGCTGTTTTTCGACCGCGGCGCGGAGGGCTTCGTTCTCCCGCTTCAGTTCGGCGATGCGCGTCTCGGGGTCGGCGTCGGGTGTCCGGTCGCGGTCCGGACCCGTGTCCGATCCGGGCCGCCCGCTGCTCACCGTGCCGGTGGGAAGACCGCTCAGGTTCATGCATGGGAACACGTGGCACGCGTGCAAAAAGACCCGTCAGACCACCGTCAGACGGCACGTACACCGGACGCAGAACCCACTGCTCGCCCCCGAGCGACGATTTCGAGGACGACGGCGCTTCGCCCACCGGAACGGCTCCTACTGCCGGCCGTCGGCCGTGGTGGACCGATCGTCACTCCTCCGGCATCCGGTACTCGCCGAAATCGTCGACGGTGCCGAGCGGCGGGGCCCCGAACATGAGCCACGTCTGACTCCCGTCGGCGGTATCGTTGTGGACGCTCCGAACAGCGTCCGGGCCGCAACGAACGAGCCCACCCGCCGGCACCTCGTATTTCGTCCCGTCGATCCGGACGTGCCCGCCGTCGAGGGCGACGTACACCTCCTCCTGCCGGTCGTGCGCGTGCGGGGCGGTCGATTCGCCGGGATCGAGCGTCACCGTGTTCACACGCATCTCGGTACAGCCGAGCGCCGCCGTGAGTTTGCGGTGGCGGATGCCCGACTCGGGGAACGGTTCTCGATCGACCGTCTCGGGGTCGACGACGCCGAACGCGTCATACGGATTATTGTAACTGTGTTCCGGTAGTTCGCCGGACCGTCTCGGCGAACTACCGGTACTGACTTACAGTAAACCGTATCAGTCATAGGAGAACGATGGGAGAATCCAACAATAAGCGTCCGCGTTCACCTATCGACCCGTTTATTCCTACTCCGCGAGGTGCGCTAGCACCGCGTCGGTGTCGTTCGGCACGGGTTCGGGGTCGTTGCCCGCGGCGAAGGCCGCGTCGGGATCTTTCAGCAGGTGCCCCGTCGTGAGACAGACGACCTGCTCGTCGTCGTCGACGACACCCCGCTCCCGGAGTTTGCGGAGGCCGGCGATAGAGGCCGCGGAGGCGGGTTCGACGCCGACGCCCTCGGCGGCGAGCGCCCGTTGTGCGTCCGTGATGGCCTCGTCGGAGACGGCGACGGCCGTGCCGCCCGTGTTGCGGATGCCCGGGAGCGCCTTCGGCGCGTTCACCGGGTTGCCGATGCGGATGGCGGTGGCGATGGTCTCCACCTCGGGCCAGCGGCGCACCTCGTCGTTCCCCTCCTCGATCGCTTCGACCATCGGCGCCGCGCCCTCGGCCTGCACGCCGGTCAGTTTCGGCACGTCGTCGGGGTCGAGCGCGCCGCTCTGGACGAGTTCCCGGAAGCACTTGTAGAGCGCCGCGGTGTTGCCCGCGTTGCCGACGGGGAGGACGATGCGGTCGGGGTAGGTGCCGTGGTCGGCGTGGAACTCCTCTAAAATCTCCAGTCCGATGGTCTTCTGGCCCTCCAGTCGGAAGGGGTTGAGCGAGTTGAGCAGGTACGCCTCGCCCTGCGCCGCGAGGTCCTGCACGATGTCGAGACAGTCGTCGAAGTTGCCGTCGACTTCGAGGATGCGGGCGTCGTGGAGAGCGGCCTGAGCGATTTTTCCGGCGGCGACTTTGCCGGCCGGGAGGAGGACGAGCGTCTGCATCCCGCCGCGGGCGCCGTAGGCCGCGAGGGCGGCGCTCGTGTTGCCCGTCGAGGCGCAGGCGAGTCGACCCACGCCGAGTTCCTTCGCGACGCGGACGCCGACGGTCATGCCGCGATCCTTGAAACTCCCGGTCGGGTTCATCCCCTCGTGTTTGACGCGGAGGCGTTCGACCCCCACCTCCTCCTCCAGTCGGGGAACGTGGTGGAGCGGCGTCGCGCCCTCGGGGAGCGAGACGCCCATCTCGAAGGGGAGCGCGTCGGCGTAGCGCCAGACGCCACGCCCCTCGAAGTCGTCGAATGTCGGCGGATCGGCGTAGCGGACTTCGAGCAAGCCGTCGCAGTGGTCGCAGGTGTAGCGGATGGACTCGAAGGGAGCGAACGTCTCACCACACTCGATACACGCGAGCCAGACGCCGTCGTCGGCCTCGCCGGGTGCCGAGGGGGCGGCCGCGGTCAGGTCGAGGCTGGTACTCATTGACGGAGGGTGGGGCCGCGACGTGAAAAACGGGCCGGGTTCGAACTCGTTAGTCGCCGAACTCGTCGATGGCGTCGTGGACCTTCTCGACCCACGTGTCGAGCGTCCGGTGCATCATCTCCTTGGCCTCGGGGAGCGGGGTGGCGGTGTACTGGTAGACGTAGCCGCCGGGGTCGAGCAGACGGCGCTCCCGGTCGGCCAGCCCCTTCTCCAGCAGCGTCGTCAGCGACCGGTTGACGTTGCTCCGGTCACGGTCGAGTTCCGTCGCGAGTTCCGCGACCGTACTCCCCGGGTTGTCCAGCAAGACGAGGTAGGTGCGGCTCTCGTGGTCCTGAATCCCGAATACACAGGAGAGAACGTGCTGAAAACTCGGCTCCTCGACGCCGACGAGTTCCTCGATGTCGGGGGCGTCGGAGTCGGTGTCGGACATACCCTCCGTTTAGTCCGGCCGACGTTAAAACTGCGGCACCGCCTCGTCACTTGCCTATTCGTCTCGACTGTACCCCATCTTCTCGATACACGTCCGCATCTCGTCGACCGACTGGTGTTTGTGAAGCGTCGTGGGCGTATCGCAGTAGTAGATGGTGCCGTCGTGGCGGAGCGTCACCTCGTGGACGCCGCCGAGCATCTCGACGCGGACGACGACACGCTGACCCGACTCGAGAGCGTCGAGAATCTCCGACGCCGTGAGTTCGCCGGCCTCGACCGTGAGGGTTGACATAGCGGGACGTGGGACGCCGGAACTAAAGTTTCCGCCGGTGTCGCGAGTCCGACCCGACAAGTTAAACGCAGGGACGCGCCAAGGCGGAATAGATGAACCCTGCGGACATTCCCGGCCTCCCGCCGGGCGTCCCCGAGTTCCTCCGCGAGTCGGGGATCGAGGCGCTCTACCCGCCACAGGCCGAGGCGGTCGACGCCGGCATCACCGAGGGCGAGAGCCTCGTCGCCAGCGTCCCCACCGCCAGTGGCAAGACCCTGATCGCGGAACTCGCCATGCTGTCGAGCGTCGAACGCGGCGGCAAAGCCCTCTACGTCGTCCCCCTCCGCGCCCTCGCGAGCGAGAAGAAAGCCGAATTCGAACGCTGGGCCGACTTCGACGTGGACGTGGGCATCTCCACGGGTAACTACGAGTCGAGCGAGGAGTGGTTGGCCTCCCGCGACATCGTCGTCGCCACGAGCGAGAAGGTGGACTCGCTGGTGCGCAACGGCGCCCCGTGGATCGACGACCTCACTTGCGTCGTCGCGGACGAGGTCCACCTCGTCGACGACCCGAACCGCGGCCCGACGCTGGAGGTGACGCTCGCGAAACTCCGGCGCATCAACCCCGACCTGCAGGTGATCGCGCTCTCGGCCACCGTCGACAACGCCGACGAGGTGGCCGACTGGCTGGACGCCGCGCTGGTGAAGTCGGACTGGCGGCCGGTCGACCTGCGGACCGGCGTCCACTACGGCGGCGCGATCACGTTCGACGACGACAGCCAGCGTGAGGTGCCCGTCGGTCGGGGCGAACGCCCGACGGCGGCGCTCGTCGACGACACGCTGGACGAGGACGGGTCGTCGCTCGTCTTCGTCAACTCCCGGCGGAACGCGGAGGCGGCGGCGCGACGGCTGGCGGACGTGACCGCCGATCACCTCACCGACGAGGAACGCACCGAGTTGGCCGCCCTCGCCGACGACATCGAGGGCGTCTCCGACACCGAGACGAGCGACGACCTAGCGGCGGTGGTGGCCAAAGGCGCCGCCTTCCACCACGCCGGCCTCGCCGCCGAACACCGGTCGCTCGTCGAGGACGCCTTCCGCGACCGGTTGCTGAAGGTGATCAGTGCCACCCCCACGCTCGCCGCCGGCGTCAACACCCCCAGCCGGCGAGTGATCGTCCGCGACTGGCGGCGCTACGACGGCGAGTTCGGCGGCATGAAACCCCTCGACGTGCTGGAGGTCCACCAGATGTTCGGCCGCGCGGGGCGACCGGGACTCGACCCGTACGGCGAGGCGGTGTTGCTGGCGAACGACCACGACACCATGGACGAGTTGTTCGAGCGGTACGTCCACGCCGACCCGGAGCCGGTGCAGTCGAAACTCGCCCGGGAGCCGGCGATGCGGACCCACCTGCTGGCGACGATTTCGTCCGGGTTCGCTCGCACCCGCGACGGCCTCCTCGACTTCCTCGACCGGACGCTCTACGCCACGCAGGCGAACGACACCACGCGCCTGGAGTCGGTCGTCGACTCGACGCTCGACTACCTCGTCGCCAACGACTTCGTGGACCGCGAGGGCGACGAGATTACGGCGACCGGTCTCGGCCACACCGTCTCCCGGCTCTATCTCGATCCGATGAGCGCCGCCGAAATCGTCGACGGCCTGCGCGAGGCCGAGGACCCCACGCCGCTCGGCCTGTACCACCTCGTCTGCCGCACGCCGGACATGTACGAACTCTACCTGAAGTCGGGGGACCGGGAGACGTACACCGAACTCTGTTACGAGCGCGAGGCGGAATTTCTGGGCCGCGTCCCCTCGGAGTTCGAGGACGTGCGCTTCGAGGAGTGGCTGTCGGCGCTGAAGACGGCGAAGTTGCTGGAAGACTGGACGCGGGAGGTCGACGAGGACCGCCTCACCGACCGCTACGGCGTCGGTCCCGGCGACATCCGGGGGAAAGTCGACACTGCGGAGTGGTTGCTCGGTGCCGCGGAGCGACTGGCGACCGACCTCGAACTCGACTGCGTGGTCGCAGTCCGGGAGGCGAAAAAGCGCGTCCAGTACGGCGTCCGCGAGGAACTGCTGGATCTGGCGGGCGTGCGCAACGTGGGCCGCAAGCGTGCCCGCCGCCTGTACGAAGCGGGTGTCGAATCTCGGGCCGACCTGCGAGAGGCGGACAAAGCAGTCATTCTCGGTGCGCTTCGGGGGCGCGAGCGGACGGCCGAGCGCATCTTGGAGAACGCCGGGCGACGCGATCCCTCGATGGACGACGTGCGCGCCGAGGCGGACGCCGACGCCGGCGCCGACGGGGACGACACGACGACCGACGACCGATCCCGCGACACCGCCGGCGGACAGGCTAGCCTGGGTGATTTCGAGTGAGACTGATCGAGGGTGACGCCGAAATCGACGATCTGGACGCCTTCCTCGACGACCTGAACGCCGTCGCGGCCGACCACGGCGTCACGGTCCAGGCGTTCGACGCGCGCTACGTCGTCGGGCGGACCCACCTCGAACGCGCGGTCGAACTCGCGGATCGGGCCATCGCCCGCGGCGAGAACGTCGCACGCGAGCGCGGCGTCGAGATCCTGCTCTACGCGGCCGGGCGCCGGCAGATCGACGACGCGCTGGCGATGGGGGTGAGCGAGGGGAAGACGCCGGTGGTGGTACTCGTGAGCGACGCCGACGGCGACGGCTCCGCGGAACAGGCGGCCGCGGAAGCCGTCACCGAGTTACTCGACCCCGGGGAGACACTGGAGACGACCGACGCCGAACGGGTGCGGTCGTTCTTCGATATCACCGAGGCGGAACTCGCGGCCGTCGACGGTGATCTGGCCGATCTGGTGGCGGAGCGCGTCGCGTTGCTCGACGTGGAGAAGTGAGCACGCCGCGGGAGACCGCAACTACGGGACACCGTCGCGACGGACGAGGCAACGGGGGGAGAGAACGGCACCTGTTGTCAAAAAATGATGTGAAAATCGCCCGGGTCGCGGCTTACATATGAGGCGGTCTTGTATCTCTACCGGATGACTTCGGACGAATCCGACGGCGAGGAAGTACCGACGGACATGGAGATCGCACGAGCGGCCGAGACACGTCCCATCGACGACGTGGCGGCCGACATCGGTCTCTCCGTCGAGGATCTCGACCCCCAAGGCAAGGGCATCGCGAAGATCGAACAGGACGCGATTCAGCGGACGCTCTCCGACGCCGACGAGGGGAAACTCATCCTCGTCACGGGGACGACCGCGACGCCGAAGGGCGCGGGCAAGACGGTGACGACGGTCGGCCTCGGGCAGGGCCTGAACCACCTCGGCGAGAAAGGCATCGTCGCGGTCCGTGAACCCTCGCTTGGGCCGGTGTTCGGCATCAAGGGTGGCGCCGCGGGCGGCGGTCACTCGCAGGTCCTCCCGATGGAGGACATCAACCTCCACTTCACGGGTGACCTCCACGCGCTGACGACGGCGCACAACCTCGTCTCCGCGACGCTCGACACCAAGGTCCACTACGGAAACGACCTCGACGTGGACGTGGATCAGGTGAGCTGGCAGCGCGCGCTCGACATGAACGACCGCGCGCTCCGCGAGGTGGTCGTCGGCCTCGGCGGCGAGACCAACGGCCCGCCCCGCGAGGACGGCTTCCAGATCACGGCCGCCTCCGAGGTGATGGCGGTGCTCTGTCTCGCGGACTCGCTCGCCGACCTGAAAGAGCGCCTCGCGCGGATGATCGTCGCGTACGACTCGACGGGCGACCCCGTCACCGTCGCCGATCTGGGCATCGAGGGTGCGATGGCGATGCTCCTGAAAGACGCCCTGCGGCCCAACCTCGTCCAGACCATCGAGGGCTCCCCCGCCTTCGTCCACGGCGGTCCCTTCGCCAACATCGCCCACGGCACCAACTCCCTGGTGGCGGACAAACTCGGCCTCGCGCTGGGTGACTACCTCGTGACCGAAGCGGGCTTCGCCGCCGACCTCGGCTTCGAGAAGTTCGGCGACATCGTCTCGCGGCGGGGCGTCTCGCCCGACGCCGTCGTGCTCACGACTGCCGTCCGGTCGATGAAATACCACGGACTGGAGATGTGGCCGGTCGACTACGACGAACTCGACGAACCGAACCCCGAGGCGGTGAGCGACGGCATGGTGAACCTCGACCACCACGCCGGCATCATCGAGAAGTTCGGCGTCCCCTTCGTCGTCGCCATCAACCGCTTCCCGACGGACACGGACGAGGAGATTCAGGCCATCATCGACCACTGCGAGGAACAGGGCTACCCGGTCGTCGTCAGCGAGGCGTTCGACAAGGGCGGCGAAGGCGCCGCGGAACTCGCCGAGACGGCGAAGGATCTGGCCGACAGCGACGAGGGCGCATTCGAACCGCTGTACGATCTGGACGCGAGCCTCGAAGAGAAGATCCGGACGGTCGCGACCGAGGTGTACGGCGCCGAGGGCGCTCACTTCACCGAGAGCGCACAGGACGATCTGGAGCGACTCGAAGAACAGGGCTACGGCGACATGCCGGTCTGCCTCTCGAAGACGCAACACTCGACGACCGACGATCCGACGCGGAAGGGTGCGCCGAAAGACGACTGGACGCTCACAGTGCGGGAGTGCTACCCGGACGCTGGCGCTGGCTTCGTCGTCGTCCTGACCGGCGACGTGCTCACGATGCCCGGCCTCCCCGCCGAACCCGCGGCGGAGGGAATGGACGTGGACGCGGAGGGTAATATCAGCGGGCTGTTCTAACGCAGTCCCCCGATTATCGGCGTCTCGCCGCCCCTCCTTCCGGATGCGATTTGGCGGCGAGGTGGAATGAAAAAGATTACCACAATCGGATTCCAGTAGTATCCTGTCCGCCGGTCAGTGGAGGCACCCCACACGTCGATCTCTCGTCGTGCCGGTGGACAACTGATCGCCGATTGTGGATCGTGGCGTCCCCCCCTGCCACGATCCCTCCCCCTTTCTGCGGAGAGTTGTCCGTGACACCGATCCGTATCGATGTGGCACGTTCAAGAGCGTCCCGACCGTAGCCGGGCGCGTGTCAGAGAACGACCCGACCGTCTCCTGTGAGCGGTGTGGCCGGCAGTGGACACTGTCGTACGAACTCGACGAACTGATGGCGGGCAACCGGGCAGTCGAACAGTTCGCGCTGGATCACGAACGCCACACCGGCCACTATCCGGACGGCGTGTCGACGTGGCGGGCGACGTGTCGGCAGTGTCCGGACGGCGTCGAACGACTCTCGGAAGACGCCGCCCGGCGCTGGGCGCGTACCCACGCCCGCCACACCCGCCACGACGTGACGCTCCATCACGCCGAGGGCGACGAGACCAGCCTGATCGAAGGCGAAGATTAGCGCGGGTCGCTCTCCCACCGATACCCACACGAACACGCGGCGAACTCGGTGTCGCGGCGCGTCTCCGGGTAGAACTCGAAGTCGTCGATCCGCGACCCACAGTCCGGGCAGACCGCGCAGTCGGGAACGAGAACACCCTTAAACGCCGTGTGACAGTCGGGACACGTCACCTGTTCGTCGGGACCGACACCCTCGATAGTCGCGTCGCACTCGGGGCACGTGTACCGGCGGGTCGGGCCGTCGCCACCGTACTCGATGTCGGGATCGGTCCACTCCAGGTCGCCGGAGTCGTCCGACCCGTCCGCGTCGTCACCCCCGATCCCGAGCCACCCGAGCACCCGTCCGAGCATGGATCGGGATACGGCGGCGAGAACTAAACAATTCGGACCCCGCCCGACGGCTTTTCACCCCCGCCCACGAGGAACGCGTGTGATCCCGCTCGTCCACGACTTCGACGGCGAGGTGGTGCTGGTGTTCGGTGGCGGCGCCGTCGGCGCGCGGAAGGCACGGCGCTTCGCCCGCGAGGCCCGCGTCGTCGTCGTCAGCCCCGACTTCGCGGACGCCGATTTCGGCGCGAGCGAGTTCGTCCGCGCCGCGCCCGACCCCGACGACGTGGGCGCGTGGCTCGACGCCGCCGCCCCCGCCCTCGTCGTCGCCGCCACCGACGACGACGCGCTCAACGCCGCCGTCGCGTCGGTGGCACGGGAGCGGGGTATCCTCGTCAATCGCGCGGACCGCAGCGGGGAACGGGAGTCGGGAAGCGTCGTCGTCCCCGCGACCGTCGACGACGGTCCCGTGACCGTCGCCGTCACGACGAGCGGCACGAGTCCGGCAGTGAGTCGACACCTGCGCCGCGAACTGGAGTCGGTCGTCGACGGCGCGGGAGTGGTGGCAACCGTCGTCGGCGACCTGCGGGGAGAGCTGAAGGAGCGGGGCGTCGATCCGGAGCGGCGGCGGGAGGCCATTCGCGCCGCGGCGGCGGATCGGGTGGTGTGGTCGGCCGCCAAGGGAAGCGGGGACGCGGACCGTGTTCGCAAAGCCGCGGCGCGAACGGTCGAGGAAGTCCTCGACGGCGGGGACGAGTAGCCTACCAGTCGACGCTCAGACTCCCGTCGCCGTCGGGGTCGGGCGCGAGTTCCTCGTCGGTCCGGCGGTCGACGACGTGGATGACGCCGCGCCCTTTCTTCGCCGGGCAGACCGCCGCGGCGCGAACGTTGTGGTCCAGATCCGCCTCGTCGACGTAGTACGTCTTCGGGCGCGCCAGTCCGGTTTCGAGGTCGAGATCCCAGTTCGCAGAGACTTCGGCACACTTCCCCGTCCCGATACATTTGTTCGCCTCGAAGATGATCTTGTACGGCTTCTCGGCCACGGGCGGCGCGTCGGAGTCGCCCACGTCGCTCGGGCGGATCACGTCGTCGTCGGTCATGTGGAGGCAGTCGTGGTGCGGAGGGAAAAGCCCTCAGAACGCCCGCAGATCGTCGAGTACCGCGGCGGCCGACCCGTCGTCGATGGCGGCGCGCGCGGCGTCGAGACCGGCATCTAGCGAGTCGGCGTCGCCGCCGGCGTAGATGCGGAACGCGGCGTTGAGGGCGACGGCGTCGTACCAGTGGTCGGTGCGGTCGCCGGCGACCACGTCCTCGGTGAGGCGGGCGCTGTCGGCGGCCACGTCGTCGACCTGCAGATCTTCCTCGTCGAAGTCCATGCCGTAGTTGGCGGTCTCGATCTCGTAGTCGTCGAAGTCGCCGTCGGCGGCCCAGTCGGCCACCTTCGTGTATCCGGGGCGGATGTCGTCGTAGCCCTCCATCCCCTGAAACATGATGACGCGGTCGAGGTCGTGGAACTCGCTGTGCTGGAACGTGTCGACCACCTTCTTCGCGAAGGCGAGATGGTAGAAGGAGCCGAGGTGGACGCTCGCGCCGGCGGGGTTGGCGAGCGTCTCGACGGTGTTGACGAACGTGCGCACGCCCATCTGGTCGCGGCGGTCGAACAGGTCGGCGACGGCGGGGTTGAAGGCGGGCTGGTAGTAGAAGCCGAAGCCCGTCTCGTCGACCATGTCCGCGGAGTCCTGCGGGGTGAGTTCGGTCGCCACGCCGAGTTCGTCGAGGACGTGCTTGTACGCGTCCTGTTTCTGCGTGGGCACGCGGTCGCCGGAGTGGGCGACCACCGGGGTCCCGGCGCCGGCGGCGACGACGCCCGCGGCGACGCCGAGGATGGCGGTCCGGCCCTTGCCGTCGTAGTTGGCGCCGCAGTCGACGGGGTCGGCGTCGGGCGTCGCGTACTCCACCCGCTCGCACATCTCGTCGGTGAAGGCCGCGAGTTCCTCGGGCGTGTTACGTTTCCAGCGGTTGGCGAGCCAGAAGGCACCCAGCGTAGTGGGATCGGGGTCGCCGTCGAAGATGCGGCGCATGGCTTCGCCGGCCTGCGCGCGGGTCATGTCGTCGGCGGATTTCGTGCCCGAGCCGACGACGTCGGTCATGAGGCGCTTGAGCGGCCAGTCGTCAGTCACTGTCGGTCACCCCCACGACGCCCTCGGCGCTGGCGAGAATCGGTGCGTCGGCCAGCGCATCCGACCCCCCGAGACAGTGGGCGACCGTCTCGCGAACGCCGACCACGTCGCCGACGACGGTGACGGCCGGGGGTTCGATCCCCGCCTCGTCGGCGCGGTCGACGATGGTGGAAAGCGTTCCCGTGACGACCCGTTCGTCGGGGAGGGTGGCGCGTTCGACCATCGCGACGGGCGTGTCGGGAGCGACGCCCGCCGCCCGGAGCGCGGCCGTGTTGTCGGGAAGCCGGCCCACGCCCATCAGGATCACCAGCGTCCCGCCGGCGGTGACGAGGCTGGACAGCGCGTCCCAGTCGAGGGCGCTGTCTTCCTTCGTCGGGTCTTCGTGTCCCGTCACGACGGCGAGGCTGGAGGCGTGGTCGCGGTGGGTCGGGGGAATGCCGGCGACGCTCGCCCCGGCGACGGCGCTGGTGATGCCGGGAACGATGTCGAAGGAGATGCCGTGGCGGGCGAGGTGTTCGGCCTCCTCGCCCCCGCGGGCGAAGATGGTCGGGTCGCCGCCCTTCAGGCGGACGACCTCGTGGCCCGTTCGGGCCTCCTGCACCAGTCGCTCGTTGATCTCCGCCTGCGGCGTGCGTTCGCCGTCGGCACGCTTGCCGACGTTCTCGACGCGGACGCTCTCGGGGATGGAGTCGACGACGGCGTCGCCCACGAGCGAGTCGTGGAGGACGACGTCGGTCGAATCGAGCAGGCGCCGGGCCTTCACCGTCAGGAGGTCGGGGTCGCCCGGGCCGGCACCGACGAGATAGACCGTGCCGGTCGTGCTCATGGTCATTCGTTCCTCTCGATCCGCTCCGCGGCCTTCTGTAGTTCGGTCGCGAGCGTGCGCGCCTCCGCGGCCGAGAGCGTCACGCGGTCGGCGTGGGGCGGAACCGACTCCAACTCGGTGTTGTCGAGTTCGAGTTCGAGCGTGATCTCTTCGGGCGCCTCCCGGGCCGTCCGCACGTTCAGCGTCGCGAACGCCTCCTCCTCGAAGCCGTGGCCCTCGACGCTGGCGTCGAGCAGATCGAACGTCGTGAAGGCGTTGACCTTCATCACGCGGTCGGCCATGGTCAGTCGTCGGAGGGGAGCGGTTCGCCCTGCCCGTTCGTCGGCGCGGGCGAGGCGTCCATCGCCGTGTCCTCGGCGTAGGGGTACCACGTCATCTTCGTGTTGCCGAGGTACGGATCCTCGTAACTCGTCTCCTCGGCCTCCGCGAGAGCGGCGAGTTCGTCCTCGTCGCGGTCGGCGACGAAGTCACGGAAGGACTCCTCGGGGCCCGCACGCTCTTCCTCGTACGTTTCGAGGAGATTGGCGATGTAGCCCGGCACCTCGTCGGCGGGGACGCGCATCTTCACCCAGTCGGCGAACTGCGGGTTCTCGCCGAGGCCGCCGCCGAGGCCCACGTCGAACGCCTCGACCGCGTCGCCGTCCTTGCGCGTCTTCATGCCGCGCAGGCTGATGTCGGCGATCTGTGGCTGGGCACAGGACGCGGTACAGCCGGAGAGGTGGATGTGGAAGTCCTCGACCCCCTCGGGGACGGGCACGTTGTCGCGGAGCCAGCGCCCGTACCGCACCATCCGATTCTTCGTCTCGACGATGGAGAGCGAGCAGTACTCGGTGCCCGTACAGGCGATGGAGCCACGCATGAACGGGTGCGGGTCCGGCGAGTGTTCCTCGAGCAGATCCTCGGCGAGGAAGTCGTCGAGGTCCTCGTCGGCGATGTCGCCGACGATGACGTTCTGACGCTGGGTCAGCCCGATCATCTCGGAGCCGTAGTCCTCGGCGAGGTCGGCGAGGTCGATCACGTCGTCCGCACCCATGCGGCCGACCAGGACGGAGAGGCCGACGAAGTTCTGGCCGTCGTTCTGGTCGTGGACGCCGATGTAGTCGCCGGCGGCGTCCGCGCGGCCGGCGTTGTAGTCGTACTCGTCGCGCAGGTCCTCGCCAGCGGTCGGGAGTTCGTAGTCGACGTACTCCTCCTGCAGGACCGACCGAACTTTTTCGGGGCCCCACTCGTCGACGAGGAACTTGATGCGAGCGTTGAAGCGGTCCTCGCGGTCGCCGTAGTCGCGGAAGAGTGCGGAGAGCCCGGCGGCCACGTCCGTGGCGTTCTCGGGGCGGCAGAACACGTCGATGTCGCGGGCGAAGCGGGGTTCCTTGCGGGCCAGGCCGCCGCCGACGTTCACGTTGAAGCCGGCGACCTCTTCGCCATCGATCTCTTTCACTGCGGGTTCGAAGGCGAGGTCGTTGATGTCGCCCTGACCGGAGCCGCGGCGGTCGCCGGTCATCGCCACCTTCCACTTCCGGGGCAGGTTAGAGTAGAGGTCGTTGCCCTTGAACGTCTCGTGGAGTTCCTGCACGACCGGCCAGACGTTGATGAGTTCGTCGGCGTCGCGGCCGGCGACGGGGGAGCCGACGATGTTGCGCCACGAGTCACCACAGGCCTGAATCGTAGAGAGACCGACGGATTCGAGTTCGTCCCAGATGTCCGCGATATCCTCGACTTTGATCCAGTGGAGCTGGATCGACTGGCGGGTGGTGAAGTCGGCGTAGGCGTCGCCGAACTCGGGGTTCTCGACGGGACCGGTGGCGTACTCCTTGGCCACCTCTCCGACGGTCCGGAGCTGTTCCGGCGTCATCCGGCCCATCGGCGTCCCGATGCGCATCATGAAGTAGCTCTCCTGTCCTTTCCGCTGGTGGTACAGGCCCCACCACTTGAACCGCTCGAACCACGCGTCGTGTTCGTCCTCCGGGATGGCGTCCCACCCTTCCTCCGCAAATCGGAGGAGGTGGTCGCGTACCTCCATCCCGTAGGTTTCGTCTTTCCAGCTCTCGACCTTAGACGGCATAAATCGCTAGAATAGGCCCGAACATATACGGTCGGGCACGTCGTCAACCTTCCCCGGCTCTCCGGGGACCCGACAACATTTGCCGGTATGTGGACCGCCGTCCTAGGGCGTTGCCAGCCGGTAGCGTCGCCCCGGTACGTGGACGCTCTCGGGGACGACGGGGCGGAACGTGCCGGTCTCGGGGTCGACGCGGCCGAGCGTCAGCCAGTCGGTGACGCCGCTCGTGCCACACTGGATGCACTGGCCGGCGACGCGCGCTTCCACGTCGGCCCCGTCGGGCGCGACTTCCACGAACCCCTCCGCCAGGAAATCCGCGAGCCGACAGGAACAGAAATCGTGGCGAGCGAGCCGCCAGAGGTCGCTGACGTTCACCTCACGGGAGTCGTTGACGCTGACCCACGCCCCGTCGTCGAGCTGGTGAACCGAAGTCGTCATGGACGGGCCTTGACCCCCGACGGCGGTAAGCCCGTCGCCGGCCGTCACGATTGCCGGTCCTCGGACGGCGATTTCGGGGTGAACGGCGAGGGGATCGCGGGACGGGAGCGGATCGCTCCCGAAACTCGGCCGTCACGGATACCGGAAAGGCCCGCCTCCATACGGGAGAACGGGTAGCGATTACGGCCGAAAACGGCCTTATACGGCCGTACTGTCTACAGATATTCGATGACCGAGAACAGCGAAGTTCTGAAGCAGCCGTCGGACGCCGAGGCAGACGCCGAAGATGACACGCGAAACCACCTCTCCGACGTCGAAGCCGGTGCCGGCTGCACGGAAATCTGGGAGCATCTGAGCGAGAGCCGCGACGGCGCGACGCAGGACTGACCGTCCTCTCTTTCGTCGTTCCGTCCAACGGTCCCCGCGACGCCGGCTGATCGCACCCCGACCGCTTACCCGTCGAGCATCGCATCGACGCCGTCCCGGATCGCGGCGTGGAACCGCTCGCTCGCGTACCGGTCCCGGGGGAGCGCCGGGCGGTCGTCCCCGTCGATGGCCGCGCTGATCGTCGCGACGGCGTCGGCGGTGGTGGTGAACAGCCGATCCGCCCGCCAGTCCAGCACCTCGCGCTGCCCGCCCGCGTCGGGCGCGAACGCGACCATCCCCGCCGCGACGTACTCCGCGACCGCCATGCCGAAATGTTCCTCGGGCTTGCAGTTCAGCCCGTAGCGGTGCGTGGCGAGCAATGTCTCGACCCGTTCGCGAGCGGCGTCGCGGTGGAGGTGGACGTACGACCGCTCGGCCGCCGCAGCCGCGACCCGCCGGGCGTAGTCGGTGTAGATGGACGACGACGACCCGACGAGGTGGAGATGCAGGTCGTGGCCCCGAGCGCGGATGCCGTCGACGATTCGAATCGCCCGGAGCGGTCGCTTGTCGGGAGCGAGGCGGCCGAGGACGACGACACCCGCCTCCCGCTCCGCCCACGGCCGCGGGTTCGGCACGAGGTCGACCGGCGGGTGACACACCGCCGGCCGCCGGCCGTAGATGTCCGCCACCGCGTCGGCCGTCCACGCGGAGTTGGCGTAGAGGCGAGCGTCGTCGGGGAGTACCCGGTCGCCCACGCCGGCCAACCGACTCCACAGCGGGTCGAGTTGGGGCGTCTCTCCGGCCGTCGTGTATCGGCAGTTGAACTGCGGGAAGTGGATATACTGCAGGGAGGGGAGGGGCAAGTCGAACTCGTTGGCGGTGCTGACGGCGGCGTCGAAATCGGCGGCGTGGGGGGCGAACAGCCGCCGGAGGAGGACGCTCCGCGCCGCCAACTGCGGCCCGAACCGGTCGGGCAGGGCGTCGAACGCCCGGCAGACGAGGCGGGTGCCCGACGGCCGGTGGACGGGGACCTGTGCCGCCGTGTCGAACAGGGCGTTGAGATCGGAAAGCGACGACCGCGAGAGGGTGAACAGGGTCACGTCGTGGCGGTCCTGCAGCGCCTCGCAGACGTGGAGGCAGACGGCGTCGGCCCCGCCGCGCCCGTCGAGCGTGTTGTGGAGGACCGCCACCCGCGCCATGCGGGTGGGTCGGGGACGCCCCCTATTATATCACGCCCCCGGGACTTTTCACGACCGCACCCCGCCGAGGGGTATGGAGTGTGCGTTCGTGGGGTGTGGGGCGGTCGCCCGGAAGTACGCACGGGGCCTCGACGCTGCCCCGCTTTCGGTGACGGCCGTCTGTGACCGGGACGCCGAGCGCGCGGCGACGCTCGCGGCCGACCTCGACGCGACGACGTACGCCGATATCGACGCCCTGCTGGACGCCGAAGACGCGCCGCTGATCCTGAATCTCACGAGCCACGAGGCGCACGCCGACGTGACCGAACGCGCCCTGCGGGCGGACCGCCACGTCTGGAGCGAGAAACCGCTGGCGCTCGACGTGGACGTGGCGCGAGACCTCGTCGCCCTCGCGGAGCGCCGCGGCCTCGCGCTCGGCTGTGCGCCCATCAACCACCGATGCGAGGCCCAGCGACACGCCCGAACGGCGCTCGCCGACGGCCGCCTCGGGACCGTCCGACTGGCCTACACCCACGCCCACGTCGGCCGGGTGACCGAGTGGCACGACGCTCCCGACTCGTTCCTCCGGGTCGGGCCGCTGTACGACGGCGCGGTCTATCCGCTCTCCCTCCTCGTGGCGTGGTTCGGTCCCGTCGAGCGGGTGCGGACGGCCGACGCCGCGACCCCGTGGCCGGATCGCGAGGCACGCCGACCGGAGCGGCCGAGTCACGTCGAGACGACGCTCGATTTCGCGTCGGGACCGCTAGTTCGCCTGACGGCGAGTTTCTACGCTCCCCACCGGAGCCGGGAGTTCACGAGCCTCGAGTGTCACGGCGACGACGGCTCGCTGTACCTCGACGACGCTGGCGACCTCGGCGGCGAACCGGGCCACCGCGTCGCCTTCGGGCGGCAGGGGCGGGCGTACACGCCGATGCCCCTCCAGCATCCTTCGCGCCGGACGCCCTACCTCGCCGGGCCGGAACGGCTGGCCGCGAGTGTCCGGCGGGGGCGTCCGGCGCGGGACACCGCCCGTCGCGCTGCCCACGTCGTCGCCGTCTGTAACGCGGTGGAGCGGGCCGCAGAACGAGGAATGGCCGTCCCCGTCGACGGCCACGGCGTCCGCCGCCCCGACCGGCGGCTGGCGGTGTGGGGCCGAGGTGGCACGGACGAGGGTGACGGCCGATTCGTCGGCCCACCCGACGCCGCGCTCCGCCTCCCGCCAGTCGGGTTCGGCTGTTCGCGCTACCGCGACGGGGAGTACGTCGACCGCCGCGACTCCATCGAACGGGCGCTCGACGCCGGCTACCGTTTCCTCGACTCCGCGGAACTGTACGGCAACGAAGCGC
The DNA here is from genome assembly GCF_003856835.1 of Haloplanus aerogenes. NCBI lineage: Archaea > Methanobacteriati > Methanobacteriota > Halobacteria > Halobacteriales > Haloferacaceae > Haloplanus > Haloplanus aerogenes. The sequence continues at coordinate 168,183 of NZ_CP034145.1, forward strand.
GGCTCGGGGAGATTCTGGCCGCGCCGGGGAGCCCCGACCGTGAATCGCTCTTGCTCGCGAGCAAGGTGTGGAACACGAACCACGCCCACGTCGCGGAGGCCTGCGAGACGACGCTAGCGGACCTCGGCGTCGACGCCCTCGACTGCTACCTGCTCCACTGGCCGGACGCGTGGGCGTACACGGGGCCGCTGCGTCGCCTCGCGGAGTTGCCAGTCGAGAAGCAGGAGGCGCTGACATTCCCCGAGGACGCCGACGGCGAGCGAGCGACCGCGGACGTGAGTCTGGCGGCGACGTGGCGACGGATGGAAGCGCTCTACGACCGCGGCCTCACGGCGTCGCTCGGGGTCTGCAACGTCGACCGGGCGACGCTCGCGGCCCTCGTCGACGAGGCGCGCGTGCCCCCGGCGGTAGTGCAGGTGGAGTGTCACCCGTATCGCCCCCAACGTGACCTCGTCTCGTGGTGCCACGAACGGGGAATCCGGGTCGTCGCCCACTCGCCGCTGTCGGCGCCGGGGCTCCTCGACGACCCCGCCGTCCGCGAGACAGCGGACGAGATGGGCGTCTCACCCGCGGCGGCGGTCCTCGCGTGGCACGTCGAGCGCGGGGTGGTCCCCATCCCGTCGAGCACCGATCCCGACCACGTCGTCGAGAACCTCGCGGCCGCCAGTCATCGTCTCCCGGACGAGGGGCGCGAGCGGCTGGCGGCGCTCGAAGATCCGGAGTTCGAGCGATGAGGGAGTACGTCTACGAACGGCGGTGGGTGGCCGCGACGGGGACAGTCGGCGTCGTCGCGGCCAGCGTCGCCGTCGGCGGGTGGATGCTCGTCGCCGGAGCGGTCGACCACACCGCGGCGAACCGCTGGGTGCTGGTCGCCGGCGTCGTGCTGGCGTACGAAGTCGGCTACCTCGCGTACCACCTCGACGACGGGACGGCCGCGCTCGCCCTCCCGAACCTCGTCACGCTGGTCCGCGGGGGGTTGTACGCCGCGGCGGCGGGCTTCCTGCTCGTTCCGCCCGCCCCTGCGGTGCGGTGGGCGCCAGCAGTCTGTTACGGGACGGGCATCGTCCTCGATCTCGTCGACGGGCGCCTCGCGCGGCGGAGGGGGCGAACGACCGACCTCGGCGCGAAACTCGACCTCGCGTTCGACACGCTGGGCTTTCTGGTCGCGCCGCTGGTCGGCGTCGCGTGGGGGCGGCTCCCGGTCGCGTATCTCTCGCTCTCGGCGGCGCGGTACGTCTACCGCGCCGGGATCGGCTGGCGGAAGCGCCGGGGACAGCCGGTGAGCGACCTGCCCGAGAGTCGAGTGCGACGGCCGCTGGCCGCCCTCCAGATGGGCTTCATCACCGTCGCGCTGGCTCCCGTCCTCCCCGTGTCGGTCGTCCACCCGCTCGCGCTCGTCGTCGTCGCCCCGTCGCTCGCGGTGTTCGCGCGGGACTATCTGGCCGTCACCGGCCGCAGATAATGTGGATTGGTATCAGGCGGCAGTATGAAGTGACCGGCGCCGCTAGAGCGGGCGTGACAGGAAGCGTCGAGGGCGGGCGATCTGGGGTCGATCCACCGGCGAGCGGCCGATCACTCTACTTCGCAGGGCCGCGGACCGTCAGAGTCGAAGGGGAGGCGGTTCCCGACCCTGCGCCGGACGAGGTGCTCGTCGAGGCGCGCGTCTCGGCGGTGAGTTCGGGCACCGAACTCCTGATCTACCGCGGCGAGATGCCCCGCGGCCTCGCGGCCGACGAGACTATCGACGCCCTCGACGGCGACCTCACCTATCCGCTCAAGTACGGCTACGCGACGGTGGGCGACGTGGTGGCAGTGGGTGCGGCGGTCGACGACGCGTGGCACGGGCGGACGGTCTTCGCGTTCAACCCCCACGAGAGCCACTTCACCGCCGAGCCGACCGAACTCGTCCCCGTCCCGGAGGATCTGTCGCCGTCGACGGCGGCGCTGCTCCCCACCGCAGAGACGGCGACGACGCTCGTCATGGACGGTCGGCCGCGGGTGGGCGAGCGAGTCGTCGTCTTCGGCGCGGGGATGGTCGGTCTCGTGACGACGAGCGTCCTCGCCGCCTTTCCGCTGGAACGGCTGACGGTCGTCGAACCCGTCGCCCACCGGCGGGAGATGGCGGCGACGTTGGGTGCCGACGAGACGCTGACGCCCGCCGAAGCGGCGCAGGTCGGGAAGCGTGGCGACCCGCCGGGAGCCGATCTGGCGTACGAACTCTCCGGACGGCCGTCGACGCTCGACGACACCATCGACGCCGTCGGCTACGACGGTCGGGTCGTCGTCGGGTCGTGGTACGGGCGGAAACGCGCCGAGACCGACCTCGGCGGCTTCTTCCACCGCAACCGGATCGACATCTCGTCGAGTCAGGTGAGCACGCTCGCACCCGACCTCCGGGGACGATGGACGAAGGAGCGGCGACTGGACGTGGCGTGGGAGCGCCTGCGCGACGTGGCGACCGAGGAACTCGTGACCCACCGGATCGCCTTCGAGAACGCGTCCGAGGCGTACCGCCTGCTCGACGGCGGACCGGAGAACGCGCTACAGGTGTTGCTGACGTACGAGTGATATAAGTCGGTCGCCTGCCACGAACGGGTATGTACCGGCTCTCGGTCTCGCGGGATTTCGTGGCGCAACACTTCCTCACCGTGCCCGACCCCGGCCCCGAAGGCGAGGTGCACAGCCACCACTTCGAGGTGGCCGTCCGCCTCGCCGGTCCCGACCTGAACGAGTACGGCTACCTCGTCGACATCGACGCCGTCGACGCCGCGCTGGACGAGTTGGAGGCCCGGTATCGCGACGCCCTGCTCAACGACCTGCCGGAGTTCGAGGGGAAGAATCCGAGCGTCGAGCGGTTCGCCCGCCTGTTCGGCGACCGGTTCGTCGAGCGAATCCCGACCGACGTGCCTACGGAACTGACCGTCCGCATGTGGGAGGACGAGGACGCGTGGGCGAGTCACGAACGGCCGCTGTGATGGCCTACGACGGGCGGTATCTGGAGGCGAAACGCACCGTCGACGACCGCGCCATCGACCGTCGGGTGCGCGACCGGACGCTCGACGAACTCCCCGAGGCGCCGCTGATCGTGGAGGCCGGCGCCGGCACCGGTGCCACCGTCCCCCGACTGCTCGACTGGGGCGTCACTGCCGGCACGTACCGGGGAATCGACCGCGACGACGACGTGATCGAACTCGCACGGGAGCGACGGGCGGACGAGTGCGGCGGGGAGCGGACCGAGGCGGGGTTTCGGGTCGACGATCTGAGCGTCCGGTTCGAGCAAGGTGACGCGCTCGCGGCGACGGTCGACGACCCCGTGGACCTCGTCGTCGCGCAGGCGTTTCTCGACCTCGTGCCTCTCGACGACGCGCTGGACGCCTTCGCGTCGCTGCTCCGACCCGGTGGGCTGGTGTACGCGCCGATCACCTTCGACGGCGAGACGGTGTTCCAGCCCGACCACCCGGTGGACGACGCCGTCGTCGCCGCGTATCACGACGCCATCGACGCCGAACCGGGCCGGGACGCTCGCGCGGGGCGACACCTCCTCGACCGGTGCCGCGAGCGTGACGGCGACCTGCTGGCGGTCGGGGCGTCGGACTGGGTGGTCTACCCGCCCTATCCGGCCGACGAGCGCTACTTCCTCGGGGCGATTCTGGATTTCGTCGCGGACGCGGTGACGGATCGGGTCGACGGCGCGGACGACTGGCTCGACGTCCGCCGTCGCCAACTCGACGCGGGGTGTCTGAGCTACGTCGCCCACGGGTACGACGTGCTCTACCGGCCGTGACCGACCGCGGACGGCACCGATGGCGCACGGTCGGGTGGACGGTCGTCGCCGTCGGCGGCCTCGTGCTCTACCTGCGGACCGTCGGTGTCGACGCCGTCGCGGCCGCGCTCGGACGACTCACACCCACGGACGCCGCGGTCCTCGTCGGTCTCGGGTGGGTTCCGATCCTGCTGTGGGGCGGGTCGCTCCACCTCGTCCTTCGACGGCTCGACGCGCCGACGACGCTCTCGGCGTCGATTGGCCTGTTCGCAGCGTCGAGTTTCCTGAACAACGTCACGCCGTTCGGACAGGCAGGCGGCGATCCGGTGAGCGGGGCGCTCGTCGCACGCGTCGAAGGCGTGCCGTTCGAGCGGGGGTTCGCCGCTATCGTGAGCGTGGGCGCGGCGAACGCCGTCGCCGTCGTCGCTCTCGGCGTCGTCGGCGTGGGCGTCCTCGTCGGGACGGCAGCCGTCGACGACGCCCTCCTCGTCGCGGTGGGAGCGGGGACGGTGGCCGCGGCGGTGTTGGGCGTCGTCGCCGTCGTCGCGTGGTGGCGGCGTGAGCGGGTCGTCGACCGTATCGGCGGCGCGCTGGGCGGGGTCCTGTATCGCGTCGGTCGGCCGATACCGGGCGTCGAATCGCCGGCGCCGGATGCGGTCGTCGCGCGTGGTCGAGGATTCGTCGCGGCGCTGGAGCGGGTGGGCGACTCGCGGCGGCGACTCGCGATCGTCCTCGCTCTCGGTGTCGCCGGGCATCTGGCGGTGGCGACGACGCTGTGGCTGTCGCTCGCGGTGCTCAACGCCCCCGTCTCGCTCGCGCGAGTGTTGGTCGTGGTGCCCGTCGCCCGACTCGCGGGGGCGTCGCCGACGCCGGGCGGCACGGCGAGCGCCGAGGCGCTCCTGACGGGGTTGCTCGTCGCCGTCGGTGGCGTGGAGACGCCCGTCGCCGCCGCCGCGGCGCTGCTCTACCGCGCCGCCGCCTTCTGGATTCCGACGCTCGGGGGCGGGGTCGTCACCGCGCTTCTGGTCGTGACGAGTGGGGAAACCTACGACTCCCGGCGGTAGAGGACGACGAGGACGGCGATCAGCGTCACCTGCACCACCTTGTCGCCGATGCCGCCGGGGTTGAGCACGTCCGGCCAGTTCAGGACGAAGTAGAGGACGACCTGAATCCCCGTGAACGGAATTCCGACGAGATAGAGGAGTCGGCGGCGGAAATCGAGGAGAAAGAGGAAGACGGCGACGAAGAAGGCGATGCCGGCGAGGACGAAGCTCACCCCCTGCATGGTGTTCAGCGCGAGGACCCCGAAGTAGAGGTGAACCGCCCCCGTGATAATCGCCAGGACGATGCCAAGCCAGTGGAGTCGGGTGAGCGACGCCGTCTCGAACGTGGAGCTTCCCATGTTCTACGGTATCACGCCACTCGATAATATCGGTTGGGTCGGGGCGTACGCTTATCGGCCGCGGGTTCTACGAACGCGGATATGGGGATCGAGTACGTGCGGCGGGCGGCGACGCCCGCGATATCGGTCGTCGTCCCGTCGGTGCCGGCGTACGATCACGAACCGACCATCACCCGTCTGGAGAGACAGGAACTGGACGCCCCCTACGAAATCGTGCTGGTCGACGACGGAGAAATCGACCGGTCGGCGGCACGAAATCGGGGGCTCGAGGCGGCGTCGGCCGACGTGGTCGCGCTGACGGACGACGACACGCGGCCGCCGGACGACTGGCTGGCGACCGCGCTGGCGGCGTTCGAGGCCGATCCCGATCTGGTCTGTCTCGAAGGGCCGGTGTACGGCGGGTGTCGGAGCTTCGGTCCCCGCCACTACGTCGGCTGTAACCTCGCGGTGCGGCGGGGGGCGGCGATCGATGTCGGCGGCTTCCGATCGACGTTCTCGGAGTGGCGCGAGGACGTCGAGTTCGGGTGGCGAATGGAGGCCGAGGCCGACGGCCACTGTCGGTTCGAGCCGTCGTTCCGGATGTGTCATCCGGAGGTGCCGCGGACGGCGTTCGACGCGGCGCTGGAGCGACGGCTGAAAGGCGAGTATCCGGAGCGGTACGCGGCGGTGATGGACGTGACGCTGACCCGGCGGCTCTACCGGCGGGCGCGGGCGGCGGGGATCACCCAGCCGATCCAGCGGGTGCGAAACGCGGTCGGGCGACGAATCTGGGGCGAGTGTCGCGGAGCGGGGCGGTTCGACTGATACGGTTTTATAACTGTGTACCGGCGGTTCGTCGGGCCGTCTCGGCTGACCGCCGGTACTGACTCACAACAAGCCGTATGAGAGTCAGCGACGGAGTCCGCCGCCGTAAATCGAGCAGTCGGTGAGGGGCGTGCGAAGGGCGGACACGAGCACGAACGGCGTCATCGCGGCGGCGGCCTTGGCGCCGGCGGCCGGACCGATCAGATACATCGCGGCGGCGACGACGGCGATAGTCGCCACCATCACGGCGCCGAGTACGACCCGGGCGTCGTCTACGGTACCACCCGTCTCGGAACCCCACTCGTTCAGGTCTGCAGCGGCCATTAGTCTGATTGCAAATTATGGCTGGACCCCAATATATTTAACGAGGTAATTATCGATCATTATTAAAATGAACGATGCTGAATGATACTGCCGGAGAAGTAACTGAACGATACTGAAGGATTCGGGCGCGGGGGCTACCGGACGGGGCAGGTAGCGGGGACGAGAATCAGGGTTCGAGGTTCGCCATGTAGTTGGTGTGGAGGCGGTAGAACAGCACCATCCCGCCGAGCCAACTGACGACGCCGTAGGCGACGTACGCGAGTACGGGGAGATCCATGTAGAAGTATATGTACGACCCGATCAGGAGATACACGAGGACGAAGAGTCCGAGGATGCGAATGCCACGACTGGAGACCTGTTGTTTCGGATTGACCATGGGCGTCGCCTACGGCTGACACTCCCTCTCCGTACGCTCGCTCTTTAAATATGAAAGTTCATGCAAAATATGCGCGGTGCGTCGACTCTATATGAGGGAGAGATCAACCGCCTGTATGATCCGCGTAGGCGTTAATGGGTACGGTACCATCGGTAAGCGCGTTGCCGATGCAGTGAATTCGATGCCCGACATGGAGTTGGTGGGCATCGGCAAGGCCAGTCCGAACCACACGGCGGACGCAGCCGCGGACCGGGGCTACGACATCTACGTCCCCGACGGGCGGGAAGACCGCTGGGAAGACGTGGGCATGGACGTCGCGGGCGACATCGAGGCCCTGATCGACGCGAGCGACATCGTCGCGGACGCGACGCCGGCGGGCATGGGCGCGGAGTACCGCCCCATCTACGAGGAGCACGACACCCCCGCCCTGTTCCAGGGTGGCGAGGGCGCGGACGTGGCGGAGGCGAGCTTCACCGCCCGTGCCAACTACTCGGAAGCGACGGACAAGGACTACGTCCGCATCGTCTCCTGTAACACGACGGGTCTGAACCGGATGTTCGCGCCGCTCCACGAGGAGTACGGCGTCGAGCGCGCGAGCATCACGCTCGTCCGCTGTCGCGGCGAGCACGCAGTCATCTCCGCGGACCCGGTCACGCTCCCCTCGCACCACGGCCCGGACGCCCTCGAAGTCATCCCGGACATGGGTCCGATCACGACGATGGGCATGAAGGTGCCGACGGTGCGCCACCACTTCCACGGCATCAACGTGGAACTCGGCGCGGAGCCGAGCGCCGAGGAGGTCCGCGACCTGCTCGCCTCGCAGTCGCGCATCCACGTTATCGACGGCGACCTGGGCATCGACTCCGGCTGGGAACTGCAGGAGTTCGCCCTCGACCGCGGCCGGGACCGGATGAACCTCTACGAGAACCAGATCTTCGAGGACTCCATCAGCATGGACGGCCAACAGCTCCACCTCTTCCAGTCCATCCACCGCGAGAGCGACGTGGTTCCGGAGAACGTCGACGCCATCCGTGCGATGATGGGCGAAGCCGACGCGGAGGAGAGTATCGAACTGACGAACGAAGTGATGGGCATTGGCGACATCTAAATGACGGCAAACGAGACCGAGGCAGTCGACGAGGAGTTGGAACCGGGCACGGAACTGACGTCGGGCTACGGATCGAGTCCGGGGGTCGCGACAGGACCCGTCAAGATTATCGAGGACATCGAGGAAGCCGACCGGATCGACGAGGGTGACGTGATCGTCACCGAGATGACGGCGCCGGACATGGTGCCCGCGATGAAGCGCTCGGCGGGCATCCTCACCGACGAAGGTGGAATGACCTCCCACGCGGCCATCGTCTCGCGCGAACTCGGCGTGCCGGCCATCGTCGGCTGTGGCGACGCGACCGACGTGCTGACCGACGGCCAGCGCATCACGCTCGACGGCCAGAAAGGCACCGTCGTCGTCGCCGAACCCGAAACCGAGACGGTCGAAGACGCCGAACCCGAGGGGGACCGCGAGGTCGAGGGCGGCAGCGGCGGCCCGCCGACCACGGCGACCGAGGTGAAAGTGAACGTCTCCATCCCGGACGCGGCCCAGCGCGCCGCCGACACCGGCGCCGACGGCGTCGGTCTCCTCCGACTGGAGCACATCCTCCTCTCGACGAGCAAGACGCCCGAGAAGTACGTCGCCGACCACGGCGAGGAGGCGTTCGTCAAGGAGATTTCCGAGGAGATCCGGAAGGTGGCCGACGCGTTCTACCCGCGGCCGGTCCGCGCTCGGACCCTCGACGCGCCGACGGACGAACTCGCCGAGTTGGAAGGTGGGGAGAACGAACCCCACGAACACAACCCGATGCTCGGCTACCGCGGCATCCGCCGGTCGCTGAAAGAGCCCGAGATGTGCAAACTCGAACTCCGCGCGTTCAAGCGCCTGCACGACATGGGCTACGACAACGTCGAGGTCATGTTCCCGCTCCCCAACGACGCCGAGGACGTGCGTCGGGCGCGGGAACTGATGGAAGAGGTCGGCATCGACCCCGAGAAGCGCCGCTGGGGCGCGATGATCGAGACGCCGGCCAGCATCCGATCCATCGACGAAATCCTCGACGAGGGCATCGACTTCGTCGCCCTCGGGACGAACGACATCGTCCAGTTCATGCTCGCGGTGGACCGCAACAACGCGAACGTCGCGGACCGCTTCGACGACTTCCACCCCACCATCCTGGAGGCGATGGCGAACGTCATCGAGGCGTGTAACGAACGCGACGTGGACACGACGATCACCGGCCAGTCCGGCTCCCACCCCGACATGGCGAAGTTCCTCGTCGAGAAAGGCATCAGCTCCCTCTCCTCGAACATCGACGCCGTCGGCGAGGTGCGCCGCGTCGTCGCCCGCGCCGAGCGGAAACTCCTGCTCGACGCCGCCCGCGAGAACCTCGACGACGACCCGCAGATCGACTGACCCGTATCGGTCCGTGAACTCGTCGGTGATCGTCGCGTCCGACGAGTTCGCCATCACGCTCCGGAGGCGCTTCAGCGGGTGTGTTTTGTATCCCCCGCCGCCGCAGCGTGCGGGGATCGACGACGATCAGTGGTCGTCGTAGTCCGTCGGTGAGTACGCGCCACAGTCCTATCCGTTCACCGTCGAGTTCGTGCCGTCGAAGGTCTCGTCGACGTCGCCCGTGACGATCGCGTCCTGCAGTTTGACGCCATCGCTGGAGACGACGTCCCCCGACACCTCGCTGGAGCGCGCCTTGACCGGCTTGAGTTCGCTCTCGGCGTCGCCGCCGACGGGACGCCCGCCGACGACCCCGACCGTCCGTTCGGACGCGACCGAGCCACCGACCGTTCTGCTGTCGATTTTGGCGCCTTCGGACCGGACAGTCACCGATTCCGCGAGAAGGCCGTCTTGCGCCACGTCGACGCTGCCGAAGATGTGCGCGTCGTCGGCGTCGAGGAGTTTGTCGTTGCTCGTCACGTCGCAGTCGACGACGGTCCCGCTGACTGTGACGGAATCGACCCCGTCGTTCGACTCGTTTGCGACCCACGGATACCCCACGTCGACCGACGGCACGTCGAACGTGGGGTCGACGGCGGTCTCTCGGACGATGTAGCTGGTCCCGTCGGTGCCGAACCAGACGACACGCGCGAACGCACGGAACGGACCGACGTAATAGTTGATTCGCGATGGCCGTCCGATCGTGATCGATCGACGACCGTGATCCGAAAAAAGTCCGACTAGGGGGCGTGAGCTACCCGAAGAGACCCATGAGCGTGGGGTAGACGTCGTAGGCCGCGGTGGCGATCAGCGCGATGGCGGCGAACAGGGCGAGTGCGACGGCCCACTTCCGCTCGGGCACCAGACCGGGCTGATCGATGTCCGTGTAGGACATGTAGAGTGCGGCGAGGTACATCAGGCCGACGGCCGGCGCGAAGAGGATGCCGGAGAGGGCGAACAGGAACAGCGGCGCCTCGAACACGAGGTTGAGGCCCAGCGGAATCGCCGCGAAGAGAACGACGGTGAGTCGGAACACCGTGTCGCGGGTGACGTCGAACTTCTCGAACAGGCCGTGCATGGCGAAGGCGTCCTCCCAGAGCCGGGACATGCCGTACAGCGGGCCGATGAGCGTCGAGAAGAGCGCGGCCATCACGGACAGCAGGAAGATGCCGGCCGACCACTCACCGTAGACGCTGGTGAAGATGACCGCCATCTGCGGGATGACCTCGAAGCCGCCGAGTTCGCCGGATTCGACGATCTCGGTGCCGTGGAGCGTCGCGGCCGCGGCCGTCCACATGAAGAAGGAGAAGACGGCGAGGATGACCGACGAGATCATGTTCTGCCAGAGCACCATGTCGCCCCAGCCTTTCAGCCGCTTGATCTCCTCGTCGGTGAGGTCCTTCTTCGAAATTTCGGTGCCGTTGGCCTTGGGCTCGAACATGCCCATGACCTTGTCCTTGGCGAACCAGACGTAGGAGACGGTGGGGCCGAAGCCGGCACCGATCCAGCCGAACATCGTCGCCACGAAGGCCATCCCGCCGACGCCGAGGCCGTCGACGTAGCCGGGGACCGAGGGGATGAGACCCTGCGCGAGGCCACCGGCCCACTGGTCGGCGGTGAGCAGGGAGACGGCCGCGATGAGCGTGAGGAACACCCACAGCAGCGTCGTCGACAGCTTCTCGATGAGGCTGTACGAGCGCATGAGGACGACGGCGAGTCCGGCGAGCACCGTCACGATCATCCAGAAGCCCGTGCCGTTGAGGGCGCCGATGGACCCGACCGGAACGAGGGTCTGTGCGGCGCCGGCCGTCTCGCCGAGGTGGCCGGAGAGGCCGATGGCGTACACGAGACCACCGAGGAACACGTAGTAGAAGATCCACTTCAGCCACTTGGGCTGTCTGTACAGCGCGTCGAGGAACGTATCGCCGCTCATCACGCCGTAGCGGACGAGGAAGTACTGTCCGAAGATCTTGGTGAAGGTGATCAGGGGGATGAGCCAGATCGCACGCATCCCGAGGTAGGCGCCCCCGACGGGGACGCTCAGGGCCTCACCGCCGCCGATCTGCGAGGCGGTGAACACCCACGCCGGACCCATGTAGCTGAAGAACTCCTTCAGCGTCTGAGGCGGCTGGGAGATGCGATGCTCGCCCGCCTCGGCCGCCTCGGCCGTGCCGGTACTCACGTCGGATCACCGCCCGTGTGGGCACCGTGTGAACCTGGCTGGAACTGTGCGATACGCTCGGAAGTGCCGACGAACGTCGACGCGGAAGTGAATCGTGGTGGTCTCTGCCGCATATCCAATCCGATGAAAGATAGTGAACATGGTATAAACGAGGAAAGGCGCACTTTTTGCATTATTTATCATGAGGACCATATTCCTTAAGGTCATTTAACACGCCGTCGACGTAGATAATCGATGGACTGAACGGCGACACCGGGAATCGGTGGGGCGAGGGGGGCGAAATTCGGGCAGTAATGAATGACGCGGTCGAAAGCGCTTTAATTATCGTTAGGGATTACTGATAGCATGGTGATACTGACAGCCATTGACAGAGATCCCGGATGCAAGGGGGTCGTCGAGACCGCGTACGACCTCGCGACGAAGATGGATATGAAACTCGTGATTCTCCACGTCGTGCCCGAAGACGAGGACGAGGAGGCCGCACGCCGGGAGATAGAGGACATCGTCATGTCCGTCATCGGCGATCTGGAGGGCATCGACCTCCGGATCATGCCGGAGCAGACCCGGCGTGACCTGCCGACGGGCCGAACGGCGAACCACATCCTGCAGGTGGCCGAAGAACTCGACCCGGACTACATCGTCATCGGGTCGCGCAAGCGCACGGGTCTCGGAAAGATCCTGCTCGGCAGCGTCTCGAAACTCATTCTGGCGAACGCGGACGTGCCCGTGGTGACGGTCGAACAGACGCGGAAGGCAGAGGCCTAGCCCCGCGAGTAGAGGAGGTAGCCGCCACCGGCGACGGCGGCCACGGCGCCGGCGACGACGAGGAGGGCGCGGTAACCGGCGACGGTGCTCGCGAACCCGGCGTCCGCCGTGGCGGTGAAGGCGACCGGGCCGACCGTCTGCCCGAGTCGGAGCACGCTGGTCCGGAGGCTCATCACCCCGGCGCGGAGGTCGTCGTCGACGAGCGTGACGACCGCGGTGTCGATGGAGGGCATCACGACGCCGAAGCCGACGCCGAAGATCAGGAGCGCGACGGCGATGCCGACCGGCGACGGTGCGAGGCGGACGCCGAACAGCCCGAGGCCGTAGGCGACGAACCCGACCGCGACGAGCCGTGGCGCCGCCAGCCGGTCGGAGAGGCGCCCGTACTGCGAGGAGACGGCGGCGCTGGCGAGCGCGACGGCCGACAGCGTCACGCCGATCCGACCGGCACCGAGCGCGTAGGCGTCACGGAGGAGGAGCGGCAGGGCCGTCAGGATGGCGCCGTAGAATATGAAGAAGGCAGCAAAGAGCGCGACGAAGATGGCCATCGCCTGCGGGAGGACGGCCACGGTCCGAAGCCGACCGAGATACGTCCGCACGTCCGTCGACCGCTCGGCTTCGGGTTCGACGAGGGCGACGGCGGCGAAGAGGCCGACGAGCGCGCCGACGCCGAAAAACAGGAACGGCGCCGACCAGCGAATCCCGGCGAGCGCGCCGCCGAGGAGCGGGTAGAACGCCGCCCCGGTGCCGATAGTGCTCCCGTTGACCCCCATCACCGCGTCGCGGCGGCGATCCTCGTACACGTCGCCGATGAGCGTCACGGCGAGGGTGATGAGCGCGCTCGCACCGATCCCCTGGAGGAATCGGAGGACGATAACCTCGGTGAAGGTGCGGGCGAAGGCGACGCCGGCGCCCGCGATAGCGAACAGAAAGAGGAGCGGGACGACGACCCGCCGCCGGCCGAATCGGTCGGCCACGAGACCGACGAAGGGTGTGACGACGATGCCCGGCAGGGTGTAGGCGGTGATCACCAGTCCCACCTGCGCGTCGCTCACGCCGAAGACGGGCCGGAGGTCGGGCAGGACGGGGCTGACCAGCGAGACGCCCATCACGCCCATCAGCGAACACGAGAGGATGACATAGAGCGTGCGCGAGCGCCACGGAACGGCCGCTAGCCCACGGTCGCCGTCGAGAGCCACCACGGTGACAGCGTGTGGCCGCGACCGTATTATAGTCCTAGAACTGCTCGGCGGTGTCGATGCCGACGACGACGCCGGCCTCGTCGGGCGTGAAGCGGTCGTCGGCGTCGACAGCGGTGGTAAAGAGGAGACGCGCCTGTTCGGTGTGAGTGATGCGGACGGCCGCCGCCATCGGATCCTCGAAGTCGAACTCGTCGATCAGGGTGGCCCACTCGTCGCGGTCGATCCGGTAGGCGCGCGTCCCGTCGACGGTGACGTAGTCGGCGGTGCGTTCGAACTCGGCGTGACGGCCGAGCAACTCCGCGTTGAGTGCGAGGAGCGCGTCGGCGATGGCCGGCGCATCGGGGTCGACCCCTTCGGCCACGCGCTCGACGACCGCCCCGGAAATCGGTGCCTCCCCGGTGTCGACCGTCGCGTCGTTCGTCATGTGATAACTATTCGCATAGATGGCCCTTCGGTCTTTCGGGGGCCGAACGTTCATGCGGAGGGGAGTATTACGGGCGATACGGGCACGCTACCCGCCGATCCATGACGAATCTGCGCGCCGACAATCTGGGTTTCGAAGTCGAGGGCGACCGCATTCTCGATGAGGTGTCGCTCGACGTCGCGAGCGGGGAGACGATCGCCATCGTCGGCCCCTCCGGCGCCGGCAAGTCGTCGTTGCTCCGCCTGCTCGACCGGCTCGACGAGCCGACCGAGGGGACGGTGTATCTCGACGGGACCGACTACCGGACGCTCGACCCCCAGCAACTCCGAAAACGGGTGGGGCTGGTCCCACAGAATCCGGCGCTCCGGTCGGGGACCGTCCGCGAGAACGTCACCATCGGGCCGCGGCTCCGCGGCGAGACGGTGAGCGAGGAGCGGTTGGCGGACCTGCTCGACGCCGTCGGTCTCGCGGGCTACGCCGACCGGGAGACGAGCGACCTCTCGGGCGGGGAGGCCCAGCGTGTCGCCATCGCTCGCACGGTCGTCAACGACCCCGAGGTGATCCTGCTGGACGAACCGACCGCGAGCCTCGACAGCGCGGCGGAAGCGGAGGTCGAACGACTGCTGTCCGACCTGCTCGCGTCGGGCGGGCGGACGGTCGTCCTCGTCACACACGACGAACGGCAGGCCGAACGGCTGGCGGACCGCGTGGTGCGGATGCGCGACGGGCGCATCGTCGACGTGGGGACGCCCCGGGAGGTGATCACGTGATGGTGCTCCCGGACCGGCTGACCGACCCCGTCGTGATCGAGGGCCTGTTTCAGGTCGCGGCGGCGACGACGCTCGCGGCCGTCGTGATCGGCATCTCCTCGCTCCGGAATCTGGGGCTGGAGCGGGAACTCGGCGGCTCCTTCGCCCGCGGATTCGTGCAAGTGCTGGCGATGGGCGCGCTCATCGGCGTCCTCTTTACCATTCCGCTGGCCTACTCCGGCCTCCTGCTCGCGGCGATGGTCTGTTACGCGGCGTGGGAGTCACGCAAGCGAGGCGACGGCGTCCCCGACGCCTTCCGCATCTCCGTTATCTCGCTCGGCGTGGGGTCGGCCGTCGTCATCGTGACGATGGTCGCCGCGGGCGCCATCGAGTCGACCGTCCGCAACCTCGTCCCCGTCGGCGGGATGATCATCGCGAACGCGATGAAGACGAACTCGCTGACGCTGGATCGCTTCCAGGGGGAAATCGAGTCGAACCGGGACGAAATCGAGGCCGTCCTCGCGCTGGGCGTCCCGCCCGAACGTGCCATCTCGGAGTTCGTCACGGAGTCGGTCCGCGCGTCGCTCATCCCCGTCGTCGACGCGATGCGGACGCTCGGGCTGGTGTACATCCCCGGGATGATGGCGGGGATGATCCTCGGCGGCGCGAACCCCATCTACGCCGCCGAATACCAGTTCGTCATCATGGGCATGATCTTCGCCGCGGGCGGCCTGACCAGCATGACGGCGAGTCTCCTGCTCGGGCGGGCGGCCTTCACCGACGCCGCCCAACTCCGCCGATTCGAACCCACCGATCCCACGCTACTGGCGACGCTCCGGTCGGCGCTGAATCGGTGACGAGTGGCAGGAGCGGACTTATCCGTTTTCTCCCCGAGAGGTGAGGTGTAGATGGGTTCCAGAACCGAAACGATCCGAGTGCTGCACGTCGACGACGCTCCCGCCTTCGTCGACATGGCAGCGACCTTCCTCGAACGTGAGGACGACCGGATCGAGGTGATCACGGCCACGAACGCCGACGAGGGGCTGCAGATCCTCGACGAGGCGGCTATCGACTGTGTCGTCTCCGACTACGATATGCCGGGGCTGAACGGCGTCGAGTTTCTCGAACGCGTCCGCGAGACGTACGGCGACTGCCCGTTCGTCCTCTTTACCGGCAAGGGGAGCGAGGAGGTGGCGAGCGAGGCAATTTCGGCCGGCGTGACCGACTACGTCCAGAAGTCGCCGGAGAGTGAACAGTACGAAATCCTGATCAATCGGATCGTGAACGCGGTCGATGCCGCGCGGTTCCGCGAACGGGCGGCCAGACAGGAGCACATCAACACGCTGATCAGGGAGATCAACCGCCGACTCGTCGCGGCCGAAACCGTCGACGACATCGAACACGCCGTCTGTCGGACGCTCGCCGACGCCACCCCGTTCCGGTTCGCCTGGATCGGCGAACCCGATGCGGACAGCCCCCGGATCGTCCCGCGAACGTCCGTGGGCGACGCGGACGACTATCTCGACGAGGTGACCCTCTACTACGACGACAGCCCGCGCGGACGGGGGCCGGGCGGCCGGGCGATCCGAACGGGAGAGCTACAGGTCGCCCAGCGCATCCGGGACGATCCGACGTTCGAACCGTGGCACGAGGTGGCCGATCGGTACGGCTACGAGTCGGTGGCCGTCGTCCCACTCTCGTACGGCGGGGGCCAGACCGGCATGCTGGCGATTTACGCCGGGCATCCCGACGCCTTCGACGAAATCGAGTTGAGCGTCCTCGAAGAACTCGGCGAGACGATCAGTCGGGCGCTCCAAGCGGCCGAAATCCGACAGCGCCTCGAATCGCGGCAGGCGGCGGAGACGACGCAGACGGAACGGAACTACCGCACGCTCATCGACGCCCTGCCAAACGGGGCAATCGCGCTCTTCGACACCGACCTCCACTACACGGTCGTCGGCGGCGCGGTGTTCGGGCAACTATCGCTCTCGCCGGCCGAGATGGAGGGCCGGTCGCTGACGGCCGTCCACTCGGCCACGTTTCGGGACGCGTATCTGGACCACTACCGGGCGGCGCTCGACGGCGAGCGGCGCTCCTTCGAGTTCACGTACGGAGACCGGACCTTCGAGGCCCACGTCGCTCCCGTCCGGAACGAGGACGGCGCCGTCGTCGGCGGCTTGGCGATGTCACAGGACGTGACCGACCGAATCCGTCGCGAAGACGAACTGGAGCGGCGGGAACGGGTGCTCCGCGAGATGTACGAGGCCGTCTCCGACCCCTCGCTGTCAATCACGGAGGGGATCCAAGAACTGCTCCGAATCGGGGCGGATGCCCTCGGCGTGCAGTACGGCGTCCTCGGGCAGATAGATGGCGACGACCTCGTCCTCGAACTCACCGACAGGGCGGACGGACGGGAACTCGGCGACGGTGACCCGGCGGAAGGCGACGCGGTTCCACGGGACGTGACGTACTGCGAGCGGGTGGTCCGGAACACGGAGACGGTGGCCGTCGGCGACGTGAGCGAGGATCCCGAGTTTTCGGCGCGACCGCCCTACACCGAGGGAGGCTTCTCGTGTTACGTCGGCGCGCCCGTCGTCGTCGACGGAGACGTGTACGGGACGTGCTGTTTCTACGGCGAGGACGCACGACCGGCGGACTTCTCGGAGTGGGAGGTGACCCTCGTCGACCTGCTCTGTCGGTGGGTGGGCGCCGCGCTCGACCGCCGAGAGACCAACGCTCGGCTGCGGGCGCAGAACGAACGGTTCCGCGAGTTCACGAGCATCGTCACCCACGACCTCCGGAACCCGCTCGGGGTGCTCGGCGGGGCGCTCGAACTCGCGGAGATGACCGGGGAGAAAAAGCAGTTCGACCGCTGTCGGCGAGCGTTAGCGCGGATGGACGCCCTCGTCGACGACCTCTCGACGCTCACGCGTGAGGGAGCGGTCGTCGACGGCACCGAACCGCTGGCGCTGGGGCGGATAGCGCGCGAGTGCTGGTCGACGGTCGAAACCGACGGCGCCGAGTTACGGATCGACGACGACGCGACGATCCGGGCGGACGAGAACCGTCTCCGACAGTTGTTGGAGAACCTGTTTCGGAATTCGGTCGAGCACGGCTCGACCACTCCCCGCTCGAACACTCGCGGGGATAGCGTGGAACACGGTTCCACGGATAGTCGGCCAGAGGCCGACGACAGCGTCGAACACGGCGCCACGAACAGCGAGGGCAGCGGGCCGGAAACCGACACCGCCGATCCACTGACTATCCGGGTCGGCACCCTCTCGACCGACGACGGCTTCTACGTCGAAGACAACGGGATGGGGATTCCCGAGGAGCGGCAAGGCGACGTGTTCGAGCAAGGCTACTCCACGGCCACGTCCGGGACGGGCCTCGGCCTCTCCATCGTCGAGAAGATGGCCGCGGCCCACGGCTGGACCGTCACCGTGACCGAGGGACGCGAGGGCGGCGCGCGGATCGAAGTCCGCGGCGTCGAGCGCGTCTAGGCCGCGTCGACGGCGTCGAGAATCGCGTCGTAGTCGGGTTCGTTCGTCGGATCGTCCGCCACCCAGCGGTACGTGACGACGCCTTCGTCGTCGATGACGAACACGGACCGGTTCGCGACGCCGTAGAGGCCGAGGTCGGGGATGTCCATCGTCAGGCCGTACGCCTCGATGGTGTCGCCGTCCATGTCGCTCACGAGGTCGAACTCCAGACCGTGCTCCTCGCGGAACGCACCCTGCGAGAACGGCGAGTCGGCGCTGATGCCGAAAATCGTCGCGCCGGCGGCGTGGAAGTCGGCGAGATGCTCCTGCAGGCCGAGCATCTCGTTCCGACAGGGGGGCGTGAACGCACCGGGGAAGAAGGCGAGGACGACCGGACCGTCGCCGAGGTGTTCCTCGAGGTCGAACGATTCGTGTTCGGCCGTACCGACCGTCTCGGTGAACGTTGGGGCAGTGTCGCCAGTCGAAACCATGGGCGAACGAACGGTCGCCGGGAAAATAAAACCCGCCACGAACGGGTCGCTACGCGCGCCCGTTGAGCGGACAGATGAAGTAGTTCGGTGGGCCGAAGCCCGGCCGTCCGAGCGTCACCTCGATGTACGGTTTGTCGAGGACGGCATCGGCGTTCGTCAGCGGGGCGTCGGCGTTGAACGCGTCGATGTCGGTCACCTCCGCGGCGAAGTGCGTCCACTTCCCGCCGTTCCAGTCCCGATCACCGGGAGCCGATTCGGAGACGAACGGCGACTGCTGATCGTCGCTCGCGTCATCGTTGTCGACGATCGCCCCCTCGCCGTCGTGGAGGAAGTAGATCCTGTCTTCGGGATCGGGACGCTCGTCCAGCGTCTTCACGGCGTGTGTGCGCCAGAGTACGTCGTTCGCGTAGACGCGCCCGAACGCCCGGCCGTTCCCGCGTTCGTCGCCCTTGCCCGGATTCGCCGCGACCGGGCCGGCGAGCGTCAGTCCGCCCACGCCGAGGGCGACGCCCGACCGAAGTACCCGTCGTCGAGTCGGTGTGTGTCCTGTCATGGTTCTCCGGAAGCACCGTGCTTCCACCTCTCTCCGCGTCGGATTAGTAAAAGAACATTTTTCAGACTCCGGGGGGAGTCCACGCAAAGTCGGTCTAGAGTGTCTCTAGAAGGTGAGCGTCGTCTCGTGGGGGGCCGCGACACGTGACACCGCGCGCTCGTCGTCCATCGTTGCCCAGTCGGCGAGATCGGCTTCGTCGATGTCGCGGGCCACACAGCAGTCGCGCAGGGCGACGGCGTCCGCGAGGGCATCCGCGTCGCGAAGGCGCTCAATCGTCCGCCCGACGGTCGGGAGTCCCGACGCGTCGAGGGCGTGCAGGTCGGCGTCGGCAGTCAGGAGGTGGACGGCGTCGGCCATCGCCACGATGGACACGTCGTCGCCGTCGGCCAGTGCGCCCTTGGCGGCGACGAAGGGCAGAGCGGCGTCCGGGTCATCCGGCCCCGCAGTCAGCAACAGGAACATGGCTCACGTTCGGCCGGTCGGGCACATATATCTCTCGTCGTGGAGCGCGTCCCCGCGGGCGGTCAGCCCGCGGCGAGGACGTTCGCTTCGGGGAAGACGAAAAACAGGACGAGCACCGAAGTCAGCACGACGAAGTAGGGGAAGGCGGCGCGGGCGATTTTGATGTAGTCGATGTCGGTGATGCTACTCATGATGTAGAGGTTGAGCCCGTACGGTGGGGTGATGAACCCGATGGCGTCGCTGATCATGAAGATCACGCCCCACATGAGCGGCGAGATGCCGAGGGTGAAGGCCGCAGGCGCCAGCAACGGCGCGGTGAGGATCATGTTCGGAATCGACGCCAGCACCGATCCGCTCAACAGCATGACGACGAGGAGGGCGACGCCGACGAGGATCGGCGAATCGAGCGCCAGAATCGCGTTCGACACCAGATCCTGCAGGTTGAGAAAGGAGAGGCTCTGCTGGATCATGATCGACGTGATCAACACCGGGATGATGATGCCGACGAGGTAGACGGTGAGTTGCACGGACTCGGTGACAAAGTCGATCCCGTCGATGTGGCCGGAGAGGAACTCCGCGGTGACGACGAAGAGGATGGCGATGGAGGCGGATTCGGAGGGCGTGAAGATTCCGGTGAAGATGCCGCCCAGGAGGACGGCGATGGCGAGCAACGAGTTCCGCGCCCGGAACGTCGACCGGAGGATCGAGGTGAGGCTGAACGAGTAGGTAGCGGTGCCGTAGTCGCGCCGGTGGGAGATGAGCGTCGCCGTCACGATCAACCCGCCGAGCATCAGGAGGCCGGGGATGATGCCGGCGACGAACAGGTCCGAGACGGAGAGGTTGAACGTGACGCCGTACAGAATGAACAGGACGCTCGGCGGGATGATGATGCCGAGCGTCCCGCCCGCGGCGATGGTGGCGGCGCTGAAGACGGGGTCGTACCCCTCCTCGTCGAGTTCGTCGGTGAAGGCTTCGCCGACGGAGGCGGTCGTCGCGGCGTTCGACCCCGTGATGGCGGAGAAGACGCCGGCGGTGAGGAGTGCCGTGTTCGCCGAACTGCCGGGGAGCCACCCAGCGATCGAACGGGACATGTCGATGATGTCGCGGGCTATCTGGAGCTGGTTGACCAGTGCGCCGACGAGGATAAAGAGCGGCACGGCCGTCAGGGGGAACGTCCAGAGCTGATAGTACGAGACCAGCGCCATGTTCCGCAGGCTGAAGACGGGGAAGATGACGGTGAAGCCGATGGCCCACGTCGAGAACACGAGCAGGATCGGCACCCCGACGACGAACAGGAGGATCGAGAGTCCGGTCAGGAGGGCGAGGGCGACGCCGGGATCGAGGCCGGCGAGCCCCGCCTGCAGGGGGATCACTCGCCCACCACCTCGCCGTCCGCGTAGGTGATGTCGTCGCCGCGGCGGAACGCGTACGTCACCCAGAGGATCTGCTCGATCACCCGAAAGAGCACGAGGCCGACGCCGACGGTCACCGCCAGATAGGTGACCGCGTCGGGAACCGGCGTGCCCGTGATCGTCGCCCCGCGGCTGAGGAAGCCGCCGAAGACGGGGAGGGAGTAGACGAACACGACGCCCGCGAAGCCGATCCAACAGAGCCACTCGATCCAGTAGACGACGTACCGGCCGGTGTTCGACAGCCCCGAGAGGACCATCGTAAAGCGGAGGTGGTCCTCGTTGCGGATCACGTAGGCCACGGAGAGCCACGCCACCCAGACGAACATCCCGATGGCGCTCTCCTGTGCCCACAGCGCCTGCTGGCCCGTCAGGGTGCGCTGGATGACCGAAAACCCGATCACCAGCCCGTAGACGACGAGAAGCGTCCCGCCGAGATACAGTTCGAGGTTGCGTTCGAGGGGGCCGAGACGCGTCTCTCGGAGACGATCCGGATCGAGGAACGTGCGGAAATAGTGGGATAGAGAAGCCATCGGCAACGAATTACATCTGATCCAGATAGTCGTCCCACCACGCGTCGAGCGTGAAGTTCTCCGACTTATCGGGCACGCCGCTCTCGCGGGCGAGGTCGTGTAGCCGGTCGAAGAAGCCGTCGGTGAACTCGTCGTGGACCCGGCCGATGGCGTCGCTGTAGAGGTCACGGTTGTCGACGGGGTTGACGGGGGCGCGCCACGCGTCGAGGTCGTCCTCGCTCAGCCAGTTGACCTGCACCGGGTCGCCGTCGGGACCCTCGGTGTAGAAGTTCGACCCCTCGACGGGCGCGTCCGGGCTCAGCCCCTGGAAGCGCTCGTACATCCGGTCGGTGCGCTGGATGCTCTGCTCGGCGAGGGAGGCCGTGACCTCCGCGAAGGCCGACCGTTCGGCGTCGGAGAGGCTCTTGAGGAAGTCGACGCGGCACCAGATGGGGTCGAGACCCGGCGCCCACTGGGTCAGCGTCACCTGCGCGGTGATTGACGTGATCTGGGCGGCGACGGCGTAGGGCGTGATGATCTCGAGGCCGTCGACGACACCCGATTTCATCCCCTGCAGCGTGTCGGCGAAGGAGATGGTGATCGGATTCATCCCGAGTTCGTCGAACGCCGTCGAGATGACCTCGCTCTGCGTGGTGCGGATCTTTCGGTTCTCGAAGTCGGCTGGCGAAGTCACCGGCGTCCCGGGGTCGCTTCCCGTGCCGATGAGGTGTGCGCGGTAGCCCGGCGGGTCGAACCCGACCGGGACGACGTTGTACTTCTTCGCGAACGGCACCCAGTACTCCTCCCACGTGGTCGGGTGGACGAAACTGTAGCCGATGGAAGCCCGCTGATGAACCGGGAACGTGTACGGGATGCTCCAGATCTCGTTTTCCGGCCAGATCTTCGCCGAGTTGGCGACGGAACTGCTCCCGAGTTGGATCACTCGCGAGTCCAGTTTCGACATGCAGGACTGCTCGCTACAGAGTTCTTTGCTCCCCACGAGCGCCATGTTCGGGGCGTCGTCCCGTTCGTCGAGGCGGCGTTTGAGCTCGAAGACGGGGTAGACCAGTCCACACCCCTCCGGCCCCTCGGGCAGGCTCTCGTCGAAGTTCCAGCACGTCGTATCGGGGTTCTGGGTGCCGGCCCACCGGGCCGTGGTGCCGCCGGAACCGCCACCGCCGCCGGTGGCCGTTCCGCCGTCCGTGCCGCCCAGACAGCCCGCGAACCCGGCCGCGAGGGCGCCGAGCGGTGCCGTCTTGAGCACGTCACGTCTGGAGCGGGTCGATGCGATGCGGTCGTCAGTGTTGGTGTCTCTCATAATCGGATGGTGGCGAATGTCGCCCGTCGAGTCAGTCTCGGCGTCCCCGGCATCGGAGACGACCACGGGCGAAGCGTCAGCCGTCAGTGAAACGGCGTACGGCCGAGTGGGTCATTCGTCTGTTCCTCTCGACACCATTTTCCGAGACGCGTGACGCTCTGCGCGGGCGTAGACGCCGGACGACTCGGCATTCGTCCACAGAATTGCCTCCAAAACGCACTAGTTCTACGGATTCGTTGATTTATCGGCGTTTTCGGTACAAATACGTCCAGCAACGGACGCCGAATCCGGCGTGGGGACGCCCCGGGAAAAGAGCAACAATTGCCGGTTGTGGCGGTCGCAGCCGCCGACACGGTAGCCCTAGACGTGTCAACGGCTATGTAGTCGCGGCGCGAGTCGTCCCTATGGTGTCGACGAGAGGCGTGGCGGTGGCAACCGGCGGGAGGCACGACTGACCGTGCCCCACGTCACCGACACGCCGCCCGAGGCGGTTCGACGCGACCTCGATGGGCTTCGGGCGGCGCTCGACGACCGCCTGCCGGCGCGGACGCTCGACCGCAACCTGTTGATCGGGACGTGGAACGTCCGCCACTTCGGCGGTCTCACCGAGCAGTGGCGCGCGAGCGACGACGACAGCCCGAAACGCGACCTGCACTCGATCCGCGTCATCGCGGAGATCATCCGCCGGTTCGACGTGGTGGCGGTGCAGGAGGTTCGCGGTGACCTGAAGGCACTCCGGCACACGATGAAGGCGCTCGGGCCGAACTGGGGGTTCATCCTCACGGACGTGACCCGAGGCGACCCTGGCAACGACGAGCGCCTCGGCTTCATCTTCGACCGGCGGACCACCCGGATCAGCGGCCTCGCGGGCGAACTCGTCGTGCCGGCCGACGAGTTCGACCAGATCGACGCCGACGCGCTCGACCGTCAGTTCGCCCGGACGCCCTACGCCGTCGCCTTCGAGTGTGGCGGGAAGACGTTCATCCTCGTGACCCTTCACGTCCTCTGGGGGGACCACCCGGACGAGCGGACGCCGGAACTCCGGGCTATCGCGGCGTGGCTCGACGAGTGGGCTCGCGACGTGAACGCGTGGGATCACAACCTGATCGCCCTCGGCGACTTCAACATCGACCGCCGGGGCGACGAGCGCTACGACGCCTTCGTCTCGACGGGCCTGACGGTGCCCGCGGATCTCCACGCCGTCCCGCGGACTATCTTCGCGGACCCCGCGGAGCCGACGGAGCACTTCTACGATCAGATCGCGTGGTTCACGGGCGAACACGGCCAGCCCGCCCTTTCGCTCCCCTACCGGCGCGGCGGCACGTTCGACTTCGTCGACGTGGCGCTCCCGCGCCGCGACCTGACGCGCACGTCGCTCTCGTGGCGCATCTCGGATCACTATCCCCTGTGGGCGGAGTTCGGATTGCGATGAGGACAGGGATCAGCGGCGCGCGTCCAGTGCCGTGCCGAGACGGCCGAGTACGTCGTCGAGTGACTGCCCCCGTTCGACCCGTCGGAGCGCCGCCAGAAGCCGGGGATCGACCGGAGGCGACCGGACGAAGACGGCGCCGCCAGTGGCCGTCGCCCGGAGGAGCCAGCGGGCGTACCGCCGGGCGAGCGACCAGCGCACGTCGGTCAGGACGGTCGCGATCCGCCACGCCTGCGCTCGACCCTCGGTCATCGAGAACAGGGAGAGCGCCTCGTCGAAGCGGCCGAGCGTGGCGTCCACGTCCGCGAGGCCCGGGGCGTAGAGGTCGGCGAGCGCCATCTGCTGTGCGTCGATCAGGTCGGTCAGGACGACGTTGATCTCGCGGTGGTCGGCGCGCTTGCGGCGGCGGTCCGGGTCGATCCCCACGTCCCGGAGCGTCAGCGCGAGGTCGTAGTTGATGTGGGCATTGATGCCGAGAAAGGCGTCCTGCGCGACGAGGGCCGATCCCTCCACGGCGGTCCCGAACGCGACGATCCACGAGTCGGGGACGACGTCGAGATTCCCGCGTTCGAAGTCGAGGAAAGCGCGGCGGTAGTAGTCCGCGAAGGCGACAGTGTAGCGGCGCATCCAGTCGGTGTCCGTGAACCGATCGCTCTCGATAGCGTCGTGGACGGAGGCTGTCATCCGGGTGTAGATGGTCAGGAAGACCGCCCGGCGGTCGTCCGCCGCGCGGAGGCGGGTTTCGAGTTCGCGCAGGCGGTCGAACACGTCGGCCACGCCGTCGAAGGGTCGCTCGGTCAGGGCGACGAGTGCCGGGTCGGGCTCCCGATCCGGGACGCTCGCCGACGGATCGGCCCGGAGTGCGAGGCCGACGGCCCGGAGCCGACGACCGTCGAGCAACCGGGGGAGTGTGGCGTAGCCGGCCATAGCGGGGCGACGGGGAGCGACGAAAAATAGCTGGCGACGGGCAACGTGTTGCTCGGGTGACCGACGAGGGCGCAACTGCTTTGGTCGGAGGGTACTGAACGGAGAGGGAATGAGCGAGCAGATCCGGGTCCTGCACGTGGACGACGAACCGGATTTCGCCGACCTCACTGCAGACGCACTCGAACGTGAGGACGACCGATGCACGGTCGAGACGGCGACGAGCGCGGACGAAGGGCTGGCCCGACTCACCGACGCCGTCGACTGTGTCGTCTCCGACTACGAGATGCCCGGCCGGAACGGCATCGACTTCCTGGAAGCCGTCCGCGAGCGGTATCCGAACCTCCCGTTCATCCTCTTTACGGGCAAAGGGAGCGAGGAAGTCGCCAGCGAGGCGATTTCGGCCGGCGTGACCGACTATCTGGAGAAGCAGGGCGGCCTCAGCCAGTACACCGTCCTCGCCAACCGGATCGCCAACGCGGTCGATCAGTACCGCTCGAAGCGGGCGCTCGAAGCCAGCCAACGCCGTCTGTCGCTGTTTTTCGAACAGTCGCCGCTCGGTGTCATCGAGTGGAACGAGGACTTCGAGGTGGTCCGTCTGAACGACGCGGCCGAGGACATCCTCGGTTACGCCGAAGCCGACCTGCGCGGCGCGTCGTGGGAGCGAATCGTCCCCGAGTCGGAGGCGACAGCGGTCGGGGGAGTCGTCGACGCACTGTTACAGAACCGTGGAGGCTACCGGAGCGTCAACGAGAACGTCCGCGCCGACGGCGAGGTGATCGTCTGCGAGTGGCACAACCGAGTCGTGACCGACGACAGCGAGGAGCCACGCTCCTCGGGCAGTCGGCCACAGGCCGACGACAGCGAGGAGCCACGCTCCTCGGGCAGTCGGCCACAGGCCGACGACAGCGTCGAACACGGTTCGACGAGCAACCGGGCAGAGCCCGGTGACAGCGAGGCGTCGGAGACGCCTCGGGCAGAGAGGGACGACGTCCCTCAGGCCACCGGACGCAGTCCGGTGACAACCGGCGAAGCCGGCGACAGCGACGTGGTCGCTATCTTCTCGCAGTTCCAGGACATCACCGAACGGATCGAACGCGAGCAACAGCTCGAACGGAGCACGGCCCGACTCGAAGCGCTCTTCGAGAACTCGCCCGACATGATCAACGTCCACGACACCGACGGAAACATCATCGACCCGAACCCGCGGCTCTGCGAACGGACGGGATACGACGCGTCCGAACTCGTCGACATGAAGGTGTGGGACGTCGACGCGCGGATCGACCCGGCGGAGGCGCTGGCGATCTGGGAAGAGATGGCCGTCGGCGACAGACACCGACTGGAGGGCGTCTACCGGCATCGGGACGGATCGACGTTCCCGGTCGAAATTCACCTCCAGCGACTCGATCTGGCGGGCGAAGATCGATTCGTCGTCATCAGCCGGGACATCTCGGAGCGGAAGGCACGCGAGCGCGAACTCCAGCGACAGAACGAGCGTCTCGAGGAGTTCGTCGGCGTCGTCTCACACGACCTCCAGAACCCGCTCAACGTGGCCGGGGGCCGCCTCGACCTCGCGCGAGAGGAGTACGATAGCGAGCATCTCGACGCCGCCGCGCGGTCGCTCGACCGGATGGACGAGTTGATCGCGGACCTGCTGAAACTCGCGCGGGGTGGGAAACGCGTAAACGAAATCGAGCCCGTCGCGCTCGCGGACGTGGTCGAGGAGTGCTGGCACAACGTCGCGACGGGGGACGCGGCACTCGTCGTCGAGACGGACCGGACGATCCGAGCCGATCCGGGGCGACTCCAGCACTTGCTGGAGAACCTGCTGCAGAACAGCGTGGGTCACGGCACCACGAGCAGCCGGCGCACCGAACACGCTGACGACGGCGTGGAACACAGTTCTGCGGAGAGCGAAGCCAACGGCGGCAGGGGCGACCACGTCACGATCACCGTCGGTGGCCTGGACGACGGCTTCTACGTCGAAGACGACGGCACCGGGATTCCCGAGGAGAAGCGGACGGCCGTGTTCGAGAGCGGCTACTCGACCGCGCCGGACGGCACCGGATTCGGCCTCGCCATCGTCGAGGAAGTCGTCGAGGCCCACGGCTGGTCGATCCAGGTCACCGAGGGTGCCGACGGCGGGGCACGATTCGAGATTACCGGCGTCGAAGTCGAGTGAGCGCCCTACCGTCGCTCGACCGTCGCCAGCACCCGGTCGATCCGCTCGATTGCCGTCTCGATGGCGTCGGCGTCCGTCGCGTAGGAGAAGCGGAGGTAGTCGGCCGCCTCGTCGCCGAAGTCGACGCCGGGCGTGACGGCGACGCCGGCGTCCAAGAAGAGGTCGGCCACGTCGAGAGCGTCGCCCGGCAGGTCGCTCACGTCCGCCAGCAGGTAGTACGCCCCCTGTGGCGTGTAGCCGAGGTCGAGTCCCCACGCTTCCACCGCGTCGACCAGCAGGTCCCGGCGCTCGCGGTACGTCGTCCGAATCTCCGCCAGTCGCTCCGGCGGCGTCTCCAGGGCCGCGACGCCCGCGTCCTGCACGAAGTTCGGGGCGCAGATGAGCAGGTTCTGTGCGAGACGATTTACCACGTCGACGTAGTCGGGCGGGACGATCACCCATCCCAGCCGCCACCCGGTCATCGCGAACCGCTTGGAGAAGCCGTTGAGGACGAACGCGTCATCCGTGTATTCGAGCATCGTGTGCTCGGCCACGTCGTAGGAGAGGCCGTGGTACACCTCGTCGACGACGGGCGTCGCGTCGTGGGCGGCCGCCACGTCCGCGAGACCTGCGAGCGTCTCGCCGTCCATCACCGCGCCGGTCGGGTTGGCGGGGGAGTTGAGGAGGAGGGCGCGGGTGTCGTCGGAGACGGCGGCCTCGAAGTCCGCGATTCGGGGCTGGAATCCCTCGCTCGCGCGGAGCGGAACCGTCCGAACCCGCCCCTCGACCATCCGTACGAAGTTGGGATAGCAGGCGTAGTGCGGGTCGGTGAGGACCACCTCCTCGCCGGGGTCGACGAGGGCGGCCATCGTGAGCAAGAGGCCGGGCGAAGTGCCGGGCGTGATGACGACCCGGTTCGGGTCCACGTCGACCCCGTACTCGCGGTCGTAATGTGCAGCGATGGCGCGGCGGAGTTCGGGTTTCCCCCGCGCGGCGGTGTAGTTCGTGTTGCCCGACCGGAGCGAGTCGACGGCCGTCTCGATCACCCGGTCCGGGGGCGCGAAATCCGGTTCACCAACCTCCAGATGGATCACGTCGTCGAGTTCGTTCGCCCGTTCGAGCACGTCCATGGCGATGAACGGGGTCACGTCGGCGCCACGTTGGGAGACCATCGGTGCCGCGTTAGGAGAGGGGAACAGGAATACGCTCCGGTCGACTATCGGTGTCGAAACCGGGTTCGGGTGGCGCGAAAATCGACCGCCGCCTGCGAGGTTATTCGAGGTCGAAGCGGTCGAGGGTCATCACTTTGTGCCACGCGTCCACGAAGTCGTCGACGAACTTCTCCTCGCCGTCGGCGGCGCCGTAGACTTCCGCGATGGCGCGGAGGCGGGAGTTCGAGCCGAAGACGAGGTCGAAGCGGGTCGCCTCCCACTCGGCCTCGCCCGTCTCGCGGTCGCGGATCTCGAAGATCCGGTCGTCGTCGGAGACGGACACCCACTCGTCGTCCATGCCGAGCAGGTTCGCGAAGAAGTCGTTGGTCAGCGTCTCCGGTTCGTCGGTGAGGACGCCGCGGTCGGAGTCGCCGTAGGTCGCGCCGAGCGTGCGCATGCCGCCGACCAGCACCGTCATCTCGGACGCCGACAGGCTCAGCAGTTCCGCCTTGTCGACCAGCAGTTCCTCCGGCGTCGGTTCGTAGTCGCCGCCGAGGTAGTTACGGAACCCGTCCGCGTCCGGTTCGAGCACCTCGAAGGACTCGACGTCGGTCTGGTCCTGCGTGGCGTCCGTCCGACCGGGCTCGAACGGAATGTCGATGTCGTAGCCGGCGTCCGCGGCGGCCTGCTCGACGGCGACGTTGCCACCGAGGACGATCAGGTCGGCGAGCGAGACCCGCACGTCGTCGTTGCGGGAGTCGTTGAACTCCGCCTGAATCTCCTCGTAGGTCTCCAGCACGGATTCGAGCTGTTCGGGCTCGTTGACCTCCCAGCTCCGCTGGGGTTCGAGGCGGATGCGGGCGCCGTTCGCGCCGCCGCGCTTGTCGCTGTGGCGGAACGTCGACGCCGACGCCCACGCCGTCTTCACGCGCTCGGCGATGGAGAGGTCGGAGTCGACGATCAGCTCTTCGAGTTCCGCGATTTCCTCCTCGCCGACGACGTCGTAGTCGGCGTCGGGGAGGGGGTCCTGCCAGAGCATCGTCTCCTCGGGGACTTCGGGACCGAGGAACCGCTCGGGCGGGCCCATGTCACGGTGGATGAGCTTGTACCACGCCTTCGCGAAGGCTTCCTGGAACTCCGCCGGATCCTCCTGGAACTCCTCGAGGACCGCTCGGAAGTCGGGGTCCTTCTTCAGCGCGACGTCGGTCGTGAGCATCATCGGGTCGACGAATTCGTCGGGGATGTGGGCGTCCGGCACGGCGTCCGGCAGATCGTCCGCCGGTCCGCCGTCGGCCGGGCGCCACTGCCACGCACCGCCGGGGCCGAGGTGCGCTTCCCACTCGTAGTCGAGCAGGTTGTCGACGTAGCCCATGTCCCACTGGGTCGGCGCGCTCGTCCACGGGCCCTCGATGCCGCTGGTGATCGTGTCGGGGCCCTTGCCCTCGCCGAATTCGTTCTCCCAGCCGAGACCCTGCTCCTCGATGGGGGCGGCTTCGGGCTCGGGGCCGAGATTGTCGCCGGAGTCGGCACCGTGGACCTTGCCGAAGGTGTGGCCGCCGGCGATGAGCGCGACCGTCTCCTTGTCGTTCATCGCCATGTGGCTGAACGTGTCGCGGATGTTCTTCGCGGAGCCTTCGAGGTCCGGTTCGCCGTTCGGGCCTTCCGGGTTCACGTAGATGAGGCCCATCACGGTGTTGCCGAGCGGGTGCTTGAGGCGGCCCTCCTCGTCGAACCGCTCGGTGGAGGTCATCTCCCAGTCTTCCTCGGGACCCCAGTCGACGGCGTCGTCGCCCTTGAAGTCGTCATCGCGGCCGCCGGCGAAGCCGAACGTCTCGAAGCCCATCGACTCCAGCGCGACGTTCCCGGCGAGGACGATCAGGTCAGCCCACGAGAGCTTGCGGCCGTACTTCTGCTTGACCGGCCAGAGCAGGCGGCGTGCCTTGTCGAGGTTGACGTTGTCGGGCCAACTGTTGATCGGTGGGAGGCGCTGGTGACCGCCGGCCGCGCCGCCACGGCCGTCCTTGGTGCGGTACGTGCCGGCGCTGTGCCACGCCATGCGGATGAACAGCGGACCGTAGTGGCCGTAGTCGGCGGGCCACCAGTCCTGCGAGGAGGTCATCACCGCTTCGATGTCCGCCTTGACCGCCTCGAAGTCGAGTGACTCGAACGCCTCGGCGTAGTCGAAGTCCTCGTCCATCGGCCCGACGTCGCCAGCGTGGGCATCGAGGATGGACAGATCCAGCTGATTCGGCCACCAGTCTCGGTTGGATTTCTTCGTATGTCGGATCGCCTCGCCACCATCGGTCGTCAGCGTGTCGTCGTGGTCCGTGTCTCCCGTTTCGGAGGGGGGTGAGTCGTCCGTCATTAGACAATCGCGTGTTGGGCAGCACAATATAAATCATTGCGGGTATCGCAATTTTGATTCGTCTTATGCTAACCGATTATTCATAAGGGGGCATCGAACGATTCCGTGACGGACACTATCGGTCGTCCCCGTCCGTCGGCACGCCACACAGGTTCCCCTCGTCGTCGAACAGTTTGGCGCGGAGGTAGCGCGCCCGGTAGCGATTGGCGCCGTCGCTCGTGTCGGCCTCGCGGATCTCGTCGATCCGACCGTCGGCGACGGCGTCGATGATCGTCTCGATCTGCTCCTTTTCGCTCGGGGTGAGGTCGAACTCGTAGGTGCGGGACTGCTCGGATTCGAGGCGCGTCCACTTGCGCGCGGTAGCGATGACCAGCGAACACGGCTCGCGACACGGAAAGACGCCGTCGCCGCGTGCCACGTCGAGTGGCGTCTCGGCGTCGTAGTCCCACTCGCGACGCTTGAGGCACTGCGAGTCGACACAGCAGGCCTCCGCGACCCGGTTCACGTGGTCGTGACCTTCCCCCCGGTCCCACGTCTGCACGACGCCGTAGATGCCGGTCTGGCGCGAGACGGTCTCGTGCCAGTGGGTCACGTCGAGGTCGCCCTCGCGTTCCCGGTGCCAGTTCGCGACCGTCGCGGGGTAGAATCCCTCGGCGGCCCGGACGAGGGCGTCGGGATCGAGGTCGACGAACGCCCACCCGTGCGCCAGCGTCGGCGCCGTCGACAGCGGCCGGTAGTCGCCGTCGTCGTCCGTCTTCCGCAGGCGCCGCGCCTCGTAGGGGTCGGTGTAGGTGGTGAGGTCGTCGAGGGCGGTATCGTCGACGTGTCGCAGCTCGTAGCGGCGTCGGCCGTCCTCGATATGCGCCTCGATGGCGAGTTGGCCCCACTCGCGGTCGAGGCCGCCGTCGCGGAGGCGGTCGTGTCGCTCGGGGACGGACAGGTCGTCGGCGTGTTCGACCCACCGGAGGAACGCCCACTCGGCGGGGTTCTGGGGCGCGTGCTGGTGCCAGAACAGCCAGTTCTCGGCGTACGCACGGTGACGCTCGACCGCGTCGTCGAATTCGGCGGCCGAGAGGCCGTCGTAACTCGCCTCGGGCACCGCGACGCGGAAGCCGTCGTCGTCGCGCGCCGCCCGGAGGCCGTCGAAGTCGACGCCGTCGGCCGCGGCGGCCTCGCGCAGGGCGTCGGCTGGCGTCGGATCGGCCCTCGCGCCCGCCATCTCAGTCACCGTCGGCGGGCATCGTCGTCGTCTCCCCGGTCGTCGGGGCGTCAGTTCCGGTATCGGCGCCCGCGTCGGCCGTGCGTTCGAGGATCACGTCGGCCATGAGCGGTTCCGTCCCGATGGCGCCGGCGTACCAGATGTCGTGGCCGTCGACGCGGGACGGCACCGCGTAGCCCTCGCGGCCGTCGTCGGTGAGGCCCATATCCTCGGGAATGTCCTCCTGCGTGTGGTAGCCGTCGGCAATAAAGAGCGGGACGACGACGATGTCCTCGCTCTCGAAGTGGTCGGTCACGTCGTCGACTTCCGGCGCCTCGTCCATGAACAGCGCGCGTACCTCCGCGAACCGGTCGCGGTCGCGCACCCGGTCGGCGTGGTACTCCACCGCCTTCGCGGAGTTCTCGTTGCGCTTGGTGCCGTGGCCGACGACCGCCAAACCGACGCCCGCGCCCACGTCGGGATCACCCGTCACCGTCTCCGCCCGGCGAACGATCACGTCCGTCATCGCGTCGTGGGTGCCGACCGGGCCGCAGTAGTGGACGGTCTTGTCCACGTCCGACGGGGAACAGGTGGCGAAGTCGGCGCTCGTCCCGTCGGAGTTCCAGTCGGCGGCGTCGAACTCCAGTCGAAGTTCCCGCGGGATCACCTGCTCGGTGAAGTAGCCCTCGCTGATGAAGAGGGGAACGACGTACACCTCGTCGGCGGTCACCGTCCGGAGGGCGTTCCGGAGCGACGGCTCCTCCTTCCAGTAGGCCTCCCGAACCTCGTCGAACGCCCCGGACGCCCGGATCGTGTCGGCGTGGTCCTGTGCCGGCGCGCTCGACCGGGGATTCAGATGGGAGCCGTGGGCGACGAGCAACAGCGCCTCTGTCATTGGTGTCCCTATGGCTCGTCGGACTCTTAGGCCCTCCGTCCGCCCGGTGGCGGGCAGGGCGGCCTCGACCGGGGCCGTCGGCGTGGGCTGAGTGCAAACCTGTCGCCACATCTATACGTTAATTGAGAGAACGAAGTCGTATGGACCACGACATCACCCACCGCCCGTCCTACGCCCAGCTCACCCTCTCGCTCGACGCCGGCGAATCGGTCCGCGCCGAAGCCGGCGCGATGGTGAGTTACACCGGCGACGTCGACGTCGAGACGCAGGCCGAAGGGGGCCTGTTGAAGTCGCTCTCGCGGTCGGTGTTCGGCGGCGAATCCTTCTTCATGAACACGTTCACCGCGAACGGCGCGAGCCAGCTCGAACTGGCTCCGGCGCTGTCCGGCGACGTGCAACACCACCAGCTAACCGACGAGACGCTGTTCGTCCAGTCCACGTCCTTCGTCGCCTCGGACCCGACCATCGACGTGGACACGAAGTTCGGTGGGGGCAAGACGTTCTTCGGCGGCGAGGGGCTGTTCCTGCTGAAACTCTCCGGGACGGGACCGACCTTCATCTCCAGTTACGGCGCCATCGACGAACACCGCGTCGAACCCGGCGAGACGCGTATCGTCGACACCGGCCACATCGTCGCGTTCGAGGAGACGCTCGACTTCGAAGTCAAACGCGTCGGTGGCCTCAAATCGACGCTGTTCAGCGGCGAAGGCCTCGTCTGCGAGTTCAGCGGGGAGGGGACCGTCTGGACCCAGACGCGGAGCCCCGACGCCTTCCTCGCGTGGCTCATCCCGAAACTCCCGACGCAGAACAGTTCGAACTGACCGGAGCCTTATGACACAGCGTCGCGGTAGTTCGCCCATGGCAGACCGAAGCATCATCGACCTGATCGAGGACTGGCAGACGGGCTTTTTCGTCGTCCTCGGCTGTATCGTCGTCGGCGTGCTGGTCGGGCTGGCTCTCCGGTCGGTCGCGGGGCCGCCCGGCTTCGTGATCGGCATCCTCGTCGGGGCGCTCTGCGGCTTCGTCGCGTACTCGTATCTCCGCTACGGGCGATAGGTGGCAGTGACGACGGGTGGCTGAGCGCCCGACACCTTACCCCGGCGTCGGGACGCCCGGCCCCGTCGGATTCTCGTCTTTCGGATCCTCGCGGTTGAGGATGGCGTCGCGGATGCGGTCGAACGCTGATCGGTCCGTACGGACAACGGGCACGTGCATAGCCCGCGTCCGTGTTAGGGTTTGACACACTTGGGTCTGGTGGGGGTAGACCGTTCTTCTAAGTAGTCCGAAGTATACGCTGTATACATGGGGAGCAAGACGATCCGTCTGGACGAGGACGTCTACGAGCGCCTCCGGGAGAACAAGCGGGACGACGAGACGTTTTCGGAGGCAGTCGAGCGACTGATGGGCGGCCGCTCGCTCGCGGAACTGGGCGACGTGCTCGACGACGGGAGTCGAGTCGAGCGGATGGAAACGGCGATAGCGGAAGCCGACGAGGCCGACGTCCACGAGGTCGACGAAGTGCTCGATCAGTTCGAATGATCGCCGACACGGATTTCCTCATCGACCTGATGAAGCGGGATACCGGTGCTCGCCAGAAACTCCGCGAACTCGAAGCCGAGGGGATACCGGTCAAGATACCGGCGATGGCGGTGCTCGAACTCTACATCGGGGTTGGAGCGGAGATGAGCGACGACGAGGAACGGGAGGTGCGCGAGATCCTGCGCCCGCATCCGTTCGTCCCGATGAGCGACGAAATCTCCCGAATCGCCGGGCGGCGAATCGGAGAGGGAGACACCTCGAAACTGAAAAAGAACAAGGGCGACGCGGCTATCGGAGCGACGGGGGAAGTGGAAGGAGAGGCCGTCCTCACGCGGAACGTCGACGACTTCGAAGCGTTCGGGTTCGACGTCGAGACGTATTAGCGCCGGTCGACTCTGTCCGATGTGCGGGTCTCGCTTCGGTTTTCTAAAAGAAGTGGAGAATAGTCCCACCAGGATTCGAACCTGGGTCGAAGCCCCCAGAAGGCTTCAGGATTGGCCGCTACCCCATGGGACTGCGACTCCGGGACGGGAGTCATCACTCTATACCCGCGAATCGCATATGAGTGTTGCGAAGTCCGAGCACCGGCGGCGGGCGCGCTACCGCGTCGCGATACCGAGCAACCGGACGACGTGCGCGAAACTCAGCAGGTGGTCCGCGCGGTCGAGGTCGTCGTCGCCCGGCTCCAGCACTGCCACCGCGTCGTCGACCCGGGCGTCGAGCGTCGCCGCGGCGTCCTCGCCAAGCCACCCGAGCGCGCGGTAGCGGGCGATAGCGTCGCGGGTCGCCCCCTCGCCCGCCGTCCGCACGAGATAGACG
Organism: Haloplanus aerogenes; assembly: GCF_003856835.1. Lineage (NCBI taxonomy): Archaea > Methanobacteriati > Methanobacteriota > Halobacteria > Halobacteriales > Haloferacaceae > Haloplanus > Haloplanus aerogenes. The sequence goes on from NZ_CP034145.1 coordinate 203,385, forward strand.
ATCCAGTCGCGGCCGATCCGTCGCCCCTCCGGTACATCCGGAAACGTGGGGAGATACGGCCGCTCGCCGAGCGCCTCGGGGTCGACGCCGCCGATAGCGACCAGCATCTCGCACTGCTCGTGGGAGGGTTCGTCCGGTGCCGCGGGTCGGTACTCCGACCCCTCGACGCGCGGGAGGCTGACGCCGATTTCCGGGTCGTCCACGTCGGCGAGCGACCGAAGTTCCCGCGGATCGTAGTCGGCCGGGTCGATCACGGGAGGAGTTGGGCGGGTGCGCTCAAGGCTCTTTGGGCGGGCGCGGCAGAACGGAAAGACGTACGTGGTCGGTGGCTGAACGGCGAGACATGTACGTTGGCCGCTTCATCGTCGTCGGCCCGGGTATCGGCGCCTACCGCGTCTCCTCCCGGTCGTTCCCGAACCGACAGATCGTCGAGCGCGAGGGTACCCTGACCGTCACCCCGACGCCGGACGCACCGGAGACGGACAACCCCTACATCGCCTACAACTGCGTGCGGGAGAGTGAGGGGCGGGCGGTGCTTGGCAACGGTTCGCACGTCGACCCCGTGACCGAAAAGCTGGACATGGGCTACCCCGCCCGCGACGCGCTGGCGACGGCGCTCCTGTCGCTGGATTACGAGAAAGACGACTACGACACGCCGCGGATCGCAGGTGTCGTCGAGGCCGAGACGGCGACGGTCGGCATCGTCCGCCGTGACGCCCTGCTGGTCGAGGAAGTCGACGAACCGACGCTGGTCGCCACCTACGAGGAGGACCGCCCGCGCGCGTTCGACTTCGACGCGACGGACGCGACGGGAGCGGCCCGGGAGGCGTACGATCTGGACTTCGAACACGCGGTCTGTGCGGCCGGGATGGCCGTTGACGGCGACGGCGTGACGACCGGCATCGTCAACGGGGAGTGAGGGCGCGACCGGGACGCGGACACGTCGACGCATCGGGGCGCTCGCCGCCTCACAGGTCGTCACCGGCGGGCACTACCTCGGGGTCGAGGTGAACGTCGACCACCGATGGTCCGTCGACGGCCAGCGCCGCTTCGAGCGTCCGCTCGACCCCGTCGGGGTCGTTGAGGCGGAACCCCCGGGCACCGAACACGTCGGCGAGCACGTCGAACTGTGGGTCTCCGGCGCGATGCGGTGCCGTCCGGGCCGATCCGGGAGTGGCGTCGTGCAAGACGACCACCGTCAGATCGAGGGCCTCGCGGACGGCGACCGCCAGTTCCTGCTGCGTCGTCAGGAACGAGTCGGCCCCCTCGATACAGACGACTGGCCGGTCCCCGCCAGTGGCCACGCAGGCGCCGATGGCCGCGGGCAGGCCGTAGCCCATCGTCCCCAAGTGCGTGGAGAGCCACGTCCGCGGCCGTCGGAACGTCCAGTATCGCATCGCCCACCACTGGTGTCGGCCGCCGCCGGTGGTGACGAGCGTGTCGTCGGGCGTCAGTTCGTCGAGTCGTTCGACGACCGCCCGCGGCGTCAGCGGCCCATCCGCGGGCGCGTCATCGGGGGCGGACTCGCGCCGCCACGCGTCGGTCCGACCCCGCCACGCCGCCGCGTCCGGGGATCGAGGCATCGCGTCGAACAGTTGCTCGAGGGCCGTTCCAACGTCACCGACCAGCGGATGGTCCGCTCGGGGCATCCCGGTGGCGTCGAGGTGGACGCTCTCGGCGTCGGGAGCGACCGTCTCGACGCCGCCGGTGCTGCCGTCGAAGTCCGCTCCGACCGCGAGCACCGCGTCGCAGTTAGCTAGCGCCCGGTTCGCGCACGCGGTGCCGTGTGTCCCCGCGACCGAGAGCGAGAGCGGGTGGTCCTCCGGGAACGATCCCAGTCCAGGTACGGTCGTGGCCACCGGGATGCCGTGGGCGGTCACGAACGCACGGAGTTCGGCGCTGGCGTCGCCCGCGATCACGCCACGGCCCGAGAGGACGACCGGACGGTCGGCGCCCGCGAGGGCCTCGGCGGCCGCCGACACCGATTCCGGATCGACGCGCTCGGGGGCCTCGGAGTCTACCGACGGGGACGGAGCGGTCGGCGACCGGTCGGTCGTCGCCAGCGTGACGTCCTTGGGGAGGTCGACCAGCGTCGGGCCGGGCCGCCCTGCACGAGCGAGCGCGAACGCCTCGGCGACGGTGTCACCGACCACGTCGACGTCGGTCACCAGGTAGTTCGCCTTGGTAACCGGTCCGGTCACGTCGACCGTGGGGGCCTCCTGGAACGCGTCCCGTCCGATGAGGTGGGACGGCGCCTGACCGGTCAGAGCGAGGAGGGGCGCGTCGTTCGCCGCGGCGTCGGCCAGTCCCGTGACTAAGTTCGTCGCCCCGGGCCCGGAGGTCGCCAGACAGACGCCGGGTGTGCCGGAGACGACGCCGTAGGCGTGGGCCGCGTGGGCCGCGCTCCGCTCGTGAGCCATGGTGACGTGGCCCATCGTCGAGTCGTAGAGGGCGTCGTAGACGGGCATGATCGCCCCGCCCTGGACGCCGAACAGGTGTTCGACGCCCGCCCGTTCGAGTGCCGCGGCGACCGCCTCGCCGCCGGTTCTGGGGGTCGCTGTCGATACGTCGTCCGCGTACTGCGTCGTTGCCGATCGGTGTGACATCTGGTGAGTGTGGGGTGGAAGGTCGGGAGCGTCGCCGTAGCCACGACGGACCGGCGGCGTCACTCCGAAACGATTCGAACGGGCCGAGGAGAGGGGTGATGAGGTGGGGCGTTACTGGGCGGCCCCAATAATGGCGACGCGAGCGACGCCGACGGCCCCGCTGCTACGGGTGGACGAACCCGTCCGTGCAGCGAGCCGTTGCATACGCCGTCAATCCCCGCGTGGCATATTAACTATTCCGCCGCGACCCAAAAGGGACGGTCGAGTGGGAGGTGGCCGTGGGTCGCGGTGGGGCCCTAAGCGTTCGCGCTCACGACAAGGCCTAACCCCCGGGAGCCGCAAGCGACGCCATGCGCCTCGGCGTCATCTCCGACATCCACGCCAACCGAGTCGCCCTCGAAGCCGTCCTCGACGACATGCCCGACGTGGACCAGTTGGTCTGTGCGGGCGACGTGGTCGGGTACAACCCGTGGCCGGCCGACTGCGTCGCGGCGGTGCGGGAGCGATCCATCCCGACGGTGATGGGCAACCACGACCGGGCCACCGCCAGCGACACGCCCTTCCGGTTCAACGCGATGGCGACGGCGGGCGTCGAGTACGCGAGAGACGAGCTGGACGACGACGCGCTGTCGTGGCTGGCCGACCTCCCACCGGAGCGCACTGTGGCGGACGGCCGCGTCAAGATCGTCCACGGCCACCCCGACGACCCGGACCGCTACACCTACCCCGAGGAGTTCTCGCCGCGAATGTTGCGCGGCGAAGACCTGTTGATCACGGGCCACACCCACGTGCAGGGCCACCGTGTCTTCGACGAGGGGGTGGTGATGAATCCGGGGAGCGTCGGCCAACCGCGGGACGACGACCCGCGGGCGGGCTACGCAGTGGTCGAGTTGGACGAGGGGGCGGGCGGGGACACGGTGACGGTCGAGGAGCGCCGGGTCGAGTACGACGTGGACGCGGTCATCGAAGCGGTGGAGGAGGCGGGGCTGCCGACTCGGATCGGGACGCGACTGCTGGACGGGCGCTGAACTGAAGGGTGGGCGCGTCGGGAACCGCGAACGGCGTGGCTCAGATCGTCTGTTCCTGCACGATTTCGAGCGTCTCCTCGCGGTCCGCCCAGTTGACGAAGATGGCGACGGAGGTGGCGGACGTGATGAGGTCGTGGATGTTGATGCCGGCCTCGGAGACGGGCTGGACGATGTCGAGGATGATGCCGGGACGGTTCGGGAGTTCGCCGCCCGTGACCCGGATGACGGCGAACTGGCTCTCCACCGTGACCGAGGAGAGCGTCTCGTCGTCGACGACCTGTTCGTGGAGGATGTACTCCGCGTCCTCGGCGAGGTCGTCGTTGACGTAGAAGGTGACCGAATCCATGCCGCTGGCGACGGCATCGATGTTGATGTCCTCGCTCCGGAGCGCCTGCGCGAGGTCGGCGAGGATGCCCGGGCGATTGCGGAGCGCGCGCCCCGCGACGGTGATGCAGGCGAGGGGTTCGTCCTGCATGTCGATGAGGTTCTGGAACTGCCCCTCGATTTTCGTGCCGCCGGTCAGCAGGTCGCCGTGTTGGTAGTGGACGACGCGGACCACGAGATCCTCGTCCTTGTAGGAGAGGGCGCTGGGTGCGACCACCTCGGCGCCGCGGAAGGATAGATTGCGGAGTTCGTCGACGGTGATATGGCCGACGTTGCGGGCGCCTTCGACGACTCGCGGGTCGCCGGTCATGACACCTTCCACGTCGGTGACGATGACGACTTCGTCGGCGTCCATGAACTTCCCGAGCATGACCGCGGTGGTGTCGCTGCCGCCGCGGCCGAGCGTCGTCACCTTGCCGTCGATGGTCTGGGCGAGGAAGCCGGTGATGACGGGGACGACGTTATCGAGGTCGGCGGCGAGCGACTGGGAACGCTTCAGCGTCTCCTCGGCGTCGACCTCGCCGTACTCGTCGGTGATGATCGGCCAGATGTCGCTCCCGGGTTCGACGAAGGTGGCGTTGACGCCGCGGGAACCGAGCGCCGCCTTGAGCATCCGGACGCTCGTCCGTTCGCCCATGCTGACGATTTCGGCGCGGTCGGCGTCGTCCGCGTCGAACGTGATTTCTTCCAGCAGTTCGTCGGTCGTCGACCCCATCGCGCTGGCGACGATAGCGACTTCGTGGCCTTCCTCCACTGCTTTCGCGACGGTGTCGGCCGCGCGTTCGATGCGGTCGCCGCTCCCGAGCGACGTGCCGCCGAATTTCGCGACTACGCGCATCGTGGGCCCTCCACGTGGTCAGACGGATGTTCAGGCATGGCCGGTGGTAGCGAGATGGACGGTAATAACTGTGTTCACTTGCCACGCGCCCTCGTGACGAACTGATAGGGGTTATCGTAACTGTCCATAGATTCTCGCCGGGACGGTCCGGCGAGAATCTCTGACGACTTCCGATGATCCCTATGAGTCCGCAGGAGCCCTTTTGTAGACAGAAGTCAATAGGATAACACTTGAGGTAATCACAGATGAGCGAGCAAACCAAGACGATCTGTCCGTACTGTGGGGTGGGGTGTGGCATCGCGGTCACCGAAGATATGCGGTTCGCGCCGTGGGGTGATGCACCGGTCAATAACGGGCGCATCTGCATCAAAGGGGGCGCAGCGATGGAGGTGGTCGAGCACGAGGACCGATTGAAGACGCCCCAGATTCGCGGCGAGGACGGCGAACTCCACGAGGCGACGTGGGACGAGGCGTACGACCGAGTGGTGAGCGAGATGGAGCGCATCCGCGACGAACACGGCCCGGATGCGGTGGGCTTTTTCGGGTGTTCGAAGTCGATGAACGAGGAGAACTACCTCCTCCAGAAACTCGCGCGACGGTACGGCACGAACAACGTCGACAACTGCACACGGATGTGCCACGCCTCGACGGTGTACGCTCTCCGGCGAAGCCTCGGCGCCGGCGCGATGACCAACAGCATGCAGGACCTGATGGAGTCGGCCGACGTGCTGTGGATTCAGGGCGCCAACCCGGCCGAGCAACATCCCATCGCCAACAGCGTCTACTTCCGACAGGCGGTGCTCGATGGCGCGACGGTGATTCAGGTCGACCCCCACGCCAACAAGACGACGCGGTCGTTCGACATCGAGGGGACGGAGCGACACCAGCATCTTCAGGTGGAGCCGGGCACCGACATCCCGCTCCTGAACGTCGTCATCAAGACGGTTCTGGAGAACGACTGGGTCGACGAGGAGTTCGTCGCCGAGCGAACCGACGGGATCGAGGACCTCGCGGAGACCTTGGAGGATTTCGACAAGGAAGCCGCTGCCGAGACGTGTGGCGTCCCCCTCGAAGACATCGAACGCGCCGCGGAGGCGTACGCCACCGCCGAGAACGCGGCCATCTTCACCGGGATGGGGATGAGCCAGCACACCTGCGGTGTCGACAACGTCCAGAACGAGATCAACCTCGCCCTGATCACCGGTAACCTCGGCCGACCGGGCACGGGCGTCAACCCGCTCCGTGGCCAGAACAACGTCCAGGGAACTTGTGACGTGGGTGCGATGCCGAACACCCTGCCCGGCTACCAGAACGTCGAGGACGACGAGTTGCGGGCGGCTGTCGAGGAGGTGTGGGGGTTCGAGGTGCCGCCGGAAGCGGGGCTGACGAACGTCGAAATCTCCCGAGCGGCCGGGGACACGATCCACGGGCTCTACGTGATGGGCGAGAACCCGATCATGAGCGAACCGGACGCCAACCGGGTCGCGGAACGGCTGGCCGACCTAGAGTTCGTGGTGGTACAGGACATCTTCCCGACCGACACCGTTGCCTACGCGGACGTGGTGTTGCCCGCGACTTCGTGGGCCGAGCGCGGCGGGACCGTCGCCAACACCGACCGGCGCGTCCAGCTGATGCGCGGGATCGATAAGGTCTACGAGGACACGAAAGACGACCTCGAAATCCTCGCCGAGATCGGCACCCGGCTGTTCGGCGACGGCACCTTCGACTTCGACGGTCCCGAGGCCGTGTTCGAGGAACTCCGGCAGGTGTGTCCCATCTACTACGGCATGACCTACGAGTTGCTCGGGACCGAAGGGCTCCACTGGCCCTGCCTCGAACTCGGCGACGAAGGCGACCCCTACCTGTACGAATCGGCGTTCACGACGCCGGACGGACTGGGGCACATCGAGGGTGTGCGCCACCAGCCACCGAAGGAGGTGCCCGACGAGGAGTACCCGTTGATCCTCACGACGGCGCGACTGATCGAACACTACAACACGGGGACGATGAGTCGACGGTCGCCGACGCTCAACCGCCAGCATCCCGAGAACTTCGTCGACGTGCATCCGAAGGATGCCGAGCGATACGACATCGCGGACGGAGAGACCGTGACACTCCGGTCACGACGAGGCGAAATCGAGGTACAGGTGCAGGTTACCGACGATATCAAGGAAGGGACCGTGTGGACGACACCCCACTTCGCGGCGTCGTCGGCGAACCGCCTCACGAACGACGTACTCGACGAACGGGCGAAGATCCCGGAGTACAAGGCTGCAGCCGTCGCCATCGAGCCGAGTGGTGGGGAGCCGGAGACGGCGGCTGACGACTGATCGACGGCCGGGAACGTTGGGACAGGAACTTGTCCCCCCCGTCCGTAGCGCCACTCATGGCACACGAGCAACTCCAACGCGCGAGCGACGAACTGACCGCCGCGGCCGAACTGGCCGCCGGCGACGAAAGCGACCGACTCGAACGACAGGCCGAGCAGTTCGCGAATCTGGCCGAGACGGGCGCCGATCACGGCCGCCTCGCCCGCCACGAGAACGCACTCCGTGAGATCAAGGCGGCGACCGACGACGACGTGAACGAACGGATCGACGCGGCGATGGACGCGATCACCGCCTACCGCGAGACGATCGAAGGCGTGTGAGAACATCTCCCGAACCCCTTCGCTTCGAGTGGAGATCGGGGCCGCCAGAAGCAGCGAAAGCTAGCGAATAGCCCGGCTCAGCAGACGTTTTTCGGCTTGACGCCCATCGATTCGAGCGTCTCCACGTAGTCCTCGTACGTCGCGTCGACGACGGCCGTTGCAGCGGCGGTCGCGCGGTCCCATCGGTCGTCGTCGTCCGCACAGAGGGTATCGAGCGTGTCGACGACGTGGTCCTGTGCGTCGTCGATCCCGCTCCGCAGGTCGCGGAACTGGTTGGCCGTCGAGGGGTCGGCGTCGCCGACGAAGAAGCCGACCATCTGGCCCATGGTCCGGTCGAGGACGAGCGCGTAGCCGAGGGCGCCGCCGGCGCGGTCGACGGGGTCGTCGAGGCCCGCGAGCGTGTCGTAGGTGCGGCGGTCCGCGGCGTCGGCGTCCGCATCGAGCGCGTCTCGGCGGTCCGCGGCGTCGGCGGCGAGCGCCTCGAACAGTGCTTCCGCGTCGCCGTCGGCGTCGGCGGCCCACGTCTCGAACGTCTCGGCGGCCGCGGCGGCGTCGGTGGCCGCGGCGGCCCGAACCGCGTCGCCGGTCATGTCGCCGTCGGTGAGTGCGTACAGCCACTTCGAGGAGCCGAGTCGGGATAGCTCCGTCTCCAGGTCGTCGGTCAGGGTGTCGACGAGCGTCGTACCGTCCATATCTCGCGGTACGACAGCCCGATGTTTGTATGCATCGGGATCGGGGACGGGCGGAAAAACGAATCGTGATGGTCACGCGCGACGCGTGGAGGTCGCTGTCGGCGGCGTCGGTCGGGCTGTCGTTCGCTACGAGGCTTCGTGTTACTCAGCCTCGCCCTTCTCGCGGGTCGTTCCTCCCCGCTCGATTCGAGGCCTCGTGTTACTCGGCCTCGCCCTTCTCGCGGGTCGTTCCTCCCCGCTCGATTCGAGGCCTCGTGTTACTCGGCCTCGCCCTTCTCGCGGGTCGTTCCTCCCCGCTCGATTCGAGGCCTCGTGTTACTCGGCCTCGCCCTGCTTCACGGCTCGCTACCGCTCGCCGTTCCGCCACGAGGCTTCGTTCCCTACGGTCACTCAGCCTCGCCTTTCTCGATCGGGACACCAACGAGGTTGCCCCACTCGGTCCAGGAGCCGTCGTAGTTGATCGTGTCCTCGTAGCCGAGGAGTTCGTGGAGCGCGAACCACGCGACCGACGAGCGCTCGCCGATGCGGCAGTAGGCGACGGTCGTGCCCTCGCCGTCGATGCCTTCCTCGGCGTAGAGCGACTCGATCTCCTCGCGGGTCTTGAACGTGCCGTCGTCGTTCGTGACCGCGGCCCACGAGATGTTCTTCGCGCCGGGGATGTGGCCGCCGCGCTGGGCCGTCTCCTGCAGTCCCGGGGGCGCGAGGATCTCACCCTTGAACTCCTCGGGCGAACGCACGTCGACGAGCGGCAGGCCGCGCTCGATGGCGTTCTCCACGTCCTCGCGGTACGCGCGGATGCTCTCGCGGGGGCCGGCCGCCTCGTAGTCGACGACGGAGAAGTCCGGCTCCTCCGTCGTCAGCGGGTAGTCGTGTTCGAGCCAGTAGTCCCGGCCGCCGTCCATCAGGCGTACGTCGTCGTGGCCGTAGTACTTGAACTGCCAGTAGGTGTAGGCAGCGAACCAGTTGGAGTTGTCACCGTAGAGGACCACGGTGGAATCCTCGGCGATACCGTGACTTCCCAGCAGGTTCTCGAAGTCCTTCTTCGAGAGGATGTCGCGGGTCGTCTGATCCTGTAGCTGGGTCTCCCAGTTGAAGCCGATGGCGCCGGGGGCGTGGCCCTCGTCGTACGCCTCCGTGTCTACGTCGACTTCTACGAGACGATAGTCCGGGTCGTCGCTCTGGAAGTCGTCGAGGTGGTTCTCGACCCAATCCGCCGAGACGAGAACGTCCTTCGCGTACCCTGTGTCTGACATAGCAGATGTCCATACGCCACCCTCCCCTATAATCCTCACACAACGGGCAGACACGGCCATTCCTCGCCTTAACCGGAAAATGTTGCCACTGTTTGGACGGATCGACGGGCGTGGGCGACGACTGGGACGGGTGGGACGGGGAGATTCGGGAATGTAGCGGCAAATATTGTCGCCGGATGCGACGGCGTCCGGAAGCGCCGCCACTAAATCTGCCGGGGCTGTACGGCCGATATGACCGAGGACATCGTCGTGTCCATCGACTGGCTCGCGGACCGTCTGGACGAGGTGCGCGTGGTCGACGTGCGCGACGCGTGGGAGTTCGACGGCATCGGCCACGTACCGGGCGCGGTCAACGTGCCCTTCGACCGCTTCCGGAGCAGCGAGGGTGACGAGGGGATGCTCCCCGGCGCGGACCGGTGGACGGCACTGATGGAGGACGCGGGGATCGCGCCCGACGACTGCATCGTCGCCTACGACGACGAACACGGCGTGTTCGCGGCGCGCTTTCTCGTCACCGCTCTCCTCTACGGCCACGACGACGTGCACCTGCTGAACGGCGACTTCAGCGCGTGGAGCCGGAGCCACGAGACGACGACGGACGCGCCGTCGGTCGAGCCCTCGACCTACGAGGTTCGGGAGCCGACGGCGTCGCCGCTGGTCGACTTCGAGACGGTACGGGACGCCCTCGACACCGACGCGGTGATCGTCGACACCCGCGAGGCGTGGGAGTACGAGGAGGGCCACCTCCCGGAGGCCGTCCAACTCGACTGGCGCGAACTCGTCGATCAGGAGACGCGGGGACTGAAACCCGACGACGAACTCGAAGCGCACCTGTCGGATCGGGGCATCACGCCCGACCGTCGGATCGTCCTCTACTGCAACACCGCTCGACGGATCAGCCACACCTACGTCGCGCTCAAACACCTCGGGTACGACACCGTCGACTTCTACGAGGGGAGCCTCACGGAGTGGAAAGAGCGGGGTGGGCCGCTGGTCGAAGGGGACGCCGCGGACGACGCCTGATCGGTCAGACGAGCCGTCTCAGTCCTCCGAAACCGCGACCTGATTGAGTTCGTCCGAGAGGAGATCAGCCATCTCGATGACGAGGGCGACGGCGAGCGGACCGGCGATGACGCCGACGGGCCCGAGCGTCAGGAGGCCGCCGACGAACCCGACGAAGTAGAGACTGCCCGGGAGGTCGGCCGTCTCGCGGGCGAGCCGAGGCCGGATCACCACGTCGGGGAGCCACGCCACGAGGATGCCACCGAGGACGAACACGAGCGCCGCCCGAGCGGGGTCACCGACGACCAGATGGGCGACGGCGAGGAGCCCGATCAACAGCGACGGGCCGACGACCGGCAGGAACTGGAGGATGGCCGAGAGGACCGCCAGCGTGAGGAAGTAGGGGTAGCCGAGGAGAAAGAAAAGCACCAGCGCGACGACGAACGTCCCCGCCGCCGTCGCCGCCTGGAGGACGTAGATGGCAAAGAGGGTGGCACGGGTCCGGCGACTCAGCGCCCGCACCACGTCCCGGTACGAGGGGGGTACGAGGGCGATCAGGGCGCGGTGGGTCTCGGCAGTGTGCGAGAGGAGAGCGAACACGACCATCACGAACACCGTCAGTTTGAGCGCGAGGACGGGCACGACCGTCGCGAACGAGCGGGCGAGTTGGCGGCCGTAGGCGACGGCGACCGCCCGCGCATCGGCGAGCGTAATCGTCGCCGAGAGGCCGTAGATGTCGACAGTGAGGGTAGGTGGCAACGACAGAAGAAAGGAGATGACGGCGTCGAGACGACCGGCGACGACGACGACGAGCGGCAGAGCGAGGGCGACGACGGCGAGGACACCCGTCGCCGTCGTGCCGAGACTGGCCTGCCACGCCGAGAGCCCCCGACGTGTCAGTTCCTCGCGGAGCGGGGAGAGCAGGTAGGCGACGGTGACGGCGAAAAAGACCGTCGCCAGAATGTCGGCAAGCATGACCGCGGCTCCCAGCGCCAGCAGACCGAAAATCCCCCCCAGCACGTACCGGCGGTCGAGCGTCACGGCGTCACCTGTGACCGGTACGGGCAAAACCGTTTCCCGAACCGGTACGGACACTGACTGGTCAGAACGTGCAGACGAAACGGAGGGGTTGCGTGTGTGTGTGGGACGGGACCAAGGGTAGGGGAGGGACCGTGTCGAACACCACGCCTTTACCCCGACGGCTCCGATGGGTGGTCCATGGTCGGGCCACGGCGACGCTTCAAGTTGGCGGACACCGCCCAGCAAGTCGTCGGTGGCTTCCTCCTCGCCGGGCCGTTCGTCGTCACGGAAGAAGTGTGGACGCTGGCCGCGGATATGACGTGGATACAGACGCTGATGACCGTCGCCATCGTGTTCGGCATCGGCTACGGCGCCCTCTACAAGGCCGACGACCGCGACCCCGAGACGGAGACGGACGTCGGGGGTGTCCCGCTCCGATTCGTCTCGCTCATCCTCGTGTCGTACTGCTCGGTCCTCGTCCTCGCCCTCGCGTTCGGGGCGCCCGGGACCTTCCTCGCGGACACGAACGGCGGGCGGACGGTGGGCGTCGCCGGCATCCACGTCACCATCCGAACCATCGAAGTGACGATCAAGGCGGTGAGCGTCGGGGCGGTATTCAGTGTCATCGGCGCCGCGACGGCCGACTCGCTGTTCTGACGCCGGCCGCCGAACGGCCCTCACCCGCAGTCTTAAGTCCGTCCGGTCGCAGAGACGGATATGGATTACACGCTCGCCATCGATGGCGCGCCGGCGACGATCCCCGGCGGGACGGGGGTCCTTCTCCTCCATCCGAGCATCGGCGAGACTGACCGTATCGACACCGACTTTCTGAAGACCGACACCGACAACTTCCTCGTCATCTCGACCCGAACGACTGCCCGCGAGGTCGAACAGAAACTCGAACACTACGACGTTGACGAATCGCGAGCGGACATCCTCGACACGCTCTCGGTCGAGCGGGGCTACTCACGACGCCCCTCGGATCGCGTCCACTACGTCGCTTCGCCCGACGATCTGGACGGGATCGTCTCCAAGACCGAAGCGTTCCTCGACTCCCACGGCGGGAAACGGCGCGTGAGCGTCGACTCGCTCACCGAGATGGCGTACTACGCCGACGAGGAACGGGTGTACGAGGCGACGAAACGACTGCTCGATCTGCTGGCCGAGTACGATGCGGTGGGGCTGTTCCACCTCTCGAAGGAGGTCCACGACGAGGCGACGCTGAATCGCTTCCGGGACCTGTTCGACGGCGTCCTCGATCTCGGCGTCGACGGAGACGTATCCGCCGAGTTCGCTGACGCGTCGGAGTAACTTACGCGTCGCCGAGCGACTCGAACGTCTTCCCGGCCCACTGCACGGCGTAGTCTGACCCGTAGTCCACGTAGGCCGTCGTGTCGAGTGCCGCGAAGGGCGCCGGGAGATCGAGGCCGTGTTTGATCGCGGCGCAGGCGAGTTCGGTCGCATCGGAGAAGTCCGTCTCGCCGCGGGCCACAGCGCCGGGGAGACCGTCGACCCGGTCACGGAGTCGGTCGCCGGCGTCGACCCACGCGTCGTAGAGATGTGGGTGGTCGTCCGCCCAGTCCTCGAAGATAGGGCGGGTCTGGAGGCCGAGCCACCCGTCGTACAGCGCGGCGGCCATCTGGTAGGTCGCGGCCGGATCGAGCGGAACTGCAGCGTCGAGGTCGGGATAGCTATCACCGAAGAAGGGGAGGAACGATTCGGGCACGTCGAGGCCGACCTGTACCAGCGCCTCGGCGATCAGGAAGTCGAGGAAAGCGTCGGGCGTACCCTTCGCCCGGGCCTTGCAGAAGACGACCGGCGGGTCGGTCTGGCGGGTCCACGTGACCGTCCCGTCGCCCGGCAGGCCGATGGTGAACGCCGATCCGACGTATCGACGGAGGGGTTCCGGTGCGTCGTCGGGCACCCAGTCGTCGGGGTACGTCGCCGGATCGAAGGAATCGACCAGGAGGCCGAGTTCTTCCGCGGTCGCGGGGGGAAGCGTCTCGAAGTCACTGTCCACGTCGAGCACTATCGACTCCGGCGCGTGTTCGGCCCTGACAGCGGCCAACTCCCCGGAAAGCGACCGGCGCTCGAACATCAGCCGAGGAGGATTCCGACCACGAGGGCGGCCGCGAGGATTCCCGAGATGCCAACCGTCCCGACCACGATTTTGGTCGCCTGACTCATACCCGAACGCTCGGCGCGGCGCCGCATAAACATTTCAATCTCGGCGACCGGACGCGACGATTCGATCCGCCAGTCTCGTTGGGTGGGGAAGGCCGACACGCCGTGATCGCGGACACCGAATCCGAACCACTGTTTCTTTTCCAGCGAAAAATGGCGTCACATGTACGCTATCGCGGGTTGAGGTCTGAATTACAGAAGAAACGAAGGGGTGTGAATCTCGGGTCTGGGACGCTCCGGCGTGGCGTCCCCGATATCGAACACGACGAACAGTGACCGGTGGGAAGTAAAATAGTATCGACCGAAGGCGAGCCGCGACGGCGGGTGTGGGTGAGTAGGTGCGGATGGGCGTGGAGGTGAAACGGCGGCGTGCGACGGATCGAACGTGGATCGGACGCGCCGACGCTTACGAGTCGTCAACGTTTACGAGTCGTCAACGTTTACGAGTCGCCGACGCTTACGAGTCGCCGTCGCGCCACGTGTCGACGACTTCGATGACGTAGTGGCCGTCCTCTTGCAGGGAGATGATACACTCCTGCCGGTCGTACAGCTCCATCAAGTTGAGTTCGTACTGACCGGGCTCGACGATTTTGATACTCTCGAACTGATCGTTGAGTTCCGCACGGAGGTCCTCGATATCCGGCTGATCGTCCGCCGTCGAGGAGTCGGGCGGAATCGTTCGGGCGGCGTCGTCGGCGGATGGCGGAGGCGAGGCCACCTCGTCGAGTTCGTCGCGGGTGACCACGTCGCGGCGGGCGTCCGCCTGTGCCGTGTCCTCCGACTCGTCGAGGACGCTCGGGTCCGACTCCGCCTCGATGTAGTCGGCGTCAGTGTCCGTGGTGGTGGGCGCGGATACGGACGGGGAACCGCCCGTGGACGCGTCGGGAGAGCGGTCCGACGACGGTGATGGGGACGGATCGGGTGACGACGGCGTGTCCTCGGCAGGTGCGGTGTCGGCGGAAGTGTCGGACGACGCGTCGTCGTCACCGAGTGTCGGCGTCGGCGTCGCGGAGTCGGGCTTGAACTGGAACTTGTTCCCGCCACAGTCCGGACAGCCCGAGAGCATCTCCTTGGAGCCGTCGGGGAACACCCGCTCGCAGTTCGTGCACTGGTGGGGCATGGCTACTTGCGCGAGACGAGCGCGCTGATGAGGTTTTCGTCCTTGTGGAGCGTCTGGATCTGGTTGGCCGGGCCGATAACGGTGAGTTTCTTCGTCGACTCCCGCCCCATCAGGCGGTCGAGGAAACTCCGGTCGGCCGTCTCCGAGCGGGGGTAGGTTTCGATCTCGATCCCGTTGAACTCGTCGGGGCTGATCTCGGTCATCGTCACCTCGATGAGTTTCGACTCCTCGTCGGGCGAGAGTCCCTCCTCCAGAATGACGATGTTGCCGTCGCGAACGCCGTCGAGGATGAGCCGGATCTTCTCCATGCTCGCGAGGTCCTCCATCCGGGCGCCGCTGATGAGATCGATCTGGACGCCGTCGCCGTCGGGATCGGTCGGGGTGGCTTCAGGCATCTCCATCACCCGAAGTACTCCGCGATCTTGTCGTACACTTCGTCCATGTTGTCGCCTTCGAGCGCCGACAGCGGGATCGTCGTGTGCTGGGGGAAGGCGTTCTCGATGCGCTTGACGTTCGAGTCCTCGAGGTCCGTCTTGTTCGCGAGGATGAGCACCGGGAGGTCCTGGCTCTCGATGATCCCGATGAGCATCGTGTTCACCTGCGTGAACGGATCCTCGGTGCTGTCGAGGACGTAGATGACGCCGTCGACGTCCTCGCGAAGCCAGTGCATCGCCTCAGCGACACCTTCCGTCGCCTCGCGGGAGCGGCGGACGGCGTCCTCCTCGTCGATGTCGTGTTCGAGGAACTCCTTGTAGTCGACTTTCGTCGTGACACCCGGCGTGTCGACGATGTCGATGGTGACGGTGCGACCGTTGCGTTCGATTTCGACGTTCTCCTTGCGCCGGGCGCGCCGGGTCTCGTGGGGGACGTGGCTCTCCGGGCCGATGGCGTCACCCGTCCAGTCGCGCGCGATGCGGTTCGCGAGCGTCGTCTTCCCGGCGTTCGGCGGGCCATAGATCCCGATGCGCTTGGGATCGCTGGCCGAGAACAGTCGTTCTGTAACTCGTGCGATGCTGTCTCTGAGTCCTGTGAGCAGTCCCATCCTATCCTCCCGCACCTCCCGTCTATCGCCGCGAGAGGGGCGTATGCGGGATGAAGGTCACGCCGTTCACTTAAGTGTGCGTCAGACAACCATAAGGGACCTGTCAGTAGTTGTCGAGGTCCGCGGCGGCCGGGGGCGGGTCGAGAGGCCGTGAGCGGCGTACTGCAAGCGACCGGTGGGCGGAGATAGGGCGTTCCGGTGAGACGGGAGTCGATGTGGAGATAGCCACTGCGAACACGGTGGCGACAGAGCCAACTCACGGGGACTGCCAACTCATGGGAACTGCCAACTCATGGGAACTGCCAACTCATGGGAACTGCCAACTCATGGGAACTGCCAACTCACGGGGACCGACCTGCCTGTCCACCGCCCTCGGGTGCCCCCCACCCCTTCGTTTCGAGTGGAACACGGTGGGAGGGTGGTGTGAACGAGGTGGCGGCGTCGGTATCGAGGCTAGTTATCCTAACTACTCCTAGTGAAATAATATATTCTACTGCAGTACGGACAAAGTTGTGATTGTATTGTCTTATAGATTTCCCTCACTAGAACAGGGAGCGGCACCGCTCCCCCCTCCCCCCTCTTTTCCCCGTTCCACCCGAAACGAAGGGGTGGGGGGGTTCGGTCGTCGTGGCGGTCCGTCGGGGTGGAGACCGACCTGTCGAGTGTCCGGCGACTCGCTCGTTCGGTTCGTCTTCGAGGGTTCGACGGCGAGCCGATTCCCTCCGTCCGAATGGCCCGGATCGAGCCATCCGTTGCGTCCCGAGGGGAAGGTTTTTCTATCACCCCATCCTCTGTTTCCTCTGGATCATCTCGACGCGCTGAACCGGCACGAGGGTGGGGACAATCGAATTTCCGGGGTACGTCGCGCGTCTTCCACTCGAAACGAGGGGGTCTCAACGAATGGATTCGAACGACACACCGCCCGACGATCACGCCGAGGGTCCCGAGGATAGGGATTTCCGCGCCCCCGCACGTGACCGAACGGCCGACATCTCCCGCGACGTCGACATCGACGACGTCCTCGACGACGAGGACGACAGTCAGGGACTGTTCGACGATCTTCTCTCCGGCGAACCGATCTTCGAGAACAAGGAGGTTCTCCGCCCGTCCTACACGCCACACGAACTCCCGCACCGCAACGAACAGATCAACCAGATGGCGACGATTCTCGTCTCCGCCCTTCGGGGCGACACTCCCTCGAACATCCTCATCTACGGGAAGACGGGGACCGGCAAGACGGCGAGCGCGAAGTTCGTCAGCAAGGAACTCGAGTCGACCTCCCAGAAGTACGACGTCCCCTGCGAGGTCGAGTACATCAACTGCGAGGTAACCGACACGCAGTATCGCGTGCTGGCCCAGCTCGCGAACAAGTTCATCGAGAAGAATCAGGCCGTTATCGACGACCGACTCGACGACTTGACCGACCTCCGGTCGGCGATCACGAACGGACAGACGACGATTTCCCAGTGCCCGTTCGACTCCACCGACGCCCTCGAGGAGCGGATCGGAACGCTCGAAGCGGACCGGGAGGAGATGGAGGCCGTCCCTATGACGGGGTGGCCGACCGACCGCGTGTATAGCTCCTTTTTCGAAGCGGTCGATTACCACGAACGCGTCGTCGTCATCATGCTCGACGAAATCGACAAACTCGTCGAGAAATCCGGCGACGACACCCTCTACAACCTCTCGCGGATGAACTCCGAACTCGACAACTCCCGCATCTCCATCATGGGCATCTCGAACGACCTGAAGTTCACCGACTTCCTCGACCCTCGCGTCAAGTCGAGCCTCGGTGAGGAGGAAATCGTCTTCCCCCCGTACGACGCCAACCAGTTGCGCGACATCCTTCAGCACCGCGCGGACGTGGCGTTCAAGAGCGGCGCGCTCACCGAGGACGTCATCCCGCTCTGTGCCGCCTTCGCGGCGCAGGAACACGGTGACGCCCGCCGGGCGCTCGATCTCCTCCGAACCGCCGGCGAACTCGCCGAACGCGGCCAGGCCGACACCGTCGAGGAGGAACACGTCCGGCAGGCCCAGGACAAGATCGAACTCGACCGCGTGGTCGAGGTGGTACGCACCCTCCCGACCCAGTCGAAGATCGTCCTCTTCGCCATCATCCTCCTCGAGAAGAACGGCGTCCACAACATCAACACCGGCGAGGTGTACAACATCTACAAGCGTCTCTGTGAGGAGATCGACGCCGACGTACTCACGCAACGCCGCGTCACCGACCTCATCTCCGAACTCGACATGCTCGGCATCGTCAACGCCGTCGTCGTGAGCAAGGGTCGGTACGGCCGAACCAAGGAGATCAGCCTCTCGGTTCCCGTCGAGGAGACCGAGGCCGTTCTCCTCTCGGACTCCCGTCTCGGCGACATCGAGAACGCCCAGCCGTTCGTGCAGGCGCGTTTCGACAACTGATAGAACAGCGTGCCGTTTCCGGTCGGCGTCAGCAACGCTGCGCGAGAGACACAGCGCGAGTCTTGCGGACGGAAAGTCAGTGGCCGCTTCCCGGACCGGCGTGCCAGTTCGACGACGTATAGAATGCTGTTACTGCCGATCTATACCCTCCTCACGGCGCACGAACGACGTGGCGATACCGATGACTCCCTGACCGTGAGAGTAGGTCCGTACTTTCGGGTCCGACTCGCCGACTCGGTCCGCCTACATGAACTGAATCGGACAAAAGTAATGAAAAATAACTGATAAAAAGTCTCTCGTGGTGCCGGCAGGGATTACGATGGACGCGCCGCTACGGTCTCATACGGTTTATTGTAAGTCAGTCCCGGTGGTTCGCCAAGACGGTCCGGCTAACCACCGGTACACAGTTACAATAATCCGTATCAGTTGACGGCCTTGGAAAGCTCGGCACCCGCCTTGAACTTGACTACGTTCTTCGCCGCGATCTGGATTTCCTTTCCAGTCTGACGGTTTCGCCCTCCCCGTGCGGACAGCGTCGAGACGGTAAACTCCCCGAACTTCTCGCCTAATGACAACCTATCACCCTTCTTCAGAGCCTTCGTCGTCGCGTTGATGAACGCGTCGAGCGCCCGCTTCGCGTCCGCCTCCGATACCTTGCTGTCCGAGTCACGTCCCGTCTCACGCGCGATGTACTCCGCGTCGATCACTACGTCTGCGTCCCGGCACTTGGCGCTGGCTTCGTCACCCTTGCCGGGGTTGAGATCGAGGGCGGCCGCGAACTCCGGGCACGAGTCGAAGGTCACCGGCGAGTCGTCCGCAGGTCCCTTTCCGGACTCTGGATTCCGCCCCGTCCGGGCGGAGCGCTTCGAGATACTGAACGACCCGAATCCGACCAGTACGGCACTATCGCCCTTCTTCAGGGCCTTCGTCGTCGCGTTGATGAACGCGTCTAGTGTCTTCTGTATCTCCGACTCCTTCATTCCGGCTTCACTCGCCATCTGCTCGATCAGCTCCGCTTTGTTCATCGCCACTGCTCGACCCGTCGTAGTCAACAGGGCCAGTCCGAGGGACGTCGAGAGGATAGCGCCCCTCCGCAGTACGGTTCGCCGCGAGAGCTCGTTTTGGGACATGAATTGTTTACTCACAGTTCTCTATCGCTTGATCAATATATAAAGACATTGTAAGTTCCAATCTGTATATGGTTTTAATATCATCAGTTTGAATAGACTCGAATACTGACTGCGACGTTCTATGGGGAAACGGAGGCGCCGGCGCGCTCGCTGTCGTCGTGGATAGCCCGTGAGAACGTCCCGGAATCGACGCGACTTACGATCCAGCCAAGCCGACGGCTCGCGGCATCGGCGTCGGCGTCGGCGTCGACTTCCCCGGTGGCGACGGACGGGTCGCCGCCGCTTCGACCACGGACGGCGTCACGTCCGTCGCCACCTCGGGCGTCGCATCGAGGACGACCCCCGAGACGCCGAGTCGGACCCAGCCGAGATACGGGATTCTGACGCGCGCGATGCCGACGATCCACTCGGGTTTCACCGGGTCGCTGATCCCGTTCACCTGATCGTACTGTGCGTTGGCGTCGCCTTTCGTCACGAACCCGGCGTGTGGTGCGGGACAGTTGCGCATCTCCGCGCAGCTGCTCGCGCTCACGTACTCGGGGTTGGCCCTGTCGTACCAGTTTTCCCCCTCGTCGACCCAGAATCGCGCGCGATGGATCACTGGCGGCCCGGCGTCCCCGGGGTCGTCGTAGACGATCACCGAACCGTAGGCGCCGAACTTCCAGTAACCGGTCTCCCGGGCAACGTCTTGGGTGACGACGCCTGTCCCCTCGCGGGCGGTGTCGGGGACGAACCGACCGGTGTCGGTGATGAAGACGAGATCACCCTTGTGCATGTGTGGCTCCATGCTCCCGCTCTCGACGGCGACCATCGGCGGCCACACGCCACTGATAGCGAAGAGGAGGAGGCCGATGACGACGACGGCGCCGACACTCAGCGCCGTCTCACGCAGGATCAGGAGGGGTCCGTCGTTCGCCGTCGCGATCCGGCGAAGGGGCCCCATCGACTCCGTGCGTTCGCCGTCACCGCCGTCGCTTCGACTGCGCCGCCCGCGTTCGCCGTCGCTGGGACGGTAGTCGTCGGAGGGACGGGGACCGTCGTCGGCGCTCATCGGTTGCCGTTTACCGCCGGCCGAGTTGAAGGTTCTGGAGTTCCGGCACGCTTTTGCCCGCACCAATCGTCCCTCCCCTGTGCCTCTGGAGACGCCCGCACGGATCGCGCGCGAACTCGCTCGGCGCGGCTACAACGCCGAACGCGAGGCCGTGACCCTCCTCGCGGGTGCGACCGATCCGGCGGCGGCCCTCGACACCGCCGTCGAGACGGCGCCCGACGACGCGCTTCGACTCACCGCGGAGCACGTCCGCTCGGCACTGTCCACGGACGCACCGGCCGCCGCGTCTCCGCCGACCGATACCGACGCCACGGATACGACAGCATCCGCCGACACGGTTCCCGACGATACCGCCCCCGACGCCCCGCCAGAAGACCCCTCTGTTTCGACTGCAACTCCCTCCCCCTCGTCTGGGACTCAGGCGGCTGACGCTCCAGTTGAAACGAAGGGGTCTCGGAAGGGTGAGATGGCCGGCACAGAGTCGGCGTCGACCACGAGCGCAGACACGGCCACTGCCGACAGCGACACCGCCGCAGTCAAGCGATCTATCGACATCGCCGGCGACATCACCGGTCGAAGTACGGGCACCGGCGAGTACGGCGACTTCGTCTCCGTCTTCCGCGACCGTTACGAGAAGCTCTCCGGCAAACTCCGTGGGCGGGTGAACCACCGCCCGGCGTCGGCCGTCGCGGACATGCCCGGCGGGAGCGATGTGGCGATGATCGGCCTCGTCAACGACGTGCGCTCCTCGGCCAACGGCCACTGGATCGTCGAACTCGAAGACACGACCGGCACCTTCCCTTGTCTGATCACGAAGGACCGCGACATCGCGGACCTCGTGGACGAACTCCTCCTCGACGAGTGTGTCGCAGTGGAGGGCACGCTCTCGGACGACGCGGGCATCGTCTTCGTCGACGCGCTCCACTTCCCGGACGTGCCCCGGACGTACAAGCCCTCGACGGCCGACCGGCACGTACAGGCCGCCCTGATATCCGACGTGCACGTCGGGAGCCAGGAGTTCATGGCCGACGCCTGGCACCGCTTCGCCGACTGGCTCCACACCGAGGAGGCCGCGGCCGTCGAGTACCTCCTCGTCGCCGGCGACATGGTCGAGGGCGTCGGCGTCTACCCCGATCAGGACGAGGAACTCGACATCGTCGACATCTACGACCAGTACGACCGCTTCTCGGAACACCTCAAGGAAGTGCCCGGCGACCTCGACATCGTGATGATTCCGGGCAACCACGACGCCGTCCGGCTCGCGGAGCCCCAACCGGGCTTCGACGAGGAGCTCCGGGAGATCATGTCCGCCCACGATCCGCGGATCGTGGGCAATCCCTCCACCGTCACTATCGAGGGCGTTTCGGTGCTGATGTATCACGGCGTCTCGCTCGACGAGGTGATCGCCGAACTCCCCGAGGAGACAGCGAGCTACGACCACCCGCACCGGGCGATGTACCACCTCCTCAAGAAACGCCACGTCGCGCCGAAATACGGCGGTCACATGCGCCTCGCACCCGAGGAACGGGACTACCTCGTCATCGAGAACGTCCCCGACGTGTTCCACACGGGCCACGTCCACAAACTGGGGTACGGGAAGTACCACAACGTCCTCGCGGTCAACAGCGGGTGCTGGCAGGCCCAGACCGCGTTCCAGAAGAGCGTCAACATCGACCCCGACGCCGGCTTCGCGCCCATCGTCGACCTCGACACGCTGAATCTGACCGTTCGGAAGTTCGCCTAGCTCGCCGGGTCGAGTCGGTAGCGGACGGTCGATTTCCCGTCGAACGCCGGTCCCGTCCCTTCACGCCTGAAGCCGGCCGCTTCGGCCGCCTCCAGCACTGCCTCATCGTCTTCGATTGCCAGCAGTTCGACGGTCATCCCCTCCGTCGTCGCGAATCGGACGGGTTCGCCGAGCAGTCGTTCACAGGCCGCCGTCGTCCCCGCGAGTTGCGTGACGTGGACCGTCCCGTTTCGCACGTCGAAACTGACGAATCCGGCCACGTCCCGCGTCTCCTCCTCGGCCGTATCGGCGTTGGGACCTGCCGCCGTCGCCTCCCGCTGGGCGACCCGAACCGTCCGGTCGTGGATCAGGTTGCGGATCACGTCCGCCGGCACGTCCGCGATGGCCGAGAGCGCGTCGGCGTCGGCCTCGACCGCGTCGCGCACTTCCATGCCACTCCGTTGGCACGGGAGCCGTTTAAACGCTCGCTCCCGATCGGTGGCTGGTTCGTGGCGAATCCCGCCGGCCTCTACTTATAACTCCCTACCTGTCGAACGTTCGCCGATGGCATCGCCACCGCCCGGGATGGTCCTGGTGTTCGCCCTCGTTCTCGTCGCCCTCGTCCTGTTCGTCACCGAACGCCTCCCCAACGACACGACCGCGCTCGCCGTTCTGGTCTCGCTCGTCGTCTTCGAGCCGTGGACGGGCGTCACCGCGGCGGAGGCCATCTCCGGGTTCGCCAGTCCTGCAACGCTCACCATCGTCGCCATGTACATGTTGAGCGAGGGCATCCAGCGCACGGGGCTGGTCGAGCGGCTCGGTACGATGCTCGGGGAGGCCACCGGCGGCAACGAGCGGAAACTCCTCGGGGCGACCGTCGGGACGACGGGGCTCGCCGCCAGCGTCGTGAACAACACGCCCATCGTCGCGGTGTTCATCCCGATGATTACGGATCTCGCGGGGCGGTACGGGCTCTCGCCGTCGAAACTCCTCCTGCCGCTCTCGTACGCGGCGATGCTCGGCGGGACGCTCACCCTCGTCGGCACGGCGACGAACATCCTCGCCAGCGACCTCTCCAGCCAGCTGCTCGGTCACCAGCTCTCGATGTTCGAGTTCACGAAACTCGGCGTGGTGATCTTTCTCGTCGGTGCCGCGTACCTGCTCACGGTCGGCCGGTGGCTCACACCCGCTCGCATCGATCCCGCCGCCGACCTGACCGAGACGTTCGATCTGGGGAACCACCTCGTTCGCCTCGTCGTCCGGGAATCGTCGCCGCTGATCGGCTACCGTGTCGACGAAGCCGGCGAGGAACTCGCGGCGGCCGGCTACGATCTGGACATCCTCCAGATCGAACGCGACGGGGAGGCGTTTCTGGCGTCGGCGACCGACCGCCGCTTCGAGGACGGCGACCTGCTGACCGTCCGCACGTCGCTCCAGACGGCCAACCGGGTCGCCGGCGAGTACGGCCTCCGCCACCGCCACCGCGACGAGGTGACCGAGGACGACCTCTCCGAAACCCCACACCGCGGCACGCTGGTCGAGGTGGTGATCCCCGGCGAGTCCCGATTCGTCGGGAAACGGATCGGCGACTCGGCGCTCGACGAGCGCTTCGACACGACGGTGCTGGCCGTCCGCCGCGGCGACGAGGTGACGAAACGCGACCTCGACGCGGTCGAACTCCGCGCCGGCGACACGCTCCTCCTCCAGACGACTGCCGGTGCCATCGCCTACCTCGCGGACCGAGACGAAGTGTTCGTCACCCACGAGGCCGAGGATCCGGGTGACCTCGACGAGGCTGTGCAGGCGGAGACCAATGCCGAGCCGCTCGACGCCCACACGCCGGTCGCCGTCGCCATCCTCCTCGGCGTCATCGCCATCGCCGCGCTCGGCTTGCTCCCCATCGTCATCGCCGCCCTCGGTGGCGTCGTCGCCATGGTCGCGACGGGCTGTCTCCGCCCCTCCGAAGCCTACGAGGCCGTCAGCTGGAACGTCGTCTTCCTGCTCGCAGGCGTGATTCCGCTCGGGCTGGCGATGCAGAACACCGGCGGCGACGCTCTCCTCGCGAGCCTGCTCGTCGCCAGCACGGCCGTCCTCCCGCTGATCGGCGTCCTCGCGCTCGTCTACCTCGTCACCTCGCTGCTCGCGAACGTCATCACGCCGGTCGCGACGGTCGTGTTGATGATCCCCGTCGCCGTCGACACCGCGGCCCGGATCGGCGCCACCCGTCTCACCTTCCTCCTCGCCGTGATGTTCGCCGCCTCCACCGCCTTCATGACGCCCATCGGCTACCAGACCAACCTCATGGTGTACGGCCCCGGCGGCTACCGGTTCACCGACTACGTCCGCGTCGGGGCGCCCCTGCAGGCGCTCATGGCCGTCGTGACGACGGTCGGCCTCGTCGTCTTCTGGGGCCTTCGGTAGCGCCCGCGGCGCTCGTGTGTGGGCAGGACACGCACGACGAACACCTATGCTCGCTTCCGTCGCAGTTCTCGTGGGTGTCTCACCGTGACACGATACGACGAATGGACTGCTGCACAGGAGTCGACGACCGTCACTGTCGACGGCCACGACCTCGACGTTGCGTACTACGACGACGGCTCGGGCGACCCCGTCGTCTTCCTCCACGGCATCCCGACGAACTCCTATCTGTGGCGGGACGTGATCGATCCGATAGCCGACCGCCGACGGGTGATCGTCCCCGACATGGTCGGCTACGGCGCGTCGGCCATGCACGACGGGTTCGATCGTTCGATTCGGGCACAGGAGCGGATGCTCGACGCCCTCCTCACGGCGCTCGACATCCAGTCACCGTCGCTCGTCGGCCACGATCTCGGCGGCGGCGTCTTCCTCCGCTACGCGGCCCACAACCCGGACGCCGTCGACGAACTCGTCCTCTCGAACGCCGTGGCCTACGATTCGTGGCCCATCCAATTGGTCACTGATCTCGGCCTCCCCGAGACGGCCCGGACCACCAGCCCCGAGGAGATGCAGACGATGCTCGACGACCTGTTCCGCGATACGCTCGTCGGCGACGATCCCGACGAGGCGCTCGTCGAGGGTATGACGGCGCCGTGGAACTCCGCCGAGGGCGTCACGTCCCTCGTCCGCAACGCCGCCTCGACGAACACCAACCACACGACGGAGATCGATCCGACGGCCATCACTGCCGACACGCTGTTGCTCTGGGGGGCCGACGACGAGTTCCAGCCTATCCAGTGGGCCGAACGCCTCAGCGACGACATCGAGCGTGCCGAACTGGTCGGCCTCGACGGCGCGTCCCACTGGGTGATGGCGGATCGTCCCGACGCCTACCGGACGCACCTGTCGGACTTCCTGCGGTGACAGCCGCCGTCGACGGACTGGGAGCGGGCCATCCCGGCGCCGGCGCACGCACCCGCAACGGCCGGCGTCACACCGATTCGTTATCGCGCGGCACGGGGACGCTTTTGTCGGCGGTCGGTGTTGGTCCCTGACGATGCCGTCTCGGAAACACCGCGTCCTGCTGGTGATGGCCGTCGCCGAACTGCTGGCCATGTCGCTGTGGTTCAGTGCGACCGCCGCTGCGCCCGAACTCGCCGCCGAGTGGGGGCTGACCGACGCCGAGACGGCGTGGCTCACCATCGCCGTCCAGCTCGGCTTCGTCACCGGCGCCCTCCTTTCCTCCGTACTCACCCTCTCGGACGTGTTCCGGCCGCGCTACCTCCTCGCCGGCTCGGCCGTCCTCGGCGCGGCCGCTACCGCGCTCATCGCCGCCGCCGTCTCCGCGGCGCTCCCGGCTATCGCGCTCCGCTTTCTCACCGGCGTCGCCCTCGCCGGCGTCTACCCACCGGGAATGAAGATCCTCGCCGGGTGGTTCGAGGAGGGCCGCGGCTTCGCCATCGGCGTCCTCGTCGGGGCGCTCACCGTCGGCTCCGCGCTCCCGCATCTCATCCGCGCGGTCGGCGGTGTCGGCCAGCCACGGGTCGTGCTGTACGGCGCCGCCGCCCTCGCCACTCTCGGCGGCCTCCTCGCTCTCCTCGTCGAACCCGGACCGCACCAGGCGCCCGCGGCGCCGTTCGACCCCGGTGCTATCGGCCGCATCCTCCGTGACCGCGGGACCATGCTCGCCAACGGCGGCTACTTCGGCCACATGTGGGAGCTCTACGCCGTCTGGACGTGGATCCCGGCGTATCTGATCGCGAGTATGGCCGCGAACGGCGGGGGGTCGACCGGGCTCGCCTCCCTCCTCGCCTTCGCCACCATCGCCGTGGGTGGTGTCGGCGCCGTCGTCGCCGGGTCGGCCGCCGACCGGGTCGGGCGCACGCGCGTCACGAGCGTGAGCATGGCCGTCAGCGGCCTCGCCTGCCTCGCCGCGGGCGTCGTCTTCGGCCGCTCGCTATTCCTGCTCGTTCCCTTCGTCCTCGTGTGGGGGGTCGCCATCGTCGCGGACTCCGCGCAGTTCTCCGCGGCCGTCTCGGAACTGGCCGAGCAGTCGTACGTCGGCACCGCACTGACGCTCCAGACGGCCATCGGCTTCCTCCTCACCACGATTTCGATCCAGCTGATACCCGTGGTCGTCGACCTCGTGGGCTGGCGGTGGGCGTTCGCACCCCTCGTCGTCGGTCCGCTCCTCGGCACGCTGTCGATGCAGTGGCTCCGTCGCCTGCCCGAGGCGACGCGTCTGGCGGGTGGGCGGGGGTGATCCGAACGAATCCGTCAAGTTCTTCGAGCGACCAGTACCGGTACCGTGAGTGACGCCAACTCGGGCCCGCTCCAGCCGGACCGCCCCGACGCCGACCAGCCGTTCCGGGTCGACGCCCCCTTCGACCCGGCGGGCGATCAGCCCGACGCAATCGAGGAACTCGTCGCCGGCTACGAGGCCGGAATGGACGAGCAGACGCTCCTCGGCGTCACCGGCTCGGGCAAGACCAACACCGTCTCGTGGGTGATCGAGGAACTCCAGCAGCCGACGCTGGTCATCGCCCACAACAAGACGCTGGCCGCCCAGCTATACGAGGAGTTTCGAAACCTCTTCCCCGACAACGCGGTCGAGTACTTCGTCTCTTACTACGACTACTACCAGCCCGAGGCGTACGTCGAACAGACGGACACGTTCATCGACAAGGACGCCTCGATCAACGACGAGATCGACCGCCTGCGCCACTCCGCGACCCGTTCCCTGTTGACCCGAAACGACGTGATCGTCGTCGCCAGCGTCTCGGCCATCTACGGCCTCGGTGACCCCGCCAACTACGTCGACATGGCGCTCCGCCTCGAACGGGGTCAGGAGATCGGCCGCGACGACCTGCTCGCCCGGCTGGTCGACCTCAACTACGACCGCAACGACGTGGACTTCACGCAGGGCACCTTCCGCGTCCGCGGCGACACCGTCGAAGTGTTCCCGATGTACGGTCGCTACGCCGTCCGCGTGGAGTTCTGGGGCGACGAAATCGACCGTCTGACCAAACTCGATCCGCTGGAAGGGGAGGTAAAGAGTCAGGAACCCGCCGTGTTGATCCACCCGGCAGAACACTACTCCATCCCCGAGGAGCGACTGGAGAACGCTATCGAGGAGATAGAGGTGCTGATGGAGGACCGCGTGGCCTACTTCGAGCGACAGGGGGATCTGGTCGCCGCCCAGCGGATCGAGGAGCGCACCACCTTCGACATCGAGATGCTGCGCGAGACGGGGTACTGCTCGGGCATCGAGAACTACTCCGTCCACCTCTCGGACCGGGAGTCCGGCGAGGCGCCCTACACCCTGCTCGATTACTTCCCCGACGACTTCCTCACGGTCGTCGACGAGTCCCACCAGACCCTCCCCCAGATCAAGGGACAGTACGAGGGCGACAAGTCCCGCAAGGACTCGCTGGTCGAGAACGGCTTTCGGCTCCCCACCGCGTACGACAACCGCCCGCTCACCTTCGAGGAGTTCGAGGAGAAGACGAACCGGATGCTGTACGTCTCCGCGACCCCCGGCGACTACGAGCAGGAACACTCCGATCAGGTGGTCGAACAGATCGTTCGGCCCACCTATCTCGTCGACCCCGCGGTCGAGGTTGCGGACGCGACGGGGCAGGTCGAGGACCTCATGGACCGCATCGACGAACGCATCGAACGCGACGAGCGCATCCTCGTGACGACGCTCACCAAGCGGATGGCCGAAGATTTGACCGAATATCTCTCAGAGGCCGGCGTCGCCGTCGAGTATATGCACGACGAGACGGACACGCTGGAGCGCCACGAGTTGATCCGCGGTCTCCGGTTGGGTGACTTCGACGTACTCGTCGGCATCAACCTCCTCCGGGAGGGGCTGGACATCCCCGAAGTCTCCTTGGTCGCCATCCTCGACGCCGATCAGGAGGGGTTCCTCCGGTCGGAGACGACGCTCGTCCAGACGATGGGCCGGGCGGCGCGCAACGTCAACGGCGAGGTGGTGCTCTACGCCGACGACGTGACGGACTCGATGCAGTCGGCTATCGACGAGACGCGGCGGCGCCGGCGCATCCAGCAGGAGTTCAACGAGGAACACGGCCACGAACCGACGACCATCGAGAAGGCGGTGGGTGAGACGAACCTGCCGGGGAGCGAGACGGACACCTCGGGCGTCACGGGCGACACCCCCGAGACCGAGGACGAGGCCCGTGAACGGATCGAGGCGCTGGAAGAACGGATGCAGGCCGCCGCCGACAATCTGGAGTTCGAACTCGCGGCCGACATCCGCGACCGGATTCGTGACCTGCGACAGGAGTTCGAGTTCGACGACGCCGACGACGGCATCGCGCCCGAACTCGATTCAGAGTTCTGAGCGGCAGGACGGGGTCGGCCGCCCCGGTACGCCTCTCGATGGTAACTATCACCAACGTTTATGGCGCGACGGTAATATGATACTAGGTGACACGGATGAGCCACGAAACTGATCCCCCCCTTCGTGGAGAGGGCCGACCGACTCCCGAAGACCCGACCTCGCACAGCCTCATCGGCCGTCTCGCCGCGTATCTCGCCGAGTGGCCACGGAAGTATATCGACATGCAGGTCGAGGCGCTCGATCCGAAGCGCTGAGAAGAGCGAGCAGCCGTCTTCTTCGGCCGTCAGTTCCCGCTGTGGCAGTTATCCGAGTCCCGCCGCCATCAGGAACAGCGCCGTCGAGATGATGCCGAACAGCATCGCGACGAACCGCTTGATCGTGCGGGTACTGAGCGCGTTGGAGACGTAGGGGGCGATCTGACCGCCCGTCACCGTCGCCGGGACGGTGAACACGACCATGTTCCACGGCGTCGAGGCGAGCGAGAGGGAGTGACCGCCGACGATGCCACCGCCGAAGACGTGGACGAGCGACGCGAGAATCGCCGTCAGCGCGACGACGATGTGGTTCGTCCCGATGGCCACCCGGACCGGCACCTTCGTCCCGAGCATCGAGATGATGCCGAGTTCGCCGATGCCGAAGCCGGCGAGCCCCTGGAACGTGCCGCCGATGCTGTAGTTAGCCGCGCGGCGCAGGTAGCCACCGCGGGTGTAGGTGTAGTCGTCGCCGTCGCGGTCGACGCGCGTGACGGTGCCGTCCTCGGCCGTCTCGACGCCCGCGGGGCCGAGTTTGTCGTCGTCGTCGGGGAGACCGGCCGCTGCCGGGTCGGCGGCCGTCCCGCCGTCGGCGGCCGGATCGGCATCGGCGTCCGCGTCGTCGCTCCCGCTGTGATCCAGATTCGTCTTGAACAGGAGGTAGGCGGCCGCCAGCAGCGCGATCCCGAGTAGCGCGTGGAAGAGCGGCTCCGGAATGACGAACGAGAGCAGGGCGCCCCCGACGACGAATGGGATCGACCCGCCGACGAGCGTGAGCGCCAGTCGGCGGTCCACGAGGCCGTACTGGATGAAGGCGACCGAGGAACTGGAGAGGCCAAAGGCCTCGCTGATGAGGCCCACCTTCACCAGCGTCTCCGGTTCGAGCGGGTGGGCGAAGAGCGGGAAGATGAAGATCAGGAAGGGCACGAAGAGCGCGGACCCGCTGATGCCGACCGTGTTCACGATGGTCGCCCCGAGCAGGAAGACGGGGAAGAGCCACCAGTACTCGAGCCAGTAGTTCGCCCCCGGATCGCTCGCCGTCGTCGGGGCCGTGAAGAACACGGCGACGACGAACGCCACTGGGGCGGTGAATACGAATACGTGCTGATACTTCAGGAACCACTTCTGGATACGGCTGTATGAGGATGTACTCATCGGTCCGTCTGTGATTTAGCGGCCGGTGCCTGCGACCGTCGACACCGGGCGGTGCGACGACGCGGGTGCGAGGAGGAGGGTGTTCGTACTGGGAAGCGACACGCCGTCGACCGCGTCACGACTCATTGTCAGCGTGTCCGTAGCGAACTCCGTGTAAAAAGCCTTGAGATTCAGTAGCGGCGTGGGGACCACCACCACGCGCCACGTTCAGGATTGAGGCCCCACTACACACCTTGAAGTCTTTATACAATAATATCAAACACACAATACGATGTCATCTAGAGCCGCGGTGGTAATCGTACTGATCCTCGTGGTGGCTAGTGGTAGCCTGCCGACACACGCTCTCGATCCCTCGGCTCCGCTCGCACAGCACGGTGGCGGCGACGGAACGCCGATGGGTGGTGGTGACGGCGGCGATGGGCGGCGAACGCCCGACGGTGGCGACGGGCAGCGCACCCCCACCGACGACGGTCGACGGACATCCGGTGGTGACGGGCGAAGCACCCCGACCGGTGGGGACGGTCCCCGGACGAACGTCTCGGTCGACCACCGTCAGCCCGGTAACGCCTCGATCATGGTCCACAACGCCGCGGCGAACCGGACCGTTCACATCCAGTTCGAGCGGATGGCCGCGAACCCGGAAACGGGATTGATGCTCCGCGAGATGACTATCGCAACCGGCGACCCCGAGTACCAGTTGGCCGTCCGCACGACCACCCGCGCCAGCGAGGGTGTCACCCCCTTCCCCGGCGACCCTCCGTTCGGCTACCTCAACGTGACCCACTCGGTGCCCAACGCCAACGTCACCAACGCCTCTCTCACGTTCACGCTCAACCGCACGCGACTGCGCGAGCGAAACGTGACTGCCGAGAACGTCAGCCTCTATCGCTACCGGGAGACTAACCGGACGTGGCAGCGCCTCCAGACTCGGGTGATGGAGCAGAATCGGACGCAGGTGACCTACCGATCCGAGTCGCCGGGTCTCTCGGAGTTCGCCGTCGCACCTACTGCCGAGACGACGACGCCCACGGCGACCGCCACGTCGACGCCGACTGCGACGGCGACACGCACCCCGACGGCGACTCCATCACCGACGCCCCGACCCTCGACGCCGACGCCGACGCCGATGCCCGGAACCGACGGCTCAGCCCCCGGATTCGGCTTCCTCGCTGCCCTGCTGGCACTGTTCGTGCTGGGCCGCCTCTGGAAGCCGCGCTGATCCCGCCATCACACTTTTGCGCGTTCCGTCCCCACCGACTCTCATGTCTCGCGCCGCCGTCGACGTGGATGATCTGCTGAAACTGGTGCTCATTCTCGTCGTCGTCTGGCTCGCGCTCGAAATCGTCGGTGAGGTGTTCGACCTCTTCGTCGGCCTGCTCAACCTCTTCCCGACGCTGATCGGGCTACTCATCGTTGTCCTGATCGTCCTCTGGTTGCTCGACCGGATCTGACGGCTCCGGTACGCTCTTTTCTCCGCCCCGTCACCGTCCGCCGTGTACAGTCTCAACGTCCCCGTCCCGGGCGCCGTCGAACGCCTCGCGGCCGACCTCCACCCGCGACTCACCCCATTCGACCGGGTTCGCGACCGCCACACCCTCGTCTGCAAGCGGTTCGAGGCCGACGAGGGCGACTACGACCACCTGCGCGAACGCCTCCGGGTCACGCTCTCGCCGACGCCCGCTTTCGAGGCGCAGATTACGGGCATCGACACCTTCGAGACACCCACCCACGGCCCCGGCCCGGTCGTCTACCTCGCCGTCGAGAGCCCGGGTCTCCACGACCTGCACCGGCGGTTGGTCGACGCCTTCGGCGCCGTCCACGACGAACTGGAAGGCGAGGCGTACGTCCCGCACGTGACGCTGGCCCGCGGTGATGGACGGGACGCCCTCGCCGACCTCTGCACGCTCGATATCGAGCCGATCACGTGGACCGTCTCCGAACTCCACCTCTGGAGTCGCGCTCGCCGCGAGACGGCGTGGCGAGTGTCGCTGCCGCGCTAACGGGTCTCGACCCGCATCGGCATCCCGTCCTGTGGGTGCATCGTCAGCGACCCCCGGAGGTCGAAATCGTCCGTTCCCGTGTATTGCAGCCGATACTCGCGGCCGATCACGGCGAGGATGAGTTTCGCCTCCAGCAGCGAGAACTGCTTGCCGATGCAGTGGCGTGGCCCGCCGCCGAACGGGAAGTGTGCGAACCGGGGACGCTCGGCGCTCCGGTCGCGCGTCCACCGATCCGGATCGAACCGGTCGGGGTCGTCCCACCACCGCGACGACCGGTGGACGGCCCACTGCGGGAGCATGACGGCCGCCCCTTCGGGAATCCGGTATCCCCCCAGTTTCACGTCCACGACTGGCTCCCGAAACATGGCGTACACCGGCGGATACAGCCGCATCGTCTCCTGTAACACCCGATCCAGATACGTCAGCTCCCGCGCGTCCGCGAACGTCGGTGACCCGTCGAGGACCGAATCGAGTTCGGCGTGGACGCGCCCCTCGGCCACCGGATGCTCCGCGAGCAGGTAGCAGGCGTAGGTAAGCGTCAGCGCCGTCGTGTCGTGGCCCGCCAACAGCATCGTCATCACCTCGTCGCGGAGCTGTTCGTCCGTCTGCTCGCCCCGCCGTTGCGCTCGGAGCAGGATCGACAGCAGGTCCATCGGCGGATCGTCGTCGTCCGCGTCCCCCTCGGTGCCGCGGCGCTCCGCGACGATCTCCATCACCACGTCCTCCAACTCCTCCAGCGCCGCCTCGAACGCTCGGTTCTCCCGGGTCGGCACCCAGTTGGGCGTGACGAAGCGGAACGGGTCGGGTTCGAAGCGAGCCCCGAGGGGTTCGAGGGTCTCCTGAATCGTCCGCACCCGCTCCTCGGAGAGGTCGATGCCGAG
Organism: Haloplanus aerogenes; assembly: GCF_003856835.1. Lineage (NCBI taxonomy): Archaea > Methanobacteriati > Methanobacteriota > Halobacteria > Halobacteriales > Haloferacaceae > Haloplanus > Haloplanus aerogenes. Next base: position 236,603 of record NZ_CP034145.1, read on the forward strand.
CATGGCGTCCGCGATGATCCGCACCGTCAGCCGCGCCATCTCGAGTTCGACGTTCAGGTCGTCACCTGTCGACCACTCCGCGACCGCGGCCTCGGCGTGCCGCGTCATCGTGTCGGCGATCCCCGCGATCCGCGACATGTTGAACGCGGGATTGGCGAGGTCGCGCTGGCGGCGCCACCGATCCCCCTCGCTCAGGAGGAGACCGTCACCGAGGAGCTGGCCGAGCGCGTCGTCCTGAAACGCCGGTTTGCGGTACTTCCCGTGGTCGCCGACGAGCACCCGTTCGATGTCCGTGGGGTTGGTGAGGATGTACGTTTCCAGTGGTCCGAGGTCGACCCGAACCACGTCGCCGTACGCCGACTCACACGCACTCAGGAAGTCGAACGGATCGCGTGCGTACTGTCTGCTGTTCCCGAAGACGGGTTCGCCGCGGGGACCGGGCGGCCGTGCGCGTGACCGTGGCTGCTGGGGCATCGACCGGCGTTAGGATGGGACCGGCATAAGCGCGTGGCTCGCTAGTTCTCCTCGGTGACGAACCAGTAGTCGTACGGCCGATCGTCGTACGCTTGCAGGGAGAGCGTCACGCGATACGGGCCAGCAGGGGGGCCGTCGACGACGCGAACCCGCTTCCCGCTCGCATCCTTGATGCCGGTCACCGTCGTCCCGTTCCGATACGTCGCCGTCACGTTCGTGGCGATCAGCGCGTGCCCCGCCGTGAACCGACCGGGGGCGGTGATCCGGCCGAGCGAGCGCTCGCCGTCGAGAGCGGTCAGATCGAGTGTGACCGATTCCGAGCGGTAACACTCGCCTTCCGGCGGGGCGATGGGTGTGATCGTCGGCTTGTACGGTCCGGTGAACGTCCCCCGCCAGCACGGGCCCATGTCGCCCGCGCGTTCGACGAACACCACCTGCAGGGTCACCTCGACCGACTCGATATCGTCGGGAATCGTGCCCGCGCTGACGGCGTACTCGACAGCGACGGGTTGGGGTGTCGCCGTGGGCGGAGGTGTGGCCGTCGCGGTTGGCGTCGACGTGGCGGTCGGGTCGGTGGTGTCGGAAGGACCAGTGGGCGCGGTACAGCCAGCGAGCAGGATGACTGCCGCGAGGACGAGGTGGAGGGCGTCTCGCCGCATACGTTCGCCCCGTAGCGCCCGAGACAAATGTTTTCGGGAGCCGCGACGGCGACTTTTTCAGCCGTGCGGTCCTCCCGTCGCTATGAACGGGGCGCTCGTCCTCACGGGCCTGCTTCTGATCGCCGTCGGTGCGGCGATGATGGTGTTTCCCCTCCGTGTCCGCAGTTACGTTCCGCCGCGCCAGTGGCGACAGGATCCGGAGCGAGCCGAACGCAGGCAGGTGCGCCGCGCCCGCGCCATCGGTGGGCTCATCGCCGTCGGCTTCGGCTGTCCGGCGTTGCTCGCCGGACTCGTCCTCTAAACCCTACGGCGTCGGCGGATCGCCGTCGTAGGCGTCGAGGTCCGCGTAGAAGTTCAGCATCGCGAACTTCACCTTCTCCGGCGCCACGTCGATGAGTTCGTCCCGTTCCTCGGGTGGGAACGAGTCGCGGACACCGTACTTCCCCATGTCGCGGCTGGCGCGGGTGTATCGTTTGTCGAGGAGGACGCGCACGCCGTAGTCGTCGGGAGCGCGGATCACCCGCCCGAGCGCCTGTCGGGTCTTGCGGATCGTCGGAATCTCGACGGCGTAGCGCCACCCCGCTCCCCTGCGGTCGTCGTAGATCCGGTCGTAGGCGTCCTGCACCGCCTCCAGCCGTTCGGAGAGGTTGGGGTAGGGGACACCCACGACGACGACGGTTCGGGCGTCGTCCCCGTCGAAGCTCACCCCCTCGCCGAGGGTGCCCCAGAGGGAGGTAAAGAGGGTCGACCCGCCGGCTTCGCCGGCGGTCGGAGGTGTCGAAGCCCCCTCGCCTTCGACGAACCGCTGGCGCAGGTCCTCGGTGGGCGTCCCCGCCTCGTCGAGGTATCCGCCGAGGCGTTCGTGATAGCGCTCGGCCTCCGCGTACGAGGGACAGAAAACGAGCGTGTTGCCGGGGGTCATCTCGATCACGTCCGCGAGCGTCTCCGCCACCGTCGCCTGCGTCTCGGGGTCGTCGCGCTCACTCGCGAACAGTGCCGGCCCCTCGACGGCGTACGTACGCCGGCGTTCCTCGGGGTACGCCAGCCCGTAGGCCATCGTCACGGGGTCGCCGAGGCCGAGAACGTCTTCGACCACGTCGAACGGGCGGAGCGTCGCGCTCATCAACACGCTCGCGGCCACTTCGTCGAACAGGCCCTCGGTCACTTCGCGCGGGATGCACGTGTAGAGTTCCGCGCGGCCGTACACCTCGTCGGTGCCCGCGTCGCGCCGCACCGCAGCCATCGGGTGTCGCCCCAGATCCGCCCCGTGGCCCATCCAGTCCGCGATGAAGCCCGCCGCCTGCAGCGTCGCGGACTCCGTGCGGGTCGTCGTCTCGCCCCGGCGGTAGGCCTCCTCGTACTCCTCGTCTAGTCGTTCGCCCACCTGCAGCGCGAGGTCGATCTCGGCGTCGATGCCGCTCCCCTCGTAGGCGTCGAGGAAGGCGAGCGTGAGGTCGTCCCGGCGGTCGTCGTTGGCGATGGCGAGGTCGTGCCAGTCGTCGCCAACCTGTTCGCGTTCGCCGAAGCCGAGGGCGTCGTCGACGGCCGTTCCGAGCCCCGTTCGAAAGGCCTCGATCACGTTTCTCGCTCGCCCAGCCCGCGAGTCGTCGGCCTCGTCGAGTTCGGCCAGCGCGCCCTCCAGCGTCCGCGCGGAGAGGGTCCGGGTGGCGTGGTCCCGCGCCGCCGACTCGACGTTGTGCGCCTCGTCGAAGACCGTGATCACCTCGGCGGGATCGCGGTCCAGCCACCGGAAGAAGTGTTCGCGGATCGTCGGATCGAGCAGGTGGTGGTAGTTACAGACGGCGAGGTCGATGCCGTCCATCCCCTCCTTGAGGAGTTCGTACCCACAGAGGCCGCGCTCGTCGGCGTAGGCGTAGATTTCCTCGGGCGTGCGCACGTCCTCGAACAGCCAGTCGTGGAAGGCGTCGGTGTCGCGGGTGAGGTTCGCGCGGTAGTGCTCGCAGATGTTCGCCGCCTCTAGCTCCTCGATCTCCTCGTCGAGCGCTTCGAGTTCGTCCATGACGGCCGCGCGGGCCTCGCCGGCCTCGCCGTTGCCCTCGCGCACGTCGTCCAAGAGCGCCTCGCTCCGCTGGGCGAGTTCCTGTCGGTCGGCTTCGGCCTCCACGAGCGAGCGGGTGGTCTCCTTGAGGCTCCGACACTCCTCGTAGCCCACGTCGAGGTGGCACATCGAGCCTTTCCCCTTGAAGACGACCGCGCGAATTGGCTCTTGGGCCCGGATGGCTCGGGCGTCCTCGACGAACTGCCGCATCTGCTGGTGGACGTTCGTCGTGATGACGACTGTCCGGTCGTGTTCGCGGGCGTGCGCGAGCGCCGGCACGAGCGCCGAGAGCGTCTTGCCCGTCCCCGGCGCGCCCTCCATGAGTACGTCCTGTCCGCGTGTGAGGGCGTTGGCGATGCGGTCCATCGCCTCGCGCTGGTTCGGATACGGATCGTCGTATGGGAAGAACCGCTCGTATCCCGCCGTGTCTGCCACGACAGGGAGTTACGCGTGCTCGGATTAAAGCATCGGGGTCACAGCCGGTCCGCCGTCGCCGCGTAGACGCCGCCGAGGACGGCCCCGTACACCACGTGCCACAGGAGCGACGGCGGCGCGAAGTTGGGGAACGGCGGCGAGGCGGGAGAGCCGACGACGCTCAACCACACGGGCATCACGAGCGCCGCCAGTCCGATCCACGTCGCGACACCCCAGCCGATTCCGAGACCGACCTGGCGGCCCGTCCCCTCGACACCGAACGCGCCGACGAGGGCCGCGAACACCACGCCCAGCACCGCGCCGTGGGTGACGTGGACCGCCATGCCGACCGCTGGATTCGGCGGCGGCGCCAGCCCGTACAGCGACGGAATCGCCACCGTCAGTACCGGCGGATTCATCGCCAGGACGAGTCCGCCCATCACCAGCGCCCCGACGATACCGCCGAAGACGCCGGCCTGCCAGTTGCCGCTCGATTCGCCGGTATCGCCGACCGTCTCTGTCGCCGTCGACATACCCGAGACGAGTTCGCCTGACGACATTTCCGTTCGGGAGTCGGGTGCGGTCGATACACGGCGTCAGAAGGATGATATACCCGGTCCGACCACCGATAATTCCGTTCCGGTGCTGTGCGGATGTGTGACACGACCGCACGGACGACGACACGACGCCCAACCTATCTACGTCTAGTAATTAGTTATTAATCATTTACGCGTGACAGTAACCTATGTCGCTCGAAGACCGACATCTGGAGAACGAGTACTACACGCAGGCCGAACACGGCGACTTCGAACTGTTCGACCTCGGTGACTTCGAACTGGCGTCCGGGCAGCGGATTCCGGACTGCAAGCTGGCGTACCAGACCCACGGGAAGCTGAATCAGGCGAAAGACAACGTCGTCGTCTTCCCGCACATGTACTCCGGCACCCACCGCGACATGGAGATGTACGTGGGCGAGGACATGGCCATCGATCCGAAGGAGTACTTCGTGATCATGCCGAACCAGCTCGGCAACGGCCTCTCCACGTCGCCGCACAACACGCCGCCACAGGACGGCGGGATGGGCAACTTCCCCGACGTGAACATCGAGGACGACATCGACGCGCAACACCGACTGGTCACGGAGGAGTTCGGCATCGAGGAGATAGAACTGGTGCTCGGGTGGTCGATGGGCGCCCAGCAGACCTACGAGTGGGCGGTCCGGTATCCCGAGATGGTCAAACGCGCCGCGCCCATCGCAGGCACGGCGAAGGTGACGCCCCACGACCAGTTGTTCATCGAGGCCCACATGGAGACCATCCGCTCCGATCCAGCGTGGAACGACGGCTTCTACGACGACCCGCACGCGGTCATCACGGGCCTGAAGCGCCACGCCCAGATCTGGTCGGTGATGGGGCTCTGTACGCAGTTCTACCACTACGACGAACGCGCGTGGGAGGATGCCGGTTTCACGTCCGTCGAGGACCTGATGGCGAACTTCTGGGAGGACTGGTTCCTGCGGATGGACCCGAACAACCTCCTGACGATGGCGAAGAAGTGGCAACACGGGGACGTGAGCCGGAACACCGACGGCGACCTCGAGGAAGCGCTCGGCCGTATCGAGGCCAAGACGTTCGTGATGCCGTTCGAGGAGGACATGTTCTTCCCCGTCAGCGACTGCGCCCACGAGGAGTCGATGATCCCGGACAGCGAACTCCGGCCGATTCCGAGCCTCTGGGGCCACTTCACCATGTTCGGCATCTTCGAGGAGGACAAACAGGCTATCGACGACAACATCCGGGAACTGCTCGAGACGCCCGTGTAATCGGGAGCGTCGGCTCCGTCGACGTTCGAGCCGTCTCCCTTCCGACGGTCGTTACTCAGGATCGCTGACAATAGTTAACACAGTTCACGAACAAGTGGGAGCTAGTGCTCGTCGCGCGGGATGGGCAGGGGACGAGACACGGCGGGACGGGCACACCGGGGAGGACACGATGGCGACAACAGCGCGCGAGAACAAAGAACTCGTCCGACGGTTCATCGACGAAGCGAACGACAAGCACTACGACCGGGTTGCGGAGCTGTTCACGGCCGACTACACCAGACACGATCCGGATGCACGGGTCGACGAGACGGGGCCGGAGCCGTTCGTCGAGGCGCTCCGACGACTCCACGAGGCGTTTCCCGACAGCGAGGTCCACATCGGCGAGATCGTCGCCGAAGGGGATCTGGTGGCGTTCGAGGGGACGATGACGGGAACCCACGAGGGCGTCTTCCGGGGACTCGACCCAACCGGCGAGACGATCGAGATACCCGGAAACGCCATGCATCGAATCAGGGACGGCCGGATCGCAGAGACGTGGGCTACCTGGAATTTCCTTCTCGGACTGCAGCAACTCGGGGCTATCGACGCGTTGGGAGAGTAGCGACCTCCCACCTTCCGGTTCGGCGTGCGGTATCCTACGCCAGCAGTTCGACGAGTAGGCCGGCCTGCGCGTGCAGCCGGTTTTCCGCCTGTTGCCAGACGATGGACCGGTCGCTCTCGACTACCTCGTCGGTGATCTCCTCGCCGCGGTGGGCGGGCAGGCAGTGCATCACGAGGGCGTCGCTCCCGGCGAGGAGGTCGTCGTTCACCTGATACCCCTCGAACGCCGCCAGTTTCTCCTCGCGTTCGTCTTCCTCGCCCATCGACACCCACACGTCGGTGTAGACCACGTCTGCCCCGTCGACGGCGTCGGCGGGGTCGTCGACGAGCGTCGGCGTCGGACCGAGGTCGGCCGCCCGCTCCAGTACGTCGTCGTCGATGCCGTACTCGGGGGGCGTGGCGACGACGAGGTCGAGGTCGGCGAGCGCCGCCCCGAGGACGAACGACTGCGCGACGTTGTTGCCGTCGCCAACCCAGGCGACGGTCACGTCGTCGAACCCGCCGAAGCGCTCGCGGATGGTGAGCAGATCCGCGAGCGTCTGGCAGGGGTGGGCGTCGTCGGTCAACCCGTTGATCACCGGCACGTCCGAGTAGGCGGCGAGTTCCTCGGCGTCGGCGTGGTCGAACAGCCGCGCCATGATGGCGTCGGAGTAGCCGGCGAGGGCGCGCGCGGTATCCTTGACGGGTTCGCCGCTGCCGAGGTGGATGTCGTCCGGGCCGAGGAAGATGGCGTGTCCGCCGAGGCGGGTCATCGCCGTCTCGAACGACGTTCGGGTGCGCGTGCTCGGCTTCTCGAACACCATGGCGAGCGTCTGCCGGTAGAGTTCCGTGTCGTCTTCGCCGGCCTTGATGGCCGCCGCGCGATCCAACACCGTCTCCAGGTCCTCGGCCGTGAGGTCGTCCACGTCGAGGAGGTGGGTCGTTTCGATCATTGCGGTGGTTGCAAGCGTTGACAGGCGTCGATCAACACCTCGATGGAGCGGTCGTACTCGTCCAGCGCGAGGTGTTCGTTCGGCGCGTGGTCCAGATCCGAATCGCCCGGCCCGTACGTAATCATCGGGCAGTCCCAGACCGAGGCGAAGACGTTCATGTCGGCCGTCCCCGTCTTACGGAGGAGACGCGGGTCGCCCCCGGCCTCGCGGATGGCCGCCCGGAACGCCCGCGCGACGGGCGTCCGCGGACTCTCCATCACCGGCGGCACCCGGTCGTACCAGTGGACGGTCCCCGTATCGAGTTGGCCGTCGGCCATCTCGCGTACGTCCCCCACCGTGTACTCCGGGGGGACGCGGAACTGCACTTCCATCGTCGCCTCGACGGAGAGGCCGTCCGCGCTGGGGCCCCCCTCGAACGACGTGGGCTTGCAGGTGACGCGCTCGAAGACGGGGAGGTACTCGTCGGGGTCGAACTCCTCCTCTACTCGTGCCCACCAGTCCATCGCGTCCTGAATCGCGTTGTTCTCCGGCCGGGAGGTGTGCCCCGACTCGCTGGTGGCGACGTACGTCCCGGCCAAGAGTCCACGATAGCCGAGCGTGATGCCCGTCCATCCGCTCGGTTCGCCGTTGATTAGGGCGCCGGGTTCCGGGCGGTCGCTCTCGATGACGTGGCGCGAGCCACGGGAGTCGACCTCCTCACCAACGACGCCGAGGAAACTCACGCCGGTCTCCACCGCGGCGACCGCCATCGCTGCCAGCGGCCCGGTCGCGTCGACGCTCCCGCGACCCCAGAGTTCCTTTCCACGCTCCACCTCCCGGATCTCGACCGGGATGTCGCCCGGCACGGTGTCGATGTGGGAGGTGAGGAGGACCGAATCGTCCGCCGGCGCGTGGACGTTCCCCACCTCGTCGATCCACACCTCGCGGTCGTGGGCCTCGAAGAAGTCGACGAGGCGCTGGGCCGCCGCTTCTTCCTCGCCGGAGGGCGAGGGGATGGCGACGAGGTCGACCAGCAGTTGCTGGGCGTCCGTCAGTTCCGCGTCGGCCACGTCGGGAAGCGCCTCGGTCATCCCAGTACCGCCTCCAGTGAGTCGACGAACTGGTCGGCGTGGCTCTCGCCGATCGTCAGCGGCGGCAGGAGGCGGAGGACGGTCCGCCCGGCCGGCAGCGCCAGTACCTGCTCGTTCAACGCGAGATCACGCAGGAGCCGGTTCGATCCCCGCTTCACCTCGATGCCGATCATCAGCCCCTGTCCGCGCACGTCGCGGATCGGGAGATCGGTCTCCTCGATGGACTCCATCAGGTAGCTCCCCACGTCCGCCGCCTGCGTCGGCAGATCCTCGTCGACGACGACGTCGAGGGTGGCGTTGGCGGCGGCGCAGACGACGGGCCCGCCGCTGAACGTCGACCCGTGTTCGGGGTCGGCGTCGGCGATCCAGTCCGCACACACCGTCGCGCCGAGGGGCAGGCCGCTGGCGATGCCTTTCGCCGTCGTGAGGATGTCCGGTTCCACCTCGGAGCGCTCGCACGCCCAGAGCGTGCCCGTCCGCCCCACGCCGGTCTGAATCTCGTCGAAGACGAGGGCGGCGCCCGCCTCCTCGGTCACTTCCCGTGCGCGACGCAGGTACGTCGCGTCGGCGGGGTGGATGCCCCCCTCACCCTGGATGGGTTCGAGGAAGACGGCGGCCGTCTCCTCGTCCACGGCGTCGGCGAGTTCCTCGCCGTCGCCGTAGGAGACGAACTCGATGCCGTCGACGAGGGGTTCGAACGACTTCTTGTACTTGTCCTTCCACGTCATCGACAGGGCACCGAGGGTACGGCCGTGGAAGCCACGGCGGGTGGCGACGATCTTTCCCCGCCCGGTGGCGTTGCGGGCGAACTTCAGCGCCGCCTCGTTGGCTTCCGTCCCGGAGTTACACAGCCAGACGTTGTCGAGTCCCGGCGGCGCCACCGTCGCCAGTTTCTCGTACAGTTCCGTCCGCGCCTCGACGGGGTAGGACGCCTGTACGTACATGAGGTCCTCGACCTGCGACTTCACGGCGTCGACGACCTGCGGGTGGCAGTGGCCGACGGGCGTGACGGCGTAACTCGCGCCGAAGTCGAGATACTCCGTGCCGTCCTCGGCGTAGAGGTAGGCCCCCTCGCCGCGTTCGATGCCGATGGGCTTCTCCGAGAAGACGAATCCGCTCATGTGTCCTCCAGGGCGCTCGGGTGGATGTGTGTACCGCTTTCCCCCAGTGCTGCCGTGACGGGGTCGTCGGCGTTGGCGTCGGCGACGATCACCTCGCTTGCACCGCGCTCCAGCGCCTCCGTGGCGGCCATCACCTTCTTGGTCATGAACCCCTCCGCGGCGTCGGTCAGCGCGTCGTACTCCGCGGGGGTGGTCACCGATTCGATCAGCGTCGACGGGTCGTCGGGGTCGGCGTAGACGCCTTCCACGTCGGTCAGGACGACCAGCGTCGCGCCGAGGGCGCCCGCCACCGCGGCGGCCGCGCGGTCCGCGTCCGTGTTGACGGGCACGCCGTCGTCGGCCAGCATCGGCGGTCCCGCGACGGGCGTGTAGCCGTCTTCCAGTAGCGTCTCCAGCAACCCGGCGTTCACCGACTCGATTTTCCCCGAGTGGTCGCCGCGCTTGATCTTCTTCTTGCCGTCTTCGACGACACGCACGGCGGATTTCCGGGGGCCGGTGATGAGGCCGCCGTCGACGCCCGAGAGGCCGACGGCGTCGACGCCCGCCTCGCGGAAGGTGGCCACGAGTTCGGTGTTCACCTTCCCCGCCATCGCCATCGTGAACGCCTCCATCGTCGCCTCGTCGGTGAAGCGGCCGACGACGCCGCCCGGCGTCTCGACGTACGTGGGGTCGATGCCGAGCCGATCCAGCAGGTCGTCGACGGCCGTCGACCCGCCGTGAACGACGGCGACGGGTTCGCCGTCGGCGACGAGGTCGGCGATGTCGGCAACGGCGCCAGCCGGATCGACCGCTTTGGCGCCGCCGATCTTGACCACGACCGACATCTCACGGCGCCCCCACGGGGTGCAGGCCCTGGAACTCCAGGCCCGCGGTCTCCTCGAGGCCGAGCGCGACGTTCGCGGCGTGGACCGCCTGCCCGGCCGAGCCTTTCATCATGTTGTCGATGGCGGAGAACACTACTAACCGCCTGTTCCCGGGGTCGAGTTCGAATCCGACCTCGCCGTGGTTGGTGCCCGCGACGGCCTTCGGTTCGGGGTAGCGGTAGACGCCACCGCCGCCGGCGACGGTGCGCATGAAGGGTTCGTCGCCGTAGCTGTCGCGGTACGCACCCCACAGCTCTTTCTTCTTCACCGGGCCGTCCGGGAAGACGTGACAGGTCGCGGCCGCGCCACGGGTCATGTCGACGGCGTGGACGGTGAAGGAGACGGAGAGACCGAGGAACTCCTCGATTTCGGCTTCGTGGCGGTGCCCCGTCGGGGCGTAGGGGCGGACGATGCCCGAGCGCTCGGGGTGGGAGGAGGCCGCACCGCCGCCGGCGCCGCCCTCCGAGGAGCCCACTTTCACGTCGACGACCACCTGCTCGTCACCCGAGAGAATATCGGCGTCGAAGAGGGGTTTGAGCCCCAGTATCGTCGCCGTCGCGTTACAGCCGCCGGAGGCGATCAGATCGGCGCCGTCGAGGTTGTCGCGGTTGATCTCCGGCAGGGCGTACTCCGCTTCTTCGAGGAGGTCCGGCCGGTCGTGGCCGTCGTACCACTCGTCGTACTGTTCCTCCGTACTCAGCCGGAAGTCGGCGCTCAGGTCGACGACGGTGTCGGCCGCGTCCTGAAAGGCGTCGATGCGCTCCATCGAGACGCCGTGGGGCGTCGCCGCGAAGAGCACGTCGACGGATTCGAGATCCTGCGGGTCGGTAAAACGGAGGTCCATGTTCCGCAGGTTGGGGTGCTGGTGGCCCACCGTCTTGCGTTCGTAGCTCCGACTCGTCGCCTGCGCCACCTCGAACTCGGGGTGGCCGTTCAGCAGGCGGAGGAGTTCGCCGCCCGTGAAGCCGCTGGCGCCGACGACACTGGCGGTGTAGGTGTCGGTCATGCCGTCGCCTCCTGTGCTGCCTTCGATTCCAGCCAGTCCACGATGGCCGCAGGCACGTCGAAGTCGACACACGAGTCGAGCGCCTTGAACTCCACCGTGTGGTTCACCTCGTGGACGGTGTACGAGTCGCCCGTCTCCATCAGGTCGACGCCGAGCAACCCGCCGCCGACGGCGTCGGAGGCGCGTTTCACGAGATCGGCCACCTCCTCCGTCACCTCGAACTCGTCCACCTCGCCGCCTTTCGCGGCGTTGGTGAGCCAGTGATCCGAACTCCGGGTCATGGCCGCGACGGGTTCGCCGTCGGTGGCGACGACGCGGATGTCGCGGCCGGGCTTCTCGACGAACTCCTGAATGTAGAACACCTTGTGTTCGTAGTGACCGAGGGTGGCCTTGTGTTCCAGAATCGCTTCGGCGGCGCTCCGGGAGTCCACCTTCGCCATCAGGCGCCCCCACGAGCCGATGACGGGTTTGAGGACGCAGGGGTAGCCGAAGGCCTCGATGGATTCGAGGGCGCTGTCGGTGGTGAAGGCCACGTCCGTGTTGGGCGTGGGGACGCCCGCGGCTTCGAGGACGAGGCTGTTTTTCACCTTGTCCGCACAGAGTTCGGCGGTGTCCGCAGCGTTGACCACGGGGATGCCGTAGGCGTCGAGAAAGCGAGTCACGTACTTGCTCCGGCTGGTCGCCAGACAGCGGTCGACCGCGATGTCCACGTCGTCGAACGCCGCAGGCGCTTCGCTGATGTTGAACCGCTCTTTCCGAACGTCGATTTTCGTCACCTCGTGGTCGCGGTCCCGCAGCTCCGAGAGGAGGAGCTTCTCGTCGCGCCTGATCCGCGAGTAGAGGAGTCCGACGTGCACGGCTACTCCTCCTCTTTGGCCTTCGCGAGCACCTTCGCCGCGAGGCGCTCCTGGAAGCCGTGGTACTTCGCGACGCCCGTCGCGTCGGCCTGCGTGATATCGCCCACGTCCTCCGTGTTGAACGAGGCGAAGCTCTCGTCGTAGACGGCGTACTTGCTGTCGCGGCCGACCGGGCGAGCCTGCCCGCCTTCGAACCGGATGGTGACCGTCCCCGACACGCGGGTCTGCGTCTCGTCGATGAAGCCCTCCAGCGCCGCCATCAGCGGCGCGTCGACGAGGCCTTCGTAGCCCTTCTGGGACCACTCGTTGTCGACGAGTTTCTTGAAGTCGCGCTCCTCTTTGGTCAGGACGAGCGACTCCAGCGTCTCGTGGGCGTTGAGGAGCGTCGTCGCCGCCGGGTGCTCGTAGTTCTCGCGAACCTTCAGGCCGAGCATCCGGTCTTCCATCATGTCCGTGCGCCCGACGCCGTACTTCCCGGCCACCTCGTTGAGGTGTTCGATGAGGGCGATCGGTTCCATCTCCTCGCCGTCGACGGCGGTGGGATAGCCGTTCTCGAAGGTGAGTTCGATCTCCTCGGTGTCACCGGACGGGGCGCGCGTCCAGTCGTAGATCTCCTCGCCGGGGACGTGGCCGGGCTGTTCGAGGTCGCCGCCCTCGATGGAGCGACTCCAGAGGTTCGTGTCGATGCTCCAGACGCCCTCGTTGCCGCCCTCGACGGGCAGTTCCTTCTCCGCGGCGTACTCGATCTCCCACTCGCGGGTCAGGCCGAGTTCGCGCACGGGCGCGATGACTTCGAGATCGGAGGCGCGCCAGACGGCTTCGAACCGAAGCTGATCGTTCCCCTTGCCCGTACAGCCGTGGGCGACGGCGTCGCAGTCCTGCTCTTTGGCCACGTCGAGAATGGCCTCGGCGATGACCGGCCGCGCCAGCGCCGTCCCGAGCGGGTAGCCCTGATACGTCGCGTTCGCGCGCACCGAGTCGAGACACTGCTCGGCGAATTCGGCCTTGGCGTCCACGACGTAATGTTCCAGATCGAGCGCCTCGGCCGTCTCCGCGGCCTCCGCGAACTCGTCTTCGGGCTGTCCAACGTCGACCGTGACGCCGACGACCTCGTCGTACCCCCACTCCTCTTCGAGAAGCGGGACGCATACTGTCGTATCGAGGCCGCCGGAGAACGCGAGTGCCACACGTGTCATTACCGACTTCTCGACCCTTCAAAGACTTAAATTCTACGTTTTTGTAATTGAAATAAAATGCGAAACGGGACGCTCACGGGAAGTCGCTGGTGTATCGGACGCACGGGGAGAGTGGGAGAAAGGTGGGCCTAACGGCCCCGTCGTCGCGGTCGTCGGACCGCGGGCGAGAGGCGGACGAGTTCGGACGAGTACGCCGATGTCCGGTCCATTGTCGCTAGAAATCGCGGCTCGCTACTAATATCTTGCGAACGGACGGCGGACGCGGCCGTTTCTACTCCTCTTCTTCGTCGTCGGGGACGACCCGCCTGTGCACCGTCCCACCAGTGAACCGCCGTCGGTCGTGGGGCATGCTAGCATATACGACGACTGACAGCATAACCGTATCGGCGCTCTCTCGGCTCACTGGTGCCTGAGGCGCCGAAACTGTGTGATCGGATCGAGCAGCCAGGTGATGCTCGCGAGGACGACCAGTAACACCGCGGCGAACGGGAGCCCCACCGACGGCACGAGTGCGACGACGACGCCCACCGACAGCGACGCGATGCCGTAGATGATGGCGAGGATGGTCACCGTGATGAAGACACTCTGGCGCTGGTTCGCCCGCCGGTTCGCGTCGATCCAGTCCGCGTAGCCCGTGAGGAGGTCCGTGTGCAGACTGCGCCGGAACTCCCCGTCTGCGTAGCCCCCGTCGGCGATCCACCGGAGATCCTCGGCCCCGACGCCAGCGTGGTACTCGCCGGTCGCGTAGGTGATGGCCGCCGCCGCCATCGCTCCCACGAGGCAGGCCAGACCGGCCAGCGTGAAGGGGTTGAGCAACTCGACGGCTGTGGCCTCCCGCCCGTCGTACACGAACGAGAGCAGACTCAGCAACAGGCCGAGCAGAACGGTGACCACCTGAAACAGCTGGATCGCCTTCCCGTCGACGTTGTCGATGCTCGATAGCTGTTCGTCGAGAAAGCGCCGCGCTTCGGCCAGACTCGTCTCCAGTCCCCCGAGTTCGTCGTCCACGTCTCCCATCCGTAGTCGTACGTCGGCTCGGGAAATAGCAGTTCCCCGGCGTTACTCCGTCGGCACTGGCGGCTCGTCGCGTACCGGCCCGCCGGCCGACCGCGCCGTCCCCGCGGCCCGTAGATACTCCGAGACGCGGTCGCGCACGTCGACCACGTCGCCGACGACGGTGACCGCCGGCGGGTCGATTCCCACCTCGCGGGCACGGTCGGTGATGGTGTCGAGCGTTCCCGTCACCGTGAACTCGTCGGCACGGGAGGCGCGTTCGATCATGGCGACAGGCGTCTCGGGATCGACGCCGCCCGCGCGGAGCGCCGCCATGTTGTCGGGGAGACGGCCCACACCCATCAGGATCACCAGCGTCCCGCCGGCGGTGACGGAGCGGGCGAGGGCGCCCCAGTCGAGGGCGCTGTCCGCCTTCGTCGGGTCCTCGTGCCCCGTCACGACGGTCAGGCTGGACGCGTGGTCGCGGTGGGTCGGGGGAATGCCGGCGACGCTCGCGCCAGCGACGGCGCTGGTGATGCCGGGGACGATCTCGAAGGGGACGCCCGCCGCCGCGAGTTCCTCCGCTTCCTCACCGCCGCGGCCGAACACGCAGGGGTCGCCGCTCTTGAGGCGGACCACGTCGTCGCCGGCGGTCGCGTGCCGGACCATGCGGTCGTTGATCTCGGCCTGCGTCGTCCGCTCGCCGTCGCCGCGCTTGCTCACGTCGATCAGGTCGACCGACGCGGGCGGCAGATCGCGGATCGTCTCGCTCACCAGGCCGTCGTAGAGCACCACGTCGGCCTCGTCGAGCAAGCGACGGGCTTTCACCGTCAGGAGATCGGGATCACCCGGCCCGGCGCCGACGAGATAGACCGTGCCGACGCGCATCTATCGGTCGCCTCCCGTCATCGTCCCCGCCCTCCCGGCACGTCCTCGCCGGCCTCGGCGTTCGCCGCGTAGCGCTCCAGTTCGGCCGCCAGCCCGCGTGCCTGGTCCGGCGAGAGCGTCAGGCAGTCGGCGTGGGGTTCGACGTGGTCGAGATCCGAGCCGTCGAACTCCATCCGGAGGCGGACCGTCCCCGGCGACTCCTTCGGCCGATCCACGTCGACGACGGCCGCCGACTCGTCGCGCCAGTCCGGCCCGACCGCGTGGCCTTCGACGAAATCGAAGGTCGTGTACGCCGTCACGTCGAGTAGTCTGATCGGCATCAGTCCGACGAGATGGGGATGTCGTCGACGGTCGTGGGGGCGGGGCTCGGGTCGTCGGTGAACGGGTACCACGACTGCTTGGCGTCGTGCATGTACGGGTCCTCGTAGTCCGTCTCCTCGGGTTCACAGAGGTCGACGATTGGCTCGGTGCCGAAGTCCTCGACCCACTCGCGGAAGGTCTGGCCGTCCTCGCGGTGGGCGGCGAACGCTTCGACCAGACTCCGGATCGCGCCGGGCACCTCGTCGGCGGGCACGCGCTGGCTGACCCACTCGACGAACTCGGGGTGAGGGCCGAGGCCGCCGCCGACGCCGATGTCGAGCGCCTCGACGATTTCGCCGTTCTTCTGGGCGCGCATCCCCTGCAGGCCGATGTCGGCCGTGTAGGCGTGGCCGCAGTCGGCGGTACAGCCGGAGTAGTGAATCTTGATCGTGTCCACGTCGTCCGGCACCTCGACGTTCGTGTTCAGCCAGCGGAGCGTCCGCGTCAGGCGAAGTTTCGTCTCCGTGAGCGCCAGCCCGCAGAACTCCGTGCCGGTACAGGCCATGCCGCCACGCTCGAACGGCGACGGTTCCGGTCGATGGGTGTCCAGCAGGGGTTCGTCGAGGAGGGCGTCGAGCGACTCCTCCTCGACATCCATGATCAGCGGGTTCTGGCGCCGGGTGAGTCGGATCTCGCCCGAGCCGTACGCCTCGGCCACGTCGCCGAGGGCGATGGCTTCCTGGGCAGTCATCCGACCGACGGGGACGTTCAGACCGACGTAGTAGTCGCCGCTCGGCTGTTCGTGGACGCCGACGTGGTCGGTCTTGCCCGCCTCCGGCGGCTTGCCCGCGTTGTACGTGTACTGCTCGCGGAAATCCCGCCCGGCACGGTGGAGGTCGATATCGACGTACTCCTCCTGCAACAGGTCGCGGATCTTCTCCGTCCCCCGGTCGTCGACGAAGAACCGACTCCGGTTCTTCTGGCGGTTGTCCCGCCGACCGTGTTCGTGGTAGAGTTCGACGAATCCACGAACCACCTCGTAGGCGTTCTCGGGCCGGACGAAGGTGTCGATGCTCCGCGCCCGACGTGGCTGGCGCCCGCCGAGGCCGCCGCCGATCCGGACGTTGAAGCCGGTGACGACTTCCCCATCGATCTCTTTCTCGGCGGGTTCGAGGCCAATCCCGTTGATCGCGTCTTGGGCACAGCCTTCCCGACAGCCGGTGACGCTGATGTTGAACTTCCGGGGCATGTTGGCGAGGTCGTTGTCGCCCCGGAGATCCTCTTGCAGGCGTTCGAGAAGGGGTTGTGTCTCGACGAGTTCCGCCTCGTCCTTGCCCGCGACCGGACAGCCGACGATGTTGCGCATCGTGTCGCCGCCCGAGGAGCGGGTCGTCACGCCGACCGACTCCAGTTTCTCCCAGATGGCGGGCACGTCCTCCAGGTTGATCCAGTGAAGCTGGATCGACTGGCGGGTGGTGAAATCGAGCCAGGCGTCGCCGAATTCGGGGTTGTCGACCGGGCCGGTGGCGTACTCGCGGGCCACCTCGCCGATGGCTCGGAGCTGTTCGCCGGTCATCTGCCCGTTGGCGTTCGTCAGCCGCATCATGAAGTACGACTCCTGCCCGTCGCGCTGGTGGAAGACACCCCAGAACTTGAACCGCGAGAACCACATGTCCCGCTCCTCTTCGGGGATCGACTCCCACCCCTTCTCGGCGAACTCGAGAATCTTCTCGCGAACCTCGTCGCCGTACATTCCCTCCTTCCAGGTCTCTTTCTTGTTGCTCATGGCCGCCCTCCGAAGCTAGGCATTCGTCCAGCTTTACTCCTAATATCTTCAATAGGTGTAGTGTTTGTCACGTCAGATTATCTGTTAGTTCGAGATTATAAGCATAACCGTTTACAAACGGATATTTTAACATGGTTGGATCGATGCCTGTTCGGTTTATTATGGAATATTCCGCATATAAGGTTGTATTTCGTCGACTCGCTCGCTATTGAGTGGACATTCGTTGTCCAAAATCCGGAAACGTCGTCGTCGAACGTGTCGGCGGCAGTCGTCGGATCGCGTCGGTCGCGCGCCTCATTCGGATTGTTGTAACTGTTTACCGGAGAGTCGTCGTGACGTGTCGACGACTCTCCGGTAATGACTTACAACAACCGTATCAGTCGTCCGCGCTGGCGATGTTCCCCTCGTCGCCGAAGGAGTCGTCGGCCGAGAGGTCGATCTTGTACGACTCGTTGATGTACCAGTACGCCGCGCCCATCATGACGACGCCGGCGAAGGTGTTGCCGACCGTGACAATGGAGATGTTGTAGGCCATGTTGACCCAGTTGATCGCCGCGGGGCCGGCCTGTCCGGTCGTGATCGTCAGGAAGTTCGCCAGCGAGAGCACGGTCATGTTGGCGACGCTGTGTTCGAAGCCCGTTCCGATGAACGCCAGCAGGCACCACCAGATCATCACGAGTTTGGCGATGGCGTTCTCGAGGCGGAAGTTGCTCCACACCGCGAGCACGACCAGCCAGTTACAGAAGATGCCCTGAATGAACAGTTCGAGTGGCGAGAGGGTCATCTTCGTCTCCGCGACGGCGTAGACCAGCGTCGGATCGGAGAAGACGCCACCCCAGGCCGCCATCGCGGCGACCAGCAGGGAGCCGAAGAGGTTGCCGATCCACGACCACACCCACACCTTGCCGAGTGCGCCCCAGCTAGTGCGCCCCTCCAGGGCACCGACGCCCATGATCATCGCGTTGCCGGTGAACAGTTCGGAGCCGGCGACGATCACGAGGCTGAGTGCAATCCCGAAGGCACCGGCCATCACCACGCCGCGGAGGGGTTCCAGCGGCGTCCCGACCATCGGGGTCCCCAGTGCGAAGATGAGGAGGATCGCGAGACCGATGTACGCCCCCGCCATCCCCGCGTGGATGAGGTACGCCGGGAGTTTCTTGTCGATCAGTTCGATCTGTGCTGCTGCCGCCTCGCTGACACCGTCGAGCGTGTTGTCGTACACCTCACTCACCTCCCTCGTCTACTGCCGACCGCGTACGTGGGACGTTCGCATCTATGCCGAGACTCGGCCGGAATGTTTGCTTTGGTTCCTTTTCAATAGACGATCGTCCGGGTATTTCGGAATGAAGGCCATTTTCCTTCATATTTCGTCGGATAGTCGATCTTACTGCCCGTATATAATCCTGATCATTAGGCCTCTAATTTTTTCCAAGGTATGCACCATGAATTGAGGAATATCTCTGGCATATATAGTTCATATGTCCAAATATAAGGTCTCGAATCGGAGTTCTGACGGGCGACGCCCTCGCCCGACCGAGTGTCGGGCGACATCCCGGCCGCGAGGCGTCACGCGCTCACGCGTAGCACGAGCCAGATTCCCAGACACGCAACCGGGGGGATGGTCAGGTTGTCGTCGAGGACGTAGCCGCGCACGACGGGTGTGAAGCCGTCGGCGACCGTCGCGCCGGCGCTTCCGACCGCCGCGGCGACGAGCGCCGGCGGGAGGGGGACGTGCGGCACCAGCACCAGCGCCGCCAGCGCGAAACAGACACCGAACATGACCGCGATGACGCTGGCGCGTTTGGCTCGCCCCGCCTCGTTCGATCCGAGGAGGCCGCTGATCGGATCGCCGAGCGTCAGCATCAGCATGCCGGGGACGGCGACCAGCGGGTCGAACACGAGCGCGACGCCGGCCATGCTGAACATGTAGAGCGCGTAGCCGGCGACGTTGTCCCGTTCGTACTCCCGCGTGAGCGTCTCGTAGATGGCCCAGTCGAGGCCGATCCAGAGTCGGATCGTCTCGAGCCCCGCGGCGACGCCGGCGCCGACGAGAAGGAGCCAGCGGAGCGTCGTCCAGTCGGCCAGTCCCAGCAGGTAGAGCGCCGGGAAACCGACGCCGCTGGCGTGGACGGCGCGCCGCCGGAGTTCGGCCATGCTACGAGCGCGTCACGTCCGTCTCGACCCGTTCGTACGTTTCCAGCAGGTCGTCGAACGCCGCCCGACCGTCGAGGATGGCGCCGAGTTCCGCCGCCAGCTCAGCGGTGGGAACCCGTACCTGTGCGGTCGTGTCTCGATCCCGAACCGTCACCGTTTCGTCCGCCGCTTCGACGCTCTCGTGATCGACCGTCACCGACAGCGGCGTGCCGACCTCGTCCTGCCGGCGGTAGCGGCGGCCGATGTTGCCCGAGTCGTCGTGGGCGACCGACAACCCCGCTTCGCGCAGGGCCGCCACCACGTCGTCGGCCAGCGTCTCCAGCGCGTCGTCGCTCACCAGCGGGAACACCGCCACGTCCGTCGGCGCCACCTCGGGCGCGAGCGAGAGATACGTGCGCTCCTCGCCGTCGATCACGTCGCTGTCGTACGCGTGCGCGATCAGGGTGTACACCGTCCGGTCGACGCCGAAGGAGGGTTCGACCACGTGCGGCGTGACGTGTTCGCCCGCCTCCGTCTGCTCCTCGATCCGGAAGTTCGTCACGTCGGTGTCGACGGTCACCGTCTCGCCGTCCACCTCGACGCGTACCTCGTCGCCGTCGAACGCGTCCGGGTTCCGTTCCGCGAGGTCACGCAGCGCGTCGGCCACGTCGCCCGCCTGCCCGCCGAACTCCGGGCCGAGGACGCTCATGTCGGGATCGACGACCGCCCGTTCGACCGTCCGGGGCTCGTCGTACTGTTCGAAGACGGTGAAGTCGTCGTCGCCGTGTTCGGCGTGCTTGGAGAGGTCGTAGTCGCCGCGGTAGGCGAAGCCGGCGATTTCGATCCAGTCGCCGGCGGTGGGGTCGTCGAGGTCCTCGTCCGCCACGGCGCCGCCCACCTCGCTCTCGGCGTCCCAGCAGTCCGCCGCGTAGTGGGCGCGTTCGCCCGGGAGATGCTGGCGGAACCGGAAGCGGTCGCCGTCGACGCCGATCCGCTCGTACCACTCGCGGGCGACGCCGAGGTAGTAGGCCACCCAGTCGCTCGCGACGATGCCCTCATCTACTGCCTCGCCGACCGTCGCCTCGACGTAGCCGCCGTCGGGATCCTCCTGCTCGTCGGCAGGGTACAGTCGGAGCGACACGTCCGCCACGCGGTCGAGCGGCGGTTCGTCCGTGTCGGGGTTGACGAACTGTTCCAACTCGGCTTGCGTGAACTCCCGGGTGCGGACGAGGCCCTTCCGGGGACTGATCTCGTTGCGGTAGGCCCGACCGATCTGCGTGATGCCGAACGGAAGCTTGTTGCGCGCGTACTCCTTCAGCCGCGGGAACTCGACGAAGATGCCCTGTGCCGTCTCGGGGCGGAGGTAGCCCGACTGGCCGGAGCCGGGACCGATGGTCGTCTCGAACATGAGGTTGAACTCCTCGACCGGCCGGCCGGCGAGGGGCGCCCCACACGAGGGACAGGCGATTTCGTACTCCGCGACCAGTTCCTCCACCTCGGGGATGGGCAGGCTCTCGGCCTCTTCGATGTCGCTCGCGTCCTCGATCAGGTGGTCGGCGCGGTGGCTCTCGCCGCACTCGCCACACTCGACGAGCATGTCGTCGAAGCCGTCGAGGTGGCCCGACGCCTCGAACACCGCCTCGGGCGCGATGGTCGGCGCCTCGATCTCGTCGTTGCCCTCGCGGACGGTGAAGCGGTCACGCCACGCCGATTCGACGTTGCCCTTGAGCGCCGCGCCCTCGGGACCGAAGGTGTAGAAGCCGGCGACACCGCCGTACGCTTCGTTCGCGCCGAAGAAGAAGCCGCGGCGCTTCGCGAGTTCCGTGATCGCGCGCGCGTCGCTCATCTACACGCCCCGTAGCAGATCCACGTCGCGGACGATGCCGGTGAGCGACCCGCCCTCGACCAGCGGCACCTGTTCGATGTCGTTCGAGAGCAGGAGCCGGGCGACCTCCTGAGCGGTCTTGCGACCGGAGACCGTCACCAGGTCGTCGGTCATGAAGGTCTCGACGGGTTCGCGCGGAATCTCCACGTTCCGGGTCGGGAAGTAGCGGTTGCCGACCGCCTTGATCCCCTCCCACATCCAGTCGTCGTCCTCGTTGGCGATGCTCTCGCCGGTGTCGTCCTCGCCTTCGACCACGCGGGCCACCTCGATGATGTCGACTTCGGTGAGCATCCCCGTCATTTCGCCGTCGTCGTCGAGGACGATCGCGTAGGGGACGTTCGCGTAGTTGATCTCGCGCTCGGCCACGGTCAGCGGCGTCCCGCGGTGGGTGGTGTTGACGGCCGCCGTCGCCAGCGACGCGACCGGCGTGTCGCCGTCCACGTCGCCGCGGGCGATCGCCCGAACCACGTCCGTCACGGTGAGGATACCCTCTAGGCCGTCGTCGACGACCGGCACTCGGCGGGCGTTCTCGGCGAGCATCATCCTCGCCACCTCGACGAGGTCGGCGTCCACCGTCGTCGTCGGTACGTCCCGCATCAAGAGGGCGAGCTGGTCTTCGTCCGGGTTCTCGATGAGATCGTCTCGCGAGACGAGGCCGCGGTACGCTTCCCCGTCGTCGGTCTGTTTGACGACGGGAATCGACGAGAAGCCCCGCTCCTGGAGATACTCGAGAGCGTCGTCCCGGGTGCCCGGGAGGGCGACGGTGACGACGTCCGCGCGGGGCGTCATCGCGTCGGCTACTTGCATGTCCCCCGTTCCGCCGCCCACCCTCTAATACTCTGCGAAGGACACGCCCGGACCGTCCTCCCCACACCTCGTATCGACGTATTTATATGCGGGTGTTACTATCTAACATACATGGCGCCCGATGCGACGGCTGTGGGGGGACAGGGTTCGGATGTCATGGCTTCGGTGGATGACGGGACTGGGGCCCCGGAGTTCGTCATCGCCGACGTTTCCCGTGACGACGCCTGGGTATCGATCCAGCTTCGAGACGCATCCGGCCTCGACGACTGGCGGTAACGCCCATCCTCCGCGAGACGCGCTCGCTCCCGACTTTTAGACGCGACTCTGCCGACGACGATCCGCGGGCTTTATTCGCTCGACCAACACACTGAGGCCTATGTCGAGCGACGCCCCCGGGAACGTCCTCTTCGTCGTCATGGACACGGTTCGGGCGGATCACCTCACCCCCTACGGCTACGACCGGCCGACCACGCCCGGTCTCGCCGACTTCGCCGCCGAGGCGACCGTCTTCGAGGAGGCGGTCGCCCCTGCGCCGTGGACCCTCCCCGTCCACGCCTCCCTCTTCACCGGCCTCTATCCCAGTCAGCACGGCGCCGACCAGGAGAATCCTTATCTGGAGGGCGCTACCACCCTCGCCGAGACGCTCTCGGCCGCCGGCTACGACACCGCGTGTTACTCTTCGAACGCCTGGATCACGCCGTACACCCATCTCACCGACGGCTTCGACGACCAGGACAACTTCTTCGAGGTGATGCCCGGCGACCTGCTCTCCGGTCCCCTCGCCCGCGCGTGGAAGACGATGAACGACAACGACCGCCTGCGGGCCATCGCGGACAAACTCGTCTCCCTCGGCAACGTCGCCCACGAGTACTTCGCGGGCGGCGAGGGGGCCGACTCCAAGACGCCCGCCGTCGTCGACCGCACGCAGGAGTTCATCGCGGATTCGGAGGACTGGTTCGCCTTCATCAACCTGATGGACGCCCACCTCCCCTACCACCCGCCCGAGGAGTTCGCCGCGGAGTTCGCCCCCGGCGTCGATTCCGCCGACGTGTGCCAGAACTCCAAGGAGTACAACTCCGGCGCGCGCGACATCGACGACGACGAGTGGACCGACATTCGCGGCCTCTACGACGCCGAAATCGCCCACATCGACGCGCAACTCACCCGCCTGTTCGACTGGCTCAAGGCGGAAGGCGAGTGGGAGGACACGATGGTCGTCGTCTGCGCCGATCACGGCGAACTCCACGGCGAACACGACCTGTACGGCCACGAGTTCTGCCTCTACGACCCGCTGATCAACGTCCCGCTGATGGTCAAACACCCCGCTCTCGACGCCGACCGCCGGGACGACACCGTCGAACTCGTCGACCTGTACCACACGGTCCTCGACGCCCTCGACGTGGCGGGCGGCGAACCGGCCGCGTCGGGCGACACCGCGGTCGCCCGCGACCCGACGCGCTCGCTCCTTTCGGCCGACTACCGCGCCTTCGACGCCGCGACCGACCCCGACCCCGGACAGGAAGCCGCCCCCGGCGGTAACTACGGCTTCGTCGAGTACTCCCGGCCCGTGGTCGAACTCAAGCAGTTGGAGGAGAAGGCCGCTGCCGCGGGCATCGACCTGCCGGAAGACTCCCGGTTCTACTCCCGGATGCGCGCCGCGCGCCGCCCCGACGCGAAGTACGTGCGGATCGACCGCATCGACGACGAAGCCTATCGCCTCGACGACGACCCCGCGGAGACGACGAATCTCGCCGACGGCGACGACGACGCCATCCGCGCCACCGAGGCGGCCCTCACCGACTTCGAGACCCACGTCGGCGGCGCGTGGACCGGCGCCGCCGACGCCGACGTGACCGACGACGCCGTCGCCGACATGGACGAGGACGCCCAGGAGCGCCTGCGCGACCTCGGCTATCTGGAGTAGCGGACGATTTTTTCGTGTTGGGAGACTATCATCTAACATGGAGCCCAACGTCGGCGGCACCGACCGCACCGTCCGAGTGATCCTCGGGACGCTCGCCCTCCTCTCGTCGATGGCCGTCGTCGTCTACGGCGGCGGCCTGACCGGCGGCCGTCAGATCCTCGTCGCGGGCGTGATGCTCCTCTTCGCGGCCATCATGTTCGCCACCGTCGGCGCACGTCGCTGTCCCGTCAACGCCGCCATCGGCCGGAACACCTGTCGGAGCCGGAAGTAGCCGCCCTCACTGCCGTCGAACGGCGACGAGCAAGCGGCCGACGATGACGGCCCCGACGGCCGTGAGTCCGGTCGACAGCGTCCCGTCCCCGCGCGTCGTCGGCTGTTCCCCGTCGTCCTCGCTCGCGGTCGTCGTCGCGGCGGGTGTCGACGCCGTCGTGGTCACCGCGGGTGTCGCGGTCACGGTTCGCGTGGGCACCGGGTCGGTCGGCGTCTCGACTCTCGGCGTCGCCAGCGTCACCGATTCGCGGTGGTCCCGTCCGGCGGTGTCGACGGCGCGGATCACGACGGTCGTCTCGTCGCTCGCGGCCGCGAGCCGCTCATGGATCTCGACGCTGGAGGTTGCGTCCCCGTCGTAGGCTGTCCGGCTGTCGACCACGTCGCCGTCCGG
Organism: Haloplanus aerogenes; assembly: GCF_003856835.1. Lineage (NCBI taxonomy): Archaea > Methanobacteriati > Methanobacteriota > Halobacteria > Halobacteriales > Haloferacaceae > Haloplanus > Haloplanus aerogenes. The sequence continues at coordinate 261,053 of NZ_CP034145.1, forward strand.
GCCGACCGACTCGACCACCACCCGCGTCACTTGCCCGTTGGCGACGGTCCCCGCTACGTCGACGTGGCTTCCGTTCACCCGCGCGTCGGTGATCGTGATCCGTGGCTCCAGGTGACCCCGGTAGTCGAGTGGAACGGTCCACTCCCGCTCGTTCTCGTTCACGTCCGTCGCCTCGAGGACGATACCTTCGGTGCTGTCGCTGATCGGGACGGTGAACGCGAAGTCGACGGCGAGACGCGACCGCGTCGGTTCGGCCGACGTGGGGTTCGACACGAAGTTCTTCTGGGCCGTGCCCGCGACCCGATACGACAGCGTGTTCACTTTCACGTTGTCGCGGACGGTCCCCGCGACGTGGAGCGTGTCGCCGGTCCGTTCGAACCGGTTCAGATCGATCACCGGGCGCTGATCGTCGAGTACCCACACCGTGATGTCGTGTGTGCGTCGCTGGCCGTGCACGTCGACGGCGACGACGTGGAGTTCGTTTCTCCCGAGGCCGAACAGAATCGGCTGGGAGACGTTGTCGCCGGGATTCTCGATCCGGTACGTCTCCAGATCACGCCGCGACTGCCCCCCGAACCGCCACTCGTAGGTCCGTTCGATCCGCACCTCGCGGACGCCGCTCTGGTCGTCGAGGTCGGCCGCGAGCGTCGTCGCTCCCTCCCGGACGGCAATCTGCCCCGTCGGTGGCCTCCCGACCGACTCGAACGGTGACGTGAACGTCACCAGTGGTGCAGTCGAGTCTTTCAGTATCGTCGCCGTCCAGCGCTCGGTCGAGTCGACGACGACGGCTACCTCGTGGTCACCGTCCGTGAGGCCGAGCGTGACGCGTTCCGAGAACGTCGTCGCGTTCGGCTCGAACGACCGGCGCGACTCCCCGTCGACGCGAATCGTCACCGACTCGATCGACTCGGCGCCCGTCACTTCGATATCGAGGACCGGATCGTCGGTGACGGTGCGCCGCTCGCCGCTCTCGGTCGGCGTGCCGTCGACGGCCACCTCGACCGTCGCCCGCGCCGTCGCCATCGTCGGGGCGAGCGCCGCCACGAGGACGACCCCGACCAGCACGACGGCGAGCCGGTGGCGTCTCGGCTCCATCCGTCACTCACGTTCGGCTCCGGCGCGAATCAATCCTCCGTCCAGTAGTACAGATCCTCGCGCGGCGCGTCACAGTCCGGACACGCGTCGGGCAGGTCGCCGAGTTCGCCGACCGCGCCACACTGCGAACACCGCCAGATCAGTTCCGCTCCGCCGAACTCGTGACCGGCGCGTTCGTGTTCGATCGAGAGCGCCTCGATTCCCTCCCGCGTCGTCACGAAGACGCCGTCCTCATCGAAGCCGCGGATGGTCCCGAGCGCCGTGCCGTCGGCGTCGTACACCGTCTGCCCGATCGTGAGTCGCGTCTCTTCGGTCATGCCCCACCTTCGCGTTCGCGCCGCTTAAGTATAAGTGAGTAATCAGGAACTCTCCGACGCCGTCCGGCTTCCGTCAAGGGCGTACACCGTCCCTCCGACGCCGACGAACGCGAGGTTTCCGGCGGTGGCCGGTCCGGAGGGCCGCGATTCGGGTGTGAACCGCCACCGTTCCGTTCCGTCTGCCGGGTCGAAAGTGTGGATCCGGTCGCCGCGGACGTCGGCAAAGACGGTGGTCGAGGCGTGGACGCCGACCTCGACTGCCGGCGGCGTGAACGACCACGCGCGCTCGCCGGAGACCGGATCGAGGGCGTAGACGCCCGGCCCACCCACGTACAACCGCTCGCTCGTTCGAGCGACGCTCGGCCGGAACCCATCGGTGTCGACCGAGAGCGTCCACCGCGTCTCGCCGTCCAGCGGACTCACTGCCAGCAGCCGGCCCGCGCGGTCACCCACGAACACCGTCGTGCTCATCGCTTCGCGAGGGGTCACCACCCGCGACATCGTGAACTCGACATCGCGACGCCAGCGCTCGCGCCCGTCCCCGAGTCCCACCGCTCGCACCGCGCCGTCGTGGCCGACGAAGACCCGCTCGCCGCGGGAGTCGACGGCCGGGCCGTGGATTGCGGTCGAACTGTCGATCCGCCACCGCTCCGCGCCCGTCGCCGCATCGAGCGCTCGAACCCGCGCCGGCGTCCGCACGAGGAGCGTCTCCCGTCGGACCGCGTGGCCGCTCGGAAGCGCGTCGCCACTCTCCACACGCCACCGCTCGTGGCCGTCCCCGGCGGCCAGCGCGTACACGGTTTCGCCGCTCCGTGACACGTCGTCGTCCCGCGTCCCCACGAACACCGTGTCCGCGGTCGTACCGAGCGGGTAGAACCGCCGTCGCTCGGGGGCGTCGAACTCCCAGACACGCGTCCCGCGAGTGGGGTCGATCGCGTGTAGTTCCGCTGCGCCGTCCGTCACCCGCGTGGCGACGTAGAGGCGCGGCCCCGCTTCGCCCTCGGCGTATATCGGTTCGGTCACCGCCGGGGCCGGGAGCGACACGCGCCACTGCTCGGTGCCGTCCGCCAGTCCGACGGCGTGGAGGGCGTGGCCGCCCTCGCCCGCGCCGCCGCCGTCGCTCCCGACGCACACCACCGGCCCGTCGGCGCCGGGGGCGAGTGCTACGACGTCGAGCGCCTCGTGTGGCGTCTCGTGGCGCCAGCGAACGGGGACCGTGCCGTTCGTGGGCGTCGCCGTCGCCGTTGCCGTCGCACTCGACGCGGTGTCGGTGGCGCTCCGTCTCGACGACTCCGTCGACTCGCTCGACCGATTCGTACAGCCAGCGACTGCCGTCAGTGCGGCGAGAAACGCTCGTCTGGAGGGCATCGTTCGCCCATGGCTAACGACCGCCCCCGATATGTGTACTTCGCTCGCCGCGCTACATGAAGTCGTCCAGCCGCGACGGCTTGTTGTGGTCGTCCTGGAACACGCTCTCCAGACTCTTCTCCAGTACTTCCAATCGCTGTTTCGTGTACGGCCGGCAGTCGAACTCGTCGGCCACCTGGATGGCGGTGTCCATGTACTTGTTCACCGACCCCTCGTGGACGGTCAGGTTCACGCGGCCGCCACACTCCCGACAGTCGCCCGAGAGCGGCATCCGTCGGTACGACTCGCCGCAGTCCAGACACCGGGTCTCCTGCCGCGAGAAGGCACGGAGGTTGCCGATCAGGTCCGGCAGGAAGTGGTACTCGATGACCCGCTCGGCCACGTCCGTCTCGTCCACCGCGCGGAGTTTGCGGGCCAAGTTTAGCTGCGCGTCCATCTTCTCCATCATCGACCCGAGCGTCTTGTACGCCGACAGATCGGGTCCGAGCGCGATGTTCGAGGTGTCGTGGGTGTGGTCGAAGCCGTGGTACTCCGTCTCCGTGTCCAGCGACTCCTCCGCGATTTCGATGTCCACGTCCTCGGGGTCGGCCATCTCGCGGGTCGCCTCGTAGAAGTCGAGGGGATACTCCCGCACCACGTCGACGTTGTGCGCCTCGTCGTCGATTTCGGTCGGGTCGATGCGCGAGGACATGACGAGGGGGGCGTCCATCGAGTTGTGAGCGTACAGCCAGTTCGCGGTGAAGATAGGTTCACCGCCGACCTGGAGGTCGTAGAGGTGGCCCTCGTACTCGACCGCTTCGATTCCCTGGATCCGGAGGTAGGAGAGGTCACCGTCCACGAGCGGTCGGAGGTCCGCGAGTCGCGGTTCTGCGGCTGCCGGCAGGTTGCGACTCTCCAACTCGGCGACTATCTCCCGTAATTTCTCCAGCGATACGTTCTCGCGTCGCCGGAGATACTTCGGAATCAGTTGCTTGATTCCCTCGATGTCCATCTCGCGGATTTCCATCAGTGCGTCCGGGATCGGGACGACGAGACTCTTCGGCTGATACGGTTGCTCGCCGTCGAGAATCCTGCGTAACGGATTGTCGGTCGCGCCTCCGGACACCGTCACCGTGTATATGTCCTGCCTGTTCCCGTCGCGTTCCGTCCTCGCCGAGACGTTGGCGACCAGTCCGAGGCGGTGGAGTAGGAACACGAGGCCATCCTTGACGTCCTCGCTGGTCGAGTGGAACGCGATGGTCGTCGCGTTGTCGTCCGTCTTCTCGCTCCCGTCGCCAGCGATGAAGCCGCGAAGGAACGAAAGCGCAACCTCGCGTGGTGCCCGCAGGATGCACTCGGGGATCACTTTCTCGCTGGAGTCGTACGACTCGGCGTCGACGAATCCGAGTCCGTAGAGCACGTCGCGGAAGACCGTCGGAAGCCGTATCTCGTACGCGCGGTTCGACCACCTGATCGAGGGATCGTGGCCCAGCGTCGACTCGACGTGCGAACGCGCTCGTTCGATAATCGCTTCGTCGCTGTTGTGGATCGCCGGATACGTACCCGACAGCGTCCCCTCGGCGACGAACAGGCCGAGAAGCCACGCGAACTCCTCGTCGACCGCAATCTCGCGGTCGATTCCGGTCTCGGATCCCGGTAATCCGACCGTCACGTCGGTCGGAACGCCCTCGAAGCCTCCCGCATCGAGGATGCGTTCGAACCGGTCGTAACCGATCTTGCGCTTGGCGAGACGGTACGAGAGCCCCCGCATGAACTCGTCGTGGGCGTCGCTCCCGTGGCCCGTCGACTCCCAGACGGTTCGGAGCAGGTCCTCGACACGATCGTCGATGAAGATGTACGGATCGTCGACCGCCTCGGTGACGTTGATGGTCGTCTCGACCGGGTCGATATCGAGTTGTCGCGGTGCGAGGACGAGATCTCCCTCCTGCAGGTCCTCGCCGGCGACTTCCTCGATTCCGTCGTCGTAACGGAAGAGGCTGTGATCGGCGGTGATGTCAAGTGACCGGCCGAACTGCGTCTCGACGCGCAGGAGCGTCTCGTTCTCGTCGGCCGGATACCGGATCGCCTTCTCGATCGGTGCGAGCGATGCCCGATGATCGTCGTCGAAGACGTACGTCTGCCATCCTTCCGAGAGACACGGCTTCTTGCGGAATTTCCCGTCGCGTACGATTTCGCTATCGAGTTCGTCCCAGAACGACTCGACAGTCAGGAAGCGGACCTCGCCTTCGGGCGAGACGGCAACCAGTCGTGAATCGGCGGCGACGCTCCCGCCTCGCTGGTCGGGCAAATACTCCCGACTGAAGTTGAGGAGGCCGTCCATGAGGAGCATGACGCAATCTTCGTCTCCATCGCAGTTGCGACGCTTCGCTGCATGAAAATAAGGGTGCGCGTACCCCACCGCCGCCGACGTGAATCCCACGACCCGCCCGACCACCGCCGCCGACGTGTGCGGCGCCATCCCGAAGACGAGTTCGCCGACCAGATCCTCCCGCTCCTCCACCTCGTAGAAGGCGGGCAGGTCGTAGAACTCCGTCAGCAGGTCGTCGACGAAGTCGGCGGTCTTCAGCAGATGCTCCGCGGCGCCGTCCGAGAGGACGATGTCCTGCACCCTGAGTTCGACCAGTTGGTCGTCGAATCGGAGCGGTTCGCCGTCGATATCGGTCTCGTAGCCGAGTTCGCGGAAGTCCTCGGCGGTCACGTCCAGTTCCTCCGGTTTGACCGCCGTCACCGGCAGGTCCGTCATGTCGTAGCGGACCGTGCCGTCCTTGAACGCGCTGACGCCGTGTTTCGCCCGGAGGACGCCCTTCTCCATCGGTTCGGGCGTCTTGTCCGCCGAGGTGAGCCCCTTCACGCCCTTGAGTATCTCGAACGCCGCCTCGCGTTCGCCCACGTGGTCGAGCGCCTCCTGATAGCGCTCTCCGAGGTCGATCCGCTGCCACTCGGCGCTGGTCACGTCCCGCTCACAGCGGTCGCAGTACACCCGCCCGGACTCGTCGGGGTCCACGATCCGTTCACAGGATTCGCACTCGTAGACGGGTTCGGTGTGGGCGCCGCAGTCCGGACACTGCGTGCGGTGGGTGGTCGCGCCGCAGTCGCCACACACCCGGCGACCAACCTGCACGTTCACGATACCCCGGCCCGCGTCGGTGCGGGCGCGGGCCGCACTCCCCACGTCGCGCTGGCTCCCCCCCGCTTCACCGATCGGAAAGAGCGTGTGGACCGCGGGCGAGAGGTCGCGGCGCTCCGATTTCTCTGGTCGGCCCATCCGGTTGCCGATCCGGGTGGGGGCGCGCTCCCGAACGGTGAAAGGCGCCACCTCGTTGATCGCGCGGATGGCGTTGTCGCCGTCGGCGTACTCGCGGGCGGCGGACGGGAGGTCCGCGAGGGTCCACGTCCGGTCGAGGTCGGTCGTCACGCCGAGCGACCGGGCGAGCGGCCGCCAGTCCGCGATTCGAAGACCCTCGTCGGTCGCCACGTGTTCGACGAGGAGGGTTTCGAGCGTCCGTCGAACCCCTTCCGTCGCCTCGACGAGGAGTTCGTCCGCCGTCTCGCCTGCGCCTTCCGGCGCCAGTCCGACCCCGCCATCGCTCTCGACGGCCACTACGTCGCCGTCGGCAACGGCCCCGGCCAGTTCGTCCACCGCCTCGACGCTCACGTCGTGCCAGAGGTAGGTGTACGCCGGGTGGAGCGGGCAGTCGTACTCCGTCGCCCACCGGAGCGCCGCCTCGACCGTCGGATCGTCGAGGGCGACACGGGGGTCGTCCCGGAGCGCCTGCACGTCCGCGCCGCTCGCTTCGAACTCCTGTATCCACCACTCGACCGTGTAGGAGGCGGGGGCGAGCGGGTGGTTGTTCTCGACGAACTCGCCGTAGTTGACGAGATACTCCCCGAGGTCGAGAATCTCCTCGACGCCGTTGCGAATCTCTAACGCCTCCGCGGGGTCGTCGATCCGGCGGACCTCACCGTTCGCGAGGCGGACCGTCGGGCCCTCGATGGTGTCGACGGGTACGACCCCCGCGGCTTTCCCCGGACGCTCGGTCTTGATCTGCGTGCCCGTCGCGAGGAAGTCGTCGACGAGGTGCATCGTCGCGGGGTGGACGCCCGCGGTGGCGAACCCGTGATTCCTGGCGCGGCCGTAGCGGAGGCGGAAGCCGCCGTCCTCGGAGGGGTGGCCGAACACCGGGCGGCCGGCGATCAGGTCGCGCAGGAACTTGGTCGACGGGTCGACGCGCGGGGGACCGGCCGGGGTCTCGTCCGCAGGTTCGTCGTCGGCTGCGTCCGTCTCGTCCTCGTCGTCGGCGTCGTCGCCGTCGTCGGCACTTTCGTCGCCCTCGTCTTTCCCGATGGTGCCGTCGATGAGGTCCTGGAGCCACGGCCACTCCACCTCGTCCAGATCCCGGGTGTAGCGCTGGATCTTCGGTGCCTTCAGCGCGATCCCCTCCGCGAGGACGAGACACATCCCCCCACGGGCGGAGTTGGTGTCGATCCGTTCCAGATCCCGGAAGCCCGACACCTCCTCGTCGCCCGTCGCCTCGCCGTCCAGCATGATCGGTATGTGCTCGGCGATGAACTTCGTCTCCTTGTCCTTCGGCGTGTACTGGAGGCCCGTCTCGGAGTCGTAGAGGCTGATCTCCTCGGCGTAGCGCTCGATCTCGTCGTCTCGGGGTTTGAACTCGTCGATGCCCAACAGGGAGCGCGCGTAGTCCGCAACGAGGACGGAGAGCGCCTGTGCCGTGCCGCCGGCCGAACGGATCGGCCCCGCGTAGTAGACGTTGACGAACTCGGTGCCGTCGTCGTTCTCCAGCACTTCGACGCGATCGATCCCCTCGATCGGGGCGGCGACGACCCCCTCGGTCAGGAGGGCGACGGCCGTCCGGACCGCACCCTCCACCTTTCCCGCGTTCGTGTCGTAATCCCCCACCTCGCCCTCGACGAAGTCCGTGACCAGCGCCAGCGCCGCCTCCTCGCGGCTCATCTGCCCGTCGAGTTCCCGCACGCGTTCGGCCACGCCGTCGATGCCGAGGATGTTCTCTACCCGGTCGGCCATGTCGCGCGCGACCGGTATCTCTACTTCCTCGGTGGGATCGGCGCCCCGCGACCGCGCCAGTTCGGCGCGCTCGAACGCCTCGTCGAGTCGGTCTTCCATCCGCTCGAAGTACGCCTCGTCGTCCGGTGTCACGGGTCGGTCGGATCGTCGGTCGGTCGGTCGAACGATGCCCCGTCCTCGAAAGCACGGAGATGCACGGTGCCTTCGACGGCCGTCGCGGCGTTGAGGTAGCCGCCGACCGCCTGCCCGCTCGGTCGCGTGAGAACGGCGTGGGGGCGGGCGACCGCCTCGCCGTCGTCGACGGTGACGCCGCCGATGCAGGCCGCGACCGACAGCGGTTCGTCGAACCGAACCGCGCGGTGTTCGGCGGCCGTCGGATCGTAGTGCCACACGTCCGCGTCGCTGACCGTCCCCACTCCGGTGAACCACGCCGACGCGACCCCCTCGGCGTCGGCGGCGTGCTCGATGGCCTCCCGCCAGTCGTCGCCTTCCTCGATGGCGACGCGGTACTCCGCACTCACGGCGAGTTCACGAGCGTCCATAGACGCGACACGGACGGGGCCGGATTAAACCTAACCTTCGGCCACTCGGCGTCGGTCGACGGTGCCGCCGCTGGCGAGGTGAACAAACACCGCGGCGACGTGCCGTTTAGAAGGGAGCCTGCGGGCCTTCGTCGCTCGTCTCGCCGTCGTCGCTCGTCTCGCCGGGGAACGAGGGCTCCATGCCGCCGTGGCCGCCCTCGCCGCCCATACCTTCCATGCCGGTGTCGGCGTGGACTTTCGTGATCTCGGGAATCTCTTTGACCATCCGGCTCTTGATCGCCTGAATCGTCATCGGGGAGATGCCACAGCCGGAACAGGCGCCGCCGAGCTGGATGCTCACTTCGCCCGTCTCCGTGTCGATGTTCTGGATGGCGGCGCTGCCGCCGTGCATCTGGATCTGCGGGAAGTTGCGTCGCAGGAAGTTCGTCACGCGCTCGCGGAGGTCGTCCTCGGCGTCGCCGTCGGTGTCCTGAGCGTCAGTACTCATGCGCGGTGATTGGATTCCGACGGGCTTAGGCCTTTGGTTCGCCGCCACTGTCGACCCCGAACACGCTCCGCAGTTCCGCCTCGATTTCGTCGACGTAGCGCTCGAGCGTCGCCTCCAGTTTCTCGTCGTCGACGATCACCGCCGTTACCCGCTCTTTCGGGTTCTCGGGCAGTTCGACCCGGAAGTCGCCCTCCTCGTAGAAGGGTTCGGACTCGTTCAGTACCTGCTGGTCGATGGCGTGGACGAGTTCGGAGTCGAACTGGTCGTTCATCGTCTCGAAGGCGTTCTTGTACGCCCGCTGGAGTTCGGTGAAGTAGTTGGCGTACTTGTCCTCGAACTTCTCGGGATCGAAATCGACCATGCCCGCCCGTACCTCGCCGTCCGGCAAAAGTCGGACGGTTATAGGCAGTATCGGAACTCGCGATAGAGTCACCCTACTACCCGTCCTCGACCCGAATCTCGTTGACGCTGATGTGCAGGAACGTGACTGGCGCGCCGCCGCCGCCGGTGAGCACCGGTTTCTGGTCCGCGAGCACCGTGTCGTAGTGGACGGCCGTCCCACCCTGCACGTCGCTCACGCCGCCGACGACGCCGCCGTACACCTCCGCGCCGCCGCGCACGGCGACGTCCTGGTTCCCGGGGGCGTAGATCACGCCGTAGAAGTTCGCGCCGCTTTGCACCGTGACCGTCGACTCGCTGGTGCCGTAGAGCCAGATCTGGTCGCCGCGGTCGCCCACGCTCGTCCAGTCGGTCCGAATCTCGTAGTCGCCGGTGGCGTAGACGTGGACCCTGTTCGACCCGGTCACGTCGACCGGCGACCCGCCCGTGGTCGACACGTCGCCGTCGACGACGAGATAGATCGGCCCGCCGCTGGTGTCGAACGTGAGGTGGTCGCCGCCCGAGAGCGCCATCTCGTCGAGGTAGTAGGTGCCGTTGGTGAGCGTACAGTCGGCGTACGCGCCCCCGCAGTTCCCGGCCTCGATCCGGTCGGCGTCGCTCCCCGCGTTGTCGTTCGTCGCCGCGGCGGTGGAGAGACGCGTCTCGATGGTGTGGTCGATGGGCTGGAGGGTCGGTGGCTGCAGATTCCGCGCCACCGACACCGCACTCAGATCCGGTTGCGGACCGTTCTCCACGACGTTGCCGTTGACGTTCGGCCAGACGCCGCTGTCCTCGAACGTCCCCGCCATCGTCAGGTCGCCGTTGATGTTCTGCCCGTTCGCCGGGTAGAAGTCGCCGCCGACGTGCACGTCGCCGTTGACCGTCCCGGAACTGCTCGCGTAGTCGCCGCCTGCCTTCACGTCCTCGTTCACCGTGACGCCGCCGCCCGTCTCGACCACCCGCCCGCTGACGACGGCCGGGCTGTCCAGATTCCCGCCGCCGCCGAGGAAGAGGTCGCCGTCGGCGACGATCTTCTCGTCGACGCTGACGCCGCCGCCCGAGAGGTCCGCGTCGCCGTCGACGATCAACTGTCCCTCTACGTCGATGCCGCCGCCGGCCTCGAAGTCGCCGTCGACGCGCATGTCGCCGTAGATGGTCCCCCCGCCAGCGTTGACGAGGTCCTCGCCCACGTAGACGCTCCCGTTCTCACCCCGTGTCGCGGGGTAGGTCCCCTCGGAGGAGTTGTAGCTGTCGACGGTCGCGCCACCCTGCACCGTCACCGTCGGCGACCGGGCGGCGATGGAGTTCCGAATCTCCCGCCCCCGCGTCGGGACGCTGAGGACGACTTCGACCGACCGATTCGCGTCTATCACGGTCACCGAATCCGCGTCGGTCCGCGTCTCGAAGTAGTCGGCCCACGCCCGGTAGTAGTCGCTCCGGATCGTCACACGCACACTGCCCGCGTCCAGCGGGTTCTGCCGCCCCGCGCTGGCGTTGGGGAACGCGGCCCGCGTCGGCCCGTCGGAGAACCGCAACGCCTCCGACGAGGACGCCGACCCGCGGAGGACGACCAGCGGGAAGGTCAGGGTCGGATCGCCGCCCGTGCTCGTGCCCCAGCGATAGTGGAACTCCGGGGGCGAGATCATGCGCGCCTGCCCCGACTCCTCGCGCCAGACGCCGCCGCCCTGATACGCGACGGTCGTCCCTCCGGTTCGGTACGTCACCGCCCCCATCGTCGTGTTCACGAGCGGCGGCCCGGTGGCGTTGGCGCCCATCCGCTCGATGGTTATCCGCCCCGCGGACTCGTCGACCGCCGCCTGTCCCTGCCCGCCGAGGGATACGCGCCGCGTCTGGGCGTATCCGAGTGCGACTTCACTGACTTCGGAGTCGACCGTCGACATGGCGAGTTCGGCCTGGCCGGCGCTCGCCTGATCCCGAACGTCCTGGAGCGCACTGCCGCCGACCACCAGCACGGCTGTCGTCCCGGCCACCGCGAGGCCGATAACGAGCACCACGCCGATGACCGTACTCTGGGCGCGGCGGGCTTCTGGAGGGCTCACGTAGGGGGGACCGGACGTCATCGTCGATTCTCGTCGCGACGATACGGCGAGAATCGACGGACAGTTACGATCCCCCCTAACAGCCGCCTCGATCCGTTGGTCGCGCCGCCCGATCCGACGCGTCGATCCGGCCCTGTTCTCATCTGTGATATTTATAGGGTCCGAACGGGTTTTTATCTTTATATTTTTATCTGATAGGTGTCGGGAGCGGGGGAAGCGAGTCGCCACACGACCGCATTCGCCTCCCGTTGGCGTCTCACGGGTGATACTCGGTGTCGCTACTCCGCGTCGAACAGGTCCGTCGAGAGGTAGCGCTCGCCGCTATCGGGGAGGACGACCACCGTCGTCTCCTCCGGGTGTTCCGTCGCGTACTCGGTCGCCGCCGCCAGCGCCGCCCCCGAGGAGATGCCGACGAGCAAGCCTTCCTCTCGACCCAGTCGTCGGGCGGCGTCGCGCGCCGCGTCGCCCGTGACCGCTCGCACCTCGTCGAGCAGGTCGGTGCGCAACACTTCGGGGAGAAAGCCCGGGCCGATTCCCTGGATGTCGTGCCCGTCCGCGCACTGTTCGGAGATGGTCGGCGACTCTGCGGGTTCGACGGCGACCAGCCGCACGTCCGCGCCCCGGTCCGCGAAGAACTCCCCGACGCCGGTGATGGTTCCGCCGGTTCCCACCCCAGCGACGACGGCGTCCACGTCGCCGCCCGTCGCCCGCCAGATTTCCGGCCCGGTCGTCTCCCGGTGGGCGCGCGGGTTCGCCTCGTTCTCGAACTGCCCGACGAGGACGGCGTCGTCGGCGTCGGCCAACTCCGCCGCCCGCCGGTTCGCGCCGCCCATCCCCTCCTCGGCCGGCGTCAGTTCGAGTTCGGCGCCGAGGGCGGCGAGCATCGTCCGGCGTTCGACGGACATGGACTCGGGCATCGTCAGGACGCAGTCGTAGCCGCGGGCGGCCGCCACCGTCGCCAGCCCGATGCCCGTGTTCCCGCTGGTCGACTCGACGACCGTTCCGCCCGGCGGCAACTCGCCCGACGCCTCGGCGGCGTCGATCATCGCCTGTGCGATCCGGTCTTTCACCGAGTACGGGTTCGCCGCCTCTACCTTCCCGAGGAGGCCATCGGCGAAGCCGTCCAGCCGGAGCAGCGGCGTCTCGCCGATCAGTCCCTCCACTGAGTCGACGACGTTCCGCTGGATCGTCTCGCTCATAGCTGAGGCTACCCCGGTGTGGGGCGTGAGCCTTCGCCCGCACATATTCGCCTACTCCAACTGCGCCGCGACGAGTTCGTCCGCCGCGGCGACGAACGCCGCCTGCTCGCCGGCGGGAATCGTCGCCCCCGCGGCCACGTCGTGCCCGCCGCCGTCGCCGCCGACCGACCGCGCCGCCTCGCGCATGACGGTCGAGAGGTCGAGTCCCTGTCGGACGAGGGTGTGCGACCCGCGGGCCGACACCTTCACTTCTCCCTCGTCGTCGGCCTCCGGCCGACTCTCCGTGGAGCGTGGCTCCACGCTCGCGAACGCGACGATCGGTCGGTCCCGCCGGACGCCGTCCGCCCCCAGCGCCATCCCCGCCACGATACCGACGATGGTTTCCCGAATTTTCGTCCCCGCGTCGAACCACTGCACGTGATCCTCTATCGTCACGCCCTCCGATTTCACGAGTTCCAGCCCCTCCGAGAGGTTCTTGCGGTGGTTGCGAAGGAGCGTCCGGGCACGATCCAGCGCCGCGCCGCGGTCGCCCAGACACACCGCGAGGCCGACATCTGCGCGCTCGTACCGTGCCGTCGCGTTCAGGAGCGTCGAGAACTCGCTCACGTCGCGTAGTTCCGTCCCTTCCTCTTCGGCGGTGAGGGTGTAGGTCGTCCCGATCAGGTCGTTTACCCGACTCGCGGGGACGCCGCTCGCCACCGCCCGCTTCAGGAGGGCGCTCGCCACCGTCTGCCGTTCGTCGGCGGTCAGATCGACCCACCGCTTCCACTCGCCGTCCGCTCGGAGGTCGGCGTCGAGGTCGGAGAGAAAGCGCACAGCACCGGATTCGTCGCCCGTGATCCCCGGAATCCGCACGTCGCTCGCGTACTCCAGCAGTTTCGGGAGCGGACGCGTCTGCCGGCCGTACATCGCCAGATCCGTCCCCTCCTGTAGGACGCCCGCGTCGACGCCCTCGGCCACGATGCCCTCGTTGGCGCCGGTGAGGCCGTCGACGCCCGCCTGCATATCGCCCACCGCGCCGACGACGGCGAGCGCCGCGAGGTCGCGGTTCTCGTCCCCGCCAAGCGCCCGCGCGAGACAGTACGCCGCCCCGGCACCCGAGAGTTCACTCGCGCCGTTCAGCCCCTCTAACAGGGGGTTGCAGTGGTAGTCCGTCTCCGCGTCCGCTGGCTGGTGATGGTCCGCGATCACGGGGGTGAAGGCGTCGGCGTAGTCGACGATCACGTCGAGTTGGCCGCTCCCGAAGTCGGTAAAGAGGACCGTCTCGTGCTCCGTCGCGACGATACGCGCGATAGCGGGCTCGTCGAGTTGTTTCTCGAAGACAGTGTCGAAGGGAATCCCCGCTCGCTCCAGTGCCGTCGCGGCGACGGCGGCGCTCGTCAGGCCGTCGGCGTCGATGTGGGAGGCCAGCAGGACCGAGTCGGCGTCGCGGAGGCGGTCGGCACACGCCGCCGCCCGCGCGGCCAGTTCGGGGACGGGTCCGTCCATCGTCGTCGAGTCGGTCGTCATCGCTGATAAACCTTCGACCCGCTCCCTACCGCTCGCGTAGCGCGGCGACCGTCTCGCGGGCCAGCGCCTCGAACGTCGCCTCGGCGGGCACCACGTCAACCTCGATGCCCAGCGATTCCGCCGTCTCCCGCGTCGGCTCTCCGATGACACCGACGACGGCCGCGTTCAGGCCCACGATTGCTGCGGATCGGATGCCGCGCTCGTCCGCCGCATCGAGGAAGTGTTCGACCGTCAGAGAGGAGGTGAAACAGGCGGCGTCGAGGTCGCCCGCCGCGGCGAGGACGGCCGACTCGCCCGCGCCCTCGGGTCGGACGAGACGATAGAGAACCGTCTCGTGCACGTCTGCACTCGCGTCCCGCAGGCCGTCGAGCAGAACCGGGCTGCCGTGGTCGCTCCGGGCTACTTCGACGCTCGCGCCCTCGGTGCGGTCGGCCAATAGATCGACCAGCCCGGTCGAAGAGTAGTCGTCGGGAACCAGATCGACCGCGTAGCCCGCCGATTCGAGGGCGTCGGCCGTCTTCGGCCCGATGGCGACGACCGTCGCGTCGCCGGGTTTCCACTCCCCCGCGACGAGTTCGGCACCCGTCTTGCTCGTGAATACGACGTAGTCGGCGTCCTGCGGGTGCTCGCCCGTCGGCTCGACCGCGAGCATCGGATCTGCCACTGGCTCGATGCCGAGGTCCGTCAAGAGCGACCGGGCCGCGTCGAGACGGTCGTCGTCGGGGCGGAAGACGGCAACGCGGGGGGCGTCCTCGCTCGCGCTCACGCGTCGGCCTCCTCACCCTCGTCCTCGTCCGCCTCCTCGCGCGCCCGATCGATCAACTCCGCCGCCCCCTCCGCTCGCAGGTCGGCTGCGAGGTCGGCCGCCGCGTCGGCGTGATCCGTGATCGGGAGGTCGGCCGTCCGCTCGATTGCCTCCGTCCCGTCGAGCGAGAGGACCTGCACCGCCACGTGGACGTACTCACCCTGCACGACGGCGTAGACGCCGATAGGGGCGATACAGCCGCCGCCGAGTTCCGCGAGTATCGTCCGCTCGACGGTCGTCTCGACGCGCGTCACGGGGTCGTCGACGAGGTTGCGGATCGTCTCCGTCGCCTCCGCGTCCCCGCGGGCCGTCACCGCGATGGCGCCCTGTCCCGGCGCGGGGACGAACGCGTCTTTCGGGAGGCGCGTCGTCTCGACGCTATCGAGCAACCCGCTTCGCCGCAGCCCCGCCTCTGCGAGAACGATGGCGTCGTACTCCGTCTCGACCGCGCGCTCCATCGCCTGCCGCTCCAGTTCGGTCAGGCCGTCGAACCACTCCTCGACCGGTTGGTCGAAGTTGTCGGGATGTTCTCCCTCGTCCTCGTCCTCGGCGTCCATCCGCCGCTGGTGTTCGCGCTGGAGTCCCGGCGCCAGCAACTTCTCCAGTCGGGTGTCGACGTTGCCCCGGAGGGGTTCGACCTGCAGGTCGGGTCGCGCCCGCCGCAACTGCGCGCCCCGTCGGAGCGACGAGGTGCCGACGACGGCGCCCTCCGGCAGGTCGTCCAGTTCGGCGCCGTCGGGCGTCACGAGTACGTCGCCCGCTGGCGCGCGTTCGGGAACGCCCGCGACCACTAACTCGGGCGGCGACTCGGTCGGCATGTCCTTCATCGAGTGGACCGCGGCGTCGACGTCGCCGTCGAGTACCTGTTCGTCGAGCGCCCGAACGAACGCGCCCGTCTTCCCGAGGCGGTGAATGAGTTCGTCCCGAATCTCGTCGCCGCGGGTCGACACCTCGACCGTCTCGACGTCGAGGCGTCGGGCGGAGAGGCGGTCGCGGACGCTCGCCGTCTGCCGTCTGGCGAGGTCGGACCCGCGCGTCGCTAGCCGTATCGTCCCGCGCGTGCTCATATCCGAGCCGTCGCCCCCGAGCGTGAAAAGCCCACCAGTTCCGCCGTCAGCGGCGTCAGAGGTGACTACACGACGGCGCGGGGGAAGCTATTCCCGTCGTCCCGGAGTAGCCGCCACCGATGTCGAAGATCCCGACGTACAACGCGGTCGGCCTCTCCCCGACGGTGTGGGGAGCCGAGGAGCGTAGCGACATCGAGAAGAATCTGGAGCACATCCACGAAGCCCTCTCCGCGGCCACGTGGCTCAGCGGCCTCGAACTCCCCGTCAAACTCGCCGTCCTCCCCGAGGGCGCCCTCCAGGGGTTCACCGACGAGGTGTTCGACATGGACCACGCCACGTACCGGGAGGAGATCGCCATCGACATTCCCGGCCCCGAGACCGAGACGCTCGGGGAGTACGCCAAGGAGTTCGAGGTGTACCTCGTCGCCTCCGCGAAGGAGAAGGCGCCGGAGTACGACGAGAAGTTCTACAACACCGCCTTCGTCATCGACCCCGACGGCGACATCGTCCACACGCACCGGAAGGTGACCCCCCTGTTGCCTGTGGAGCGCTCGGTTTCGCCTCACGACGTGTGGGACGACTGGCGGGAGAATTACGGCGACGACCTCGACGACATCTTCCCAGTCGTCGACACCGATATCGGCCGCATCGGCATCTCGCTCGCCATCGAGGGGGCCTACCCCGAGTACGTCCGCGGCCTCGCCATGAACGGCGCGGAGGTGATCTGCCGGATCGCGTGTCCCGAACCGCTGGTGGCGAACGATAGCTGGGAGATTCAGAACCGGGCGCGGGCGCTCGACAACACGTGTTACGTCGTCGCGCCGAACCTCGGCACCTACTACGTCACGCCCGACGCCGAGACGCCGGTCGACACCTTCGGCGGCGGGTCGATGGTCGTCGACCACCGGGGCCAGATCCTCGCGGAACACGAGTATGGCGCTGGCTCCTCCTACTGCGCTGCGCCCGTCGACGTGGAGGGCCTGCGCGAACACCGCACCGAGTCGCCGCTCACGAACTGGATCAAGGACCTCCGCACCGAACTCATCCGGCCCATCTACGACCGGGAGATCTACCCCAAAAATCTGTGGCTCGACCGCCAGCCGGTCGATCACGAGACGTACGCCGAGGAGGTGACGGAGCGACAGATCGAGAAGATGGTCGAGGCGGATATCTTCGTCCCGCCGTATCACGAGCGGGCAGACGAGGGGTGACCGCGAACATCACTCCGGCTGATAGGGATCGGTCGCCGTGTCGAGGCGGTAGACATCCGTGGCGGCGTCGAAGTCGTCGTCGAACGCGTAGAGGTAGCCGAGCCCCTCCGCTTGCATATACGCCACGATAGCGGCGTCGACGAACGAGAACTGCTCGTGCTGTCGGAAGAGCGCTTTCGCCGTCGCGAACTCGTCCGCGGTCAGGGCGTCGATGTGGAAGCGCGCGTTCTCCTCTATTCGGTCGAGAAAGTCGACGGCAGCCGCGTGTCCGGCGTGGGTTGTCAGTCCGTTCAGCGTTTCTGCGAGCACGTAGTCGAGAATCACTGCCTCCGGAAGGTCGGCGGTATCGATGCCCGTGAGGATGGCGAGGGCCTCGTCGTGTGCCTCGTCACGACGGTACGCAGCGGCGAAGAGAACGGTCGTATCGAGGAGTGCTCGCGGCATCTATTCCGTGTCGACGCCCCACGCGTCGTGGTCGGTCGTGACTGCGGTCTCCTGCTCACCGTCGTAGCCGTCGAAGTCGCTGAACGTGCCGCTTCGCTGCTGAACGACCCGGACGCGGAGCGTGCCGTCGTCCTCGATGTGCCAGCGGAGCGTGTCGCCGTCGTCGATGTCGAGTTCCCGGCGGATGCGAGCGGGGATGTTCGCTTGATTCCCCGACACTTTGCTCTCGGAGTCGACGTTCTCACTGCTCATGCCTACGAGTAGGTGATCACCCTGCATAAATCGTAGTGTGCGCTCACACTATCCGCCCCGATTGGTAACGGCCGTCTCTCGTGTCGCACACTGTCGAGCGGTGCTCGGCCTACAGCGCTTCCTGATACGCGTCCAGCGTCCGCTGGATGTCCTCTTCGGTGTGGGCGTAGCTGACGAACTGCGCCTCGAACTGGTTGGCGGTGAGGAAGATCCCGCGCTCTTTCATCTCCTGCCAGAACACGCGTTCCCAGCGGTTGGTCTCGGCGGCGGCCACGTCCGCGCCCGTCTTGGGACAGGCGTCGTAGTTCGGGCAGTCCGTGCGCTGGCGACAGCCCGCCTCACAGCGACCCTCGCCGCCCTCGCCGTGCCGGGTGAAGATGGTCTTGAAGATGCTCCCGGTGCCGACGACGGTGTACTCGGGCGCGCGCTCCTCCAGAATGTCCGTGATGCCCGCGCGCAGTTGCTCGCCCAGCGCGTTCACGTGGTCGTACACGTCGTTCTCGGCGGCGTAGCGCAGGGTTTCGAGGCCGGCGGCCATCGTCACCGGGTGGCCCGAGAAGGTGCCCGACTGGAACACGTCGCCGCCGGGGGTGAGGTGTTCGACGATTTCGGCCCGGCCGCCGACGGCGCCGACGGGGAAGCCACCGCCGACGATCTTCCCCAGCGTCGTCAGGTCGGGTGTGACGCCGAACTCGCTCTGGGCACAGCCGAGGCCGCCGACGCGGAAGCCCGTGATCACCTCGTCGAAGATCAGGAGCGAACCGTGTTCGTCACAGAGTTCGCGGAGCGTCTCGTGGAAGCCGTCGACGGGCATCACGACGCCCATGTTGCCGAGGATGGGTTCGGTGAGGACGGCCGCGATTTCGTCGCCGTGTTCCTCGAACACGTCGGTCACCGTCTCGGGATCGTTGAACGGGACGGGGAGGGTGTGCTCAGCGAAGGAGTCGGGGATGCCGGGCGAGGAGGGCTGGGCGCCCTCCGGTCCGCCTTCGACGAGTGTCGACTCCTGGGCACCGTGGTAGCCGCCCTGCATGACGACGATCTTGTCGCGGCCGGTGTACGCCCTCGCGAGGCGGACCGCCGAGACGGTCGCCTCCGTCCCCGAGTTGACGAAGCGGATCATCTCGACGGATGGGACGTGTCGCGCGACGAACTCGGCGAGGTCGACTTCCACCTCGGTCGGCGCGCCGTACATCGGCCCGGAACTGACGTGTGACTGGACCGCCGCCTCCACCGAGTCGGGGAGGTCGTGGCCGTACAGCAGGGGACCGTAGCCCATCACGTAGTCGAGATAGCGGTTGCCGTCGGCGTCGATAACGTGCGCGCCGTCGCCGCGTTCGACGAAGAAGGGGTACGGCATCGACGCCCGCACCGACGAGTTGACGCCACCGGCGAGCACCGACAGTGCTCGGTCGTACAGCTCCCGCGATTCGTCGTGGCTCATAGCTACCGCTGTGTGCCACTGGGGAAAGAATGTACGGGGTTTCGTCGAAAAAGCCGCGTGGTGCTCCGGGGCCGTATCGCGCCGAGAGGTCCGTCGATCAGACCGCGTCCGGACCCGTCTTGCCCGTGCGGACCTGAATCGCGTCGTCGACGGGCATGATGAAGATCTTGCCGTCGCCGGGTTCGCCAGTGTTGGCGCTCTCGCGGATGGCGTCGGCCACGTCCTCGGCCGGCACGTCCGCGACGACGCACTCGATTTTCACCTTCTGGTGCAGGTCGACGGTGTACTCCTCGCCGCGCCACTGGCCCTTCTTCGCGGGCTGGGAGCCGCGGCCGGAGACGTTCGTCACCGTGATCGAGGGCGCACCGACTTCCGCGATGGCCTGTTTCACGTCACCGAGTTTCTCCGGGCGGAGCATGGCGACGACCATCTTGATGTCGCGCTCGCCGCCGTCCGTGCGGATGATCTGGTTGTCGCCGCCGTCTGCCATCACGTCGGGTTCGCCGAATTCGGGGTAGGTGTTGACACCGTGTTCGGCCACGTCGAGACCTTCACGCTCGTGTTCGGGGTCGACACGAGCCTGACCCAGCATCTTGAGGACGCCGAACACCAGCGCCGTCGCGACGATGGTCCAGCCGGCGATGACCGCGACGCCGGCGATCTGGCCGACGAAGCTGACCGAGTAGCCGGGGATGGCAAAGAGCGGGAAGAGGATCGCACCGAGCACGCCGGCGGAGCCGTGGACCGGGAACACCGCACACACGTCGTCGATCTTGAGGCGCTTCTCGACGAACTCGAAGACGATGGGGAGCTGCGCGCCGGCGAGGCCGCCGATCACGAGGGCACCGACCCACGTGATCGCGTTGGTGTTGCTCGTGATGCCGACGAGGCCGGCGAGCATCCCGTTCGCGACGTACAGCGTGTCGACCTTACCGGTCTTGCCCAGGGCGGCGGTGCCGGCGCCGATGGCGCCTGCGGCCATGCCGAGGGTGGTCGTCAGCGCGACGCGGCCGACCGTGTCGGCGAAGGCGCCGAGGGCGACGGAGCCCTCCTCGACGACGAACACCGAGGCCGCCGTGCCGACGTTGAAGCCGTACCAGCCGAAACAGAGGATGAGCGTCCCCAGCACCGCGAAGGTGAGCGAGTGACCGGGGATGATGTTCACCGAGCCGTCCTCGTTGTAGCGGTCCATCCGGGGGCCGAGCACCCACGCGGCCGTGAGGCCGGCGATGCCGCCCATGCCGTGAACGATCATGCCGCCCGCGAAGTCTTGGAAGCCCGGTCCGATAGTGGTCAGGAAGCCGCCGGCCCAGGTGAGACCGGTGACGACCGGGTAGATGACCGCCGACAGGAGAATGGTGTACGTGACGTACGCGCGGAGTTTCGCGCGTCCCGCCACGGCCCCGCTGACGATGGTCGCCGCCGTCATGGCGAACACCGCACCGAAGAGCCAGCCGATCCACGCGTCGGAGCCGCCGGCGATGTAGCCGAACGGATCGGCGTTGCCGCCGACGATGCTGGAGACGCCCGCACCGACCAGGAAGTAGACGATGACGCCCACGCTCCAGGTCAGCATGTTCTTCGTCAGCTGGTTCGCCACGTTCTTCGAGCGTACCTGCCCCGCCTCGAGCATGGCGAAGCCGGCGTGCATGAAGAAGATCAGGAAGGTGACCGTCAGGACCCAGACGTTGTTGACGCCCGAGGCGAGCGCCGACGGGTCGATCTGGAGCGGCGTCAGCATACGGCCCCCTCCACCGCTACTCCGCTATCGTTACTTGGACAGACGTTCGTGTTTCCGGTTTCTTCTTCCATGTTCGTTCTCCGTGTTGCGATAGAACGTACCGTTACGACATAATATAAGGATTGGCGTTGACAAATGACTAAATAGGCGGCCTACCGTGGATGTTCGTCCGATTTAATAGTAGATAAGGGTTGTATAAGGACGTAAATTGGCCAGCCTCTCGACCAATCCTGCCGGATAAGTGGACGAACGTTGTGTAAAAAATCCAACTATTTCGTTCGGCTGTGCGTCCGGCCGCGCCGCTCGTTCGCGGCGCTCCAGACGGCCGATCAGCAGTTGGGCGCGACGTCTTCGGCGAAGTACGTCACGATCATGTCGGCCCCGGCACGTTTGAGCGCGAGCAGCGATTCCGTCGCTACCGCGTCCAGATCCAGCCACCCTTTCTCCGCCGCGGCGTGGAGCATCGCGTACTCGCCGCTGACGTTGTAGGCCGCCACGGGACGGTCGAACTCCCGGCGGACGGCGCTCACCACGTCGAGGTAGGGGAGGCCGGGTTTCACCATCAGCACGTCCGCGCCCTGTTCCACGTCGAGGCGGACCTCCCGGAGCGCTTCGCGGCCGTTCGCGGGGTCCATCTGGTAGTGTCGGCGGTCACCGAAGGCTGGGGCGCCGTCCGCGGCGTCACGGAACGGGCCGTAGAACGCGCTCTCGTATTTCGCGGCGTAGGACATGATCGCCACGTCCTCGAAGCCGGCGTCGTCGAGGGCGGTCCGGATGGCGCCCACCATCCCGTCGGTCATGCTGGAGGGGGCGACCATATCCGCCCCGGCTTCCGCCTGCGAGACGGCCGTCCGCGCCAACAGGTCGAGCGTCGCGTCGTTGTCGACGGTCAGCGTCGGGTCCTCCCGTGCGTCCGGTTCCAGTACCCCGCAGTGCCCGTGGTCGGTGTACTCGCAGAGACACACGTCGGTGATGACCGTCGCGTCCGTCTCGGCGGTGATGGCGCGGGTCGCTCGCTGGACGACGCCGTTCTCGGCCCACGCGCGTGACCCCTCGGCGTCTTTCGATTCGGGGATGCCGAAGAGGATGATGGCTTCGACGCCCGTCTCGAGCACTTCCTCGACGCGGGCCACCGCGTCGTCGACGGGGACGCGTTCGTGGCCCGGCATCGACTCGATTGGGACGCGTTCGTCGGTCGTCGCGTCGACGAACACGGGGGCGACGAGGTCGGTCGCGCGGAGTTCGGTCTCGCTGACCAGCGAACGCACGCCGTCGCGGCGGAGCCGGCGCGGTCGGTCGGTCGAATGCATACCCTACGCGTCGGCGGGCACGCTCAAAACCCCGTCGTTCCCGCGGATGAGTAACCGATTTGTCCCCACGGGTCGGACGGACGGACGTGCTCTCCCCGCTCCAGGTCTCGCAGCTACCCACCACGCTCCGGGATCTCCTCGCCGCCGACTACGGACTTCTCGTCCTCCTCGGCGTGTTCGTCCTCGAAGGGGCGATGTTGCTGTACGTCGTCCCGAGCGAACTCGTCGTCCCGGGAGCGCTCGCCCTCCTCGGCGGCACTCTCACGAACGCCGTGCTGATCGTCGCCGTCGCCGTCGTCGGCGCGACGATCGGCCAGTACGCGCTCTTCACGGTGGCCAAGCGGGCCGGCCGCGAGCGCCTGCTTCAGTCGCGGTGGTTCCGCGTCAGCGACGACGCCCTCGACCGGTTCGAGGGGTGGTTCGACCGGTGGGGACCGGTGGTCGTCCCGGTGAGCAACACGCTCCTGTTCACGCGTGGGATGGTGACGGTCCCCGCCGGTCTCGCCGGCATGGACGACCGCCGGTTCGTCGTCCTGTCGGCACTCGGCACGCTCTCGTTCGAGTCGATCCTCGCGGGCCTCTATCTCTGGTTCGGGACCGTATTGTAGGGGGGACCGAAGAAGGGACTACTCGGTGCGGTCGATATCGATCTTCTCGCGCAGGGCGGCAAGATCGTCGGATTCCGCGAGTTCCTCCAGACGCTCGCGGAAGTGGCTCTCGCAGAGGCCGACGCGGATGCCCTCCTTCTCGGCGGCGTAGGCGGCCTCGCGATCACAGTAGTGGCAGTTCATAGGTTCACTTGGTACTCCCACCGGTTTAACCCTGCGCATCCGGCAGACGAGACGCGATCCGGGCGTACGCTGCCGCCGAGAGGCCGGTGACGCCAAGCCGTCGGTCGTGCGCGTCACTCCCTCCGGTCGCCAGCAGGTCGTACCGCTCGATCACCGCGTCGAGCCGCGTCTCGTCGACCTCCCGGCCGTACGGATAGTACCGCTCGATGGCGTCGAGGTCGGGCGCGAGCGCCAGCGCCGCGTCGGGGTCGGCGTACCGGAACGGGTGGGCGAGCGAGACGACCGGCGACGCGGCCGACAGGAGATCGATCCCCTGCTCGACGCTCGGCACGTCCCGCGAGACGTAGCAGGGGCCGTCGTCGCCGATGAACCGGTCGAACGCGCCCGCGTAGTCGCAGTCGGCCTCGCTCTCGTCGACGGCGCGGGCGACGTGTGGGCGTCCGACGCCGGGTTCGAACGCCACGTCGAGGTCGACGTCTAGCCGGTCTTCGATCCGGCTGGCCATACGGCGCGCGCGCTCGATCCGGTCGGTCTGGATGCGATCCAGTTCCGCCCGGAGCGCCGGCGTCTCCTCGACGCCGTACGCCAGCAGATCCACCCGCCCCGTCGCCGTCTCCACCTGCAGTTCGACGCCGCGGATCACCGTCACGCCGTCCAGCGTGGTCACCGGCGCGTCCAGCCCCGGATGCAGGCGGTCGTGATCGGTCACGGCGACGACGTCGACACCGCCCCGTCGCGCCGCAGCCGGGAGGTCCGCGAGGGTCAGCCGACCGTCCGAAGCCGTCGTGTGTACGTGCAGGTCGGCCACCACGTCCATACTCGCACCTCACCGCCACCCCCGAAAGACCTTGCGACCACGTCTCGTGTGAGCAATTCTCAATTAAGGATGATTAAAGACTCCTGTCGGACTAAGGTCGTACATGGAAAACCATTATAGTTATCGAACGTGTGGAACCTAGTGATGAAGTTCAACGGCACTGGCGAAATGATCGACGCCCTCGAATTCCCGATTACCACCGACGAAATCATCGCCGACCACGGCGACCACGAACTCGAACTCCAGCGCGGAACCGAGCGCGTCGGCGACGTGCTCGCCCGTCTCGGGACGGAGGAGTTCGAGGGGCCGGAGGACGTGCGTCTCTCCGTTCGCTCCGCCGTCGGTCACAAGGCCATCGGTCGGCGCTTCTACAGCGACCGCGACCCGACGGCCCTCGGCGAGTCCGGTCCGACACCGCTGTCGCTCTGATCGGCCGTCTCGTCGCCAGCCGACGATTTCGAAGCGAGTGTCTCAGCGGTGCGACCCATTTCGCATCCGACAACGACGATTTTCCGCGGCTACCGTTACCGCGTCAGTCGAGAATCGAGCCCAGTTCTAGCGGCACCGAGCCTTTCGTGTACCCGGCGACGTGCCCGTCCGGCCGGACGCGATAGACGACGGCGGGCCGGTGTCCCACGTCCGGCATCGCGTCCCTGACCGCGAACCAGTCGTCGTCCGGGAACGACGAGCAGTCGACGAACAGGACGACCCCGCCGGCGTGGGCGGAAAGCTGACCGTTCGTCTTCGTCTGTGCCGTGTCGCGGACGGCGGCGACGGGCGTCCCCGCCGACCGGCGGTTGGGCGGAAGCGGCCGTGTGACCTCCACCAACGGCTGCTCGCCCTCCCGACTCCGCGCCTGGAAGTCGATAGAGTGTCCGGTCGTCACTTCTACCTCGGGCACCACGTCGTAGCCCGCGTCGTTGAGGAGTTTCGCGGCGTGGAACTCGCCCATCGTCGCCGCCATCCGCGTCAGATCGAGTCGTTCCGAGGTGCCGAGTTTGCCCGCCATCGTCTCGCGATAGTCGTCGAGGACGCCGGCCGACAGGAAGGATTCGTAGAACGCCAGCGCGTCGTCGGCGTCGGCGTCCGGGAAGCCCGCCGCGTGTTCGTCGAAGAACTCGCGGGTGGTCCAGCGGCCGTCCTTCGAGAGGAAGACGGGGAGGAAGAACCACGAGAGATGGGGGTAGGCTTCCAGCCACGGCGACTGTTCGTGGAGTTCCGCGCGGAGTTCGCGTTCGGCCCACTCCGCGACGGGTGTGGGAACCTCGTCGAAGCCGTACTTGTCGGTGCGCCAGAGGCTCGACGGCGTCTCGGTGTTGCCCAGCCAGTACGCCTCGCCGTCGGTCCAGCAGAAGAGTGCGGTGTCGCCGTTGTCCATGTCGAACCGCCGGGAGTCGTAGCCCTCGGGCGGTTTGAACCACGGCTGATTCCAGGTCGCGCCGAGGTTGGCGTCGAGCGGGTCGAACACCTCGGCGCGGACGCGGCCCTCGGTCCAGCGACCGGGGGCGTGTCGAAAACGGAGCGGTCGTGCCACGGCGGCGATAGGCGCCGGGGCGATTTACGCCTTCCGTGTCGGCGGCACCCGACTGGCTGTGGCTTACGGATCGTCCTGCCAGTCACCTCAATCGATACGTCTATGGCCGTGGTTGGTGAACGCACGCCACGGATGAGCGACCGGCGGGAAGCCATCGTCGACGGATCGATTCCGCGGACGCTCGTGGGCCTCGCCCTCCCGCTGGTCGCCCAGAACGTCGTCCGCGTCGCCCAGCAGGTGATCGACACCTTCTGGCTCGGCCGCCTCGGCGAGACGGCCGTCGCCGCCGTCGGCCTCACTATCCCCGTCCTCGGTCTCCTCTTCGCCCTCCTCGTGACGCCCTTCGTCGGCACGCAGATTCTCGTCTCCCAGCGCGTCGGCGCCGACGACGATGCCGGCGCCCGCCGCATGGTCGTCCACGGGTTCGCCCTCGCTGTCGTCGTCGGCGCCCTCGTCGGCGGCGCCGTCGCCCTCGGTGCCGACCCCATCGTCCGCCTCGTCGGCGCCGGTCCCGACGTGGCGCCCGGTGCCGCCCTCTATCTCGGGGTCGTCGCCCTCGGCCTTCCCCTCGCGGGTGCGAGCGACGCGCTCGAAGCCGGCTTCGTCGGCCGCGGTGACTCCCGCGCTTCCCTCTGGATCAACATCGCCACCGTCGCCGTCAACGTCGTCCTCGACCCGTTCCTCATCTTCGGCTGGTGGATCTTCCCGCAGTTGGGTATCGAGGGTGCGGCGCTCGCCACGGTCGCCGGCTACGCCGCCGGCCTCCTCCTCGCACTCGGCCTCGCGCTCGGTCCCCGCATGAACCTCTCGCGTCGCCACCTCTCCCTTACCGCCGCCGACTTCCGCGAACTCCTCTCGGTCGGGGCGCCGATCACGGGCCAACAGGTCGTCAGCCAGAGTGTCCGCGTCCTGCTGGTCGGTGTCGTCGCTATCGCCGGCGGTGCGGCCGGCCTCGCCGCCTACACCGTCGGCGCTCGCGTCGCCAGCGTCGCCGTCCTCCCCTCTCGCGGCCTCGGACAGGCGGCACAGAGCATGGTCGGCCAGAACGTCGGCGCCGACCGCCCGACGCGCGCCCGGCGCACCACCCGCGTCGGCGTCGCCGTCGCCGCCGGCTCGCTCGCCCTCCTCGGCGTCGTCCAGTGGTTCGTCCCCGGTCCAGTCGCCCGCATCTTCGTCCCCGACCTCGCCGGCGACGGCTACGCCCTCACCGTCCAGTATCTCACCATCCTCGCGTACGGTTACCCCGCCATCGGCGCCGTCGACCTCCTGCTCGCGGGGTTCAACGGCGCGGGTCGCACCCGCACGAGTTTCGTCGCCGACCTGCTGAAATACTGGGCGGTGCGCCTGCCCGTCGCCGCCCTCGCCCTCCCCGCGACGGCGTCGGTGTCCGTGCTGGGCGTGGCCGTCGCACCCGGCCTCGACTGGGGGATGCCCGCCATCTTCTGGGCGGTCACGGGATCGAACGTCGTCGCCGCGGTCGGAGTGGGGGCGTACTACGCTGCCGCCGTCCGCGGTGGATTGTTCGCGGACGCGGCAAAGGGCGTGGAGACGGACACGGCCCCGCCCGACGACGCGGACACCGATTCCGACGCCACCGCCGA
The DNA here is from genome assembly GCF_003856835.1 of Haloplanus aerogenes. Classification (NCBI taxonomy): domain Archaea; kingdom Methanobacteriati; phylum Methanobacteriota; class Halobacteria; order Halobacteriales; family Haloferacaceae; genus Haloplanus; species Haloplanus aerogenes. The sequence goes on from NZ_CP034145.1 coordinate 288,072, forward strand.
CCCGACCGACTGATACGGATTATTGTAACTGTTTACCGGCGGGTCGCCGGACCGTCTCGGCGACCCGCCGGTAATGACTTACAATAAACCGTATGAGAGGGTCTGATGGCTCCGTTGGATTCCGCAGTCGGTGATCGGTTCCGGATCCCGCGCTGAATAGCCGAGTCCGGCGAGTCTACGGCGCCAGTCTGACCACGTTGGAAGCTGAGACTACAGCGGATTCCGCGGGCGTATCGCGAACTCGCGAAGGACGCAGCATGTCGCCAGTATCGAGACAGCACTCCTCGATGTGCAGGAGTACGTTTAACCGGTCCGTCGGAGTGGTTACGTGGTCGGGACCGCCCGTACCTGTTGGTCAGTCAGGTGTCGTGCGCTGGTTTCCGGGCCTCGATAGTGGCGGAGACGAGGTAGTCACCGAGGTCGCGGTCAGCGTCCCAGTCGCTGATGAACTCGGTGCTCTCGTCCTTGGGCGCTATCTCGATTGCTTCGAAGCCGGCACTGTCGAGCATCGATTCAAGGGCGTCGACGGTTGACGCACCGGCGACACAGCCAGTTAACGAGTCCGGGTCCATCTTGACGTCGTCGGGGAACGGCGCGGTTTGGACGACGTCCGAGATGGCGACGCGGCCGCCGGGCGTGAGGACACGGTAGGCGTCGTCGAACACGCGTTGTTTTTCCGGGGCGAGGTTGACGACGCAGTTCGAGATGACGACGTCGACGGTTGCGTCGGCAACGGGAAGGTGACTGATCTCGCCGAGGCGGAACTCGACGTTGTCGGCGCCGTTCTTCGCCACGTTCTCCCTCGCTCTCGAGACCATCTCTGGTGTCATGTCGACACCGATGACGTCGCCGTCCGGGCCGACCTCCTGTGCAGCGAGGAAGCAGTCGAAGCCCGCACCGGAGCCAAGGTCGAGCACTGTCTCGCCGGGCGCCATCTCGGCGAACGCCTTCGGGTTTCCACACCCGAGGCCGAGGTCTGCACCATCGGCGACCGACGCGACATCGTCCGCGTCGTAGCCGAGGCGTTCGCTTCCGGTCACGTCCGTGTTGCCGTCACAGCATCCACCGTCGTCGGTGACATCGATGCCGACATCGCCACAGCAGTCCAGACCGTCCGAAGCGATAGTCCCGTAGCGTTCGCGCACCATCTTGCGGGTCTCCTCGGGGTCGCGGTCACCGGCCACCGTGTCAGTCTCGTTACTCATGGGTACCTCGCAGGTCGTCGAGTGTTTCGAGGAGGGCCGCGGCCGTTTCAGTCGGTTCGTAGTACCGCCAGGACCCTTCCTTGCGGCGCGTGACCAGCCCTGCGGTGTACAAGCGGGAGAGCGCTTGGCTGACGGCACTCTGACTGACGCCGACTGCGGCTTCGAGATCGCAGACGCAGACGCCGTCGTCGGCGTTCGCGATTCGGCGTAGCAGTTCGTATCGCGTGTCGTTCCCCATCGCGGTCAGCACTTGGAGGTCCGCCGCCATCGCGTCCGAGTTGACGTCACCGGACGGTGCACAGCAGGTCCCAGCGCCTTCCGCAGGTCCGTCGGCGATCGCGTCCTCGTTCATATCAGCATTAGCTTATACAAGTAAATACTAATATGTTTCCCTCGATGGGACCATTCGCAACTTCGGACTCAACCTGAACCCTCAACTCCGCCGCGTTGATCCCCGACTCAGCGCGCTAGAAAAACGAGTACACCGACGAAACTGTCTGCAATGACATCCACGTTCGGGATTGTGTGCTCAATATGTATGCAGTGAGAGTGCCAGTGTCAACGTTAGGACGACGTCCTCCGTAGTCACCATTCGAGTCCTGTCCGTTGCGGAGGGTTTCATCGAAGCCGGTCTGCTGGAACTGAGTCCCGTTCCGCCGCTCGAGCGTGACGGCGACACGCCGGTCCTGACACACCGCAACGACGACCGTCGCCCCCGACGGAAACGCCTTTGACGCCCCGGCCCCGCGACTCTCCTATGCTTCTGTCCGGCGCCCACACTCTCCCGGAGGTGCCGACCGCGTGAAGGTCGCCGACGCCGTCCCGGAATTCGCAGACGCCTTCGACTTCGAGGAGTTCAACGCGATGCAACGGGAGGCGCTGCCCGTCATCGTCGAGACGGATCACAACGTCGTCGCGTCGGCGCCCACCGCCAGCGGCAAGACTGCGCTCGCGGAACTCGCCATCTGCAAGACGCTGAGCGAGGGGGGTACTGCGCTCTTTATCGCCCCCATGCGCGCCCTCACCAACGAGAAGGAGAGCGAGTGGGAGCGGTTCGAGGACCTCGGCTACTCCGTCTACGTCGTCACCGGCGAACGCGACCTGAACCCGCGCCGCGCCCGCCGCGCCGACGTACTGGTGATGACGCCCGAGAAACTCGACTCGGCTACCCGCAAACACGACTCCCGGCGCTACGACTTCGTGACCGACGTGGACTGCGCCGTCATCGACGAAGTCCACCTCCTCGACTCCGAACGCCGCGGCGGGGTGCTGGAGGTCACCGTCTCCCGCCTCCGTCGGCTCTGTGACCCTCGCTTCGTCGCCCTCTCCGCGACCATGCCCAACGTCGAGGACGTGGCGGCGTGGCTCGACGCCCCGCCCGAGGCCACCTTCGCCTTCGGCGACGAGTACCGCCCCGTCGACCTCCAGACCGGCGTCAAGACCTACACGCACGGTGAGAACTCCTTCGCGGACAAGTACCGCCGGCTCTACCGCGCCCTCGATCTCGCCGAACCCCACGTCCGCGAGGACGGGCAGGCGCTCGTCTTCGTCGCCTCCCGACAGGACGCGGTCAGCGCCGCCGCGAAGACCCGCGACGAACTCGCCGAACGCGACGTGCCCGTCGGCGCTCGCGGCGACTACGACTTTCACCAAGTGGCGAAGGAGTTGAGCGACGACCGCCTCCACAAGGCCGTCCTCGACGGGGTCGCCTTCCACCACGCCGGCCTCTCGAAGGACGACCGCGACCGCATCGAGCAGTGGTTCAAGGAGGGGAAGATTGCCGTCCTCTTCTCCACTTCGACGCTCGCGTGGGGCGTCAACCTCCCCGCCCGCTGTGTCATCGTCCGCGACACCAAGTACCACGACCCGCTGGAGGGCGAGGTGGACATCAGCCCCCTCGACCTCCTGCAGATGCTCGGCCGCGCCGGGCGCCCCGGCTACGACGACGTGGGCTACGGCTGGGTCGTCTGCGATCGATCCGACGCCGACCGCTACCGTCGCCTCCTGCGCGAGGGGACCGAAATCGAGTCCCATCTCGCGGCCGACCTCGACGCCCACCTCAACGCCGAAGTCGCGATGGGAACCATCGACGACCTGGACGACGTGCTCTCGTGGCTGGAGACGACGTACTACTACGTCCGCGCCGCCTCCGAACCCGCCGCCTACGACTTCGACGGGCTCCGCGACCGCGTGCGCGACACGCTCGAATCGCTGGTCGACCGGGGATTCGTCGAGATGGGGTCGGATCTCGCCATCGAGTCGACGGCGCTCGGCCGCCTCGCCTCGAAATACTACCTCCGTCTCTCCACGGCCGAAGCGTTTCACGCCCTCGCGGGCCGCGACCGCATCGACGCCGACGCCATCCTCCGGACCGTCGCTGGCGCCGCCGAGTTTCACTCCGTCTCCGCGCGCCAGTCGGAGGCCGACGCCGTCGACGCCGTGTTAGGTAGCGAGGCCGACCAACTCGACGACGGCCCGCGCAAAGTCCTCGCCATCCTTCGTGCCTCGACCAGCGACTCCGTCCCCGCCGACCTGCGCAGCGACGCGTGGATCATCCGCCGGAACGCGCTTCGCCTCCTCGCCGCGCTCCGCGAGTTCCTCGCCCGCTTCGCCGGTCCGCGGGCCGCCAACCTCGCTCGCCGCCTCGAAGCCCGGATCGAACACGGCGTCAGCCGGGACGCCGTCTCGCTCACCGCCGTCGACGGTATCGGCGCCGGTCGCGCGCGAAACCTCGCCGCCGGCGGTCTCTCCCGCCCCGCCGACGTCGTCGACGCCGGCGCGACCGAACTCGAACGCGCCGGCCTCTCGGCGGGTGTTGCGGAACGTGTCGTCTCCGCGGCCGCCGACCTACCCGTCATCTCCGTCGACTGGGGCGACGTGCCCGACGCCGTCGCCGCCGGCGACAGTCAGATGTGCGAGGTCCGGGTGCGAAACACGGGCGGTGGCGCTCGCGTCGGCGTCCACGTCACCGTCAACGGCGTCGAGATGCACGAGAAAGAGACCTATCTCTCCGACGTGACGACGGTGCCGGTCGGAGTCTTTGGGGCAGACGCGGACGAACTCGACTTTCGTGTGGAGGTGACGTTTCCGGAATTGCCGATTCGGGCGTTCGTGGGGGAGCGGACGGTGCGAGTGGAGTAGTCGTCGCGCTTTACTGTTCAGCCATCACCTCGTCGAGTACCCTCCGGAGCGCCTCGGGATCGGCCGCCTCGTGATCCGCCAGATCGACCGCCTCCGGATCACCACCGTAGGCAATCGTCAGAATCCCGGCCCGCGTCGCCGCTCGGACGCCGTTCGGGGAGTCCTCGACGGCCACGCAGTTCTCGGGTGCGGCACCCACACGCTCCGCGGCGATGGCGTACACGTCCGGCGCCGGCTTGCCCGGGCCGTCCACGTCCTCCGTGCTCAACAGCACGTCCACGTCGAGGTCGAATCGCTCGACGACGCGTTCGATCCACTCCCGTGGGCTGGAGGAGACGATGGCGATGCCACAGCCCCGCTCCCGCAGGTCAGCGAGCAAGTCCTCGAACCCCGGCATCAGGTCGGCCGACTCGTAGAGGTCCTCGGCCGCCGACTCGTAGAGGTCGAGAAACTCCTCGCGGCTCAGCACCACCTCGTAGTTGTCGGCGAGGTAGTCGTAGGTCTCGCGGTAGTTGATGCCCCGAATCTCGTCCTGTTCGGGGGGATCATCCGGAACCGCCGCGGGCAGGATCACCTCTCGCTCCCGGGCGCGCCAGAAGTCCTCGGTGTCGACGATCACGCCGTCCATGTCGAACAGCACCGCGTCCATACGCACCGACCGCTCGCCATCGCTGAAAGGGCTTCGTCCGAGACTTTTCACCCGGAGCCGCGGCCACGCCGTCCCATGGCAGACGCCATCCGCGCTTTCGCCGGTGACTGCACCGTCGAGACGGACGACCGCACCCACCGCGGCCGGGTGCTCGTCCTCGTCAAACCCGACCGGACCGTCCTCGTCCACGACGCCGACGGCTACCAGCCCGTCGCGTGGCTCACTCGCGCCGACAGCGTCGCCATCCAGTCCGACGACGGCTTCGGCCTCACTGCCCACCTCGACGACCGCACGCTCCGCGTGACCGCCGACCGCATCCGCCGCTCCGTCTACCCCGTCACCGAGGCGGGCGTCCCCGTCGGGACCAGCCTCGACACCGGCGGACCGCTGATCCGCACCGGCGGCGCGGTGGTCGACCTCGACGCGGGCACGCGCTACCCGCTGGTCGCCGGCGCGACGGTCCTCGACGAGCGCTGTCCGGACTGCGGGCTTCCGAACATGCGCGTCGACCGCGGTGCCGCCTTCGAGGTGTGTATCGACCGCGCCTGCGACCCGCTGGACGACGCAGTGCGCGAGCGGTTCGACCGCGCGTGGGCCTGCCCGGACTGTGGATCGGACCTGCGGATCATCCGCCGACGTGGCCGCCTGCTGGCGGGCTGTGACGCCTATCCCGACTGCGAGACGGCCTTCACGATCCCCGCCGGCGTCGTCGTCGACGACTGTTCCTGTGGACTCCCCGTCTTCGAGACGGCGACGGGACAGCGGTGTCTGGACGGGACCTGTGACCGGCAGTGAGTCTCCCAGCTACCGCCCCGCACCACCCCGAACCGCACCGCAGGCCCTTTACCGCCGCCCCGCCCCCACACGGGTATGCAAGGGACGTTCGAGGGCGGGACCGTCCGGGTCGGTGGCGACGCCCGCCAGCGCTTCTACGACGCCCGCGGCTACGGCCGGCCGCTCGACGGCAACCGGATCGAACTCGCGCCCGTCGAGGCCGCCCACCTCCTCTTCCGGGGTGACCTCGACGCCGTCGTCGACGCCGAGGGCGAGCCGCTGGATTTCCGCGCCTTCCTCGTCGCCACGGACGCCGCCCTCGCGTTCGTCGTCTACAAGGACCTCCGCGACCGGGGCTTCTACCTCTCGCCCGCTCGCGATGGGTGGGTCGACGACCCCGACGGCGCCGACTTCGTCGTCTACCCGCGTGGGAAGGGGCCGGCCGACGACGCGGTCGCCTACCGCGTCCGCGTCGCCGGTGAACGCGAGACCATCGCCGCCGCCGCCCTCGGAGACATCGTCCTCGCCGTCGTCGACGAGGAGGGTGAACTCACCTACTTGGAGACGGAGCGAGTGGGTGTCGAGGGCGAGATGGAGGCCGACGAGGAATCGTACTACGATCCCCCGACCGACCTCGACGCCGCGCTCCTCGCGGACCGGGCGGTGGTGTGGGAGCCGCCGGCCGCCCTCCACGATCGGGGCTTCTACGGCCAGCGACTCCACGGCCGGAACGCCGAGTCCGGCCCGCTCCAGCTATCACTCGTGGAGGCGGCGTATCTCGCCCGTCGGGGCGCGCTCGCACTCGACGAACCTCGCGTCGTCGAGCGCGGACGCGCGGTGGAGGGCGAGCGCTTCGACCGCCGCCTCCGCGCCTACGCGGCGCTCCGGGCGGCGGGTAGCGTCCCCAAGAGCGGGTTCAAGTTCGGCGCCGACTTCCGAACCTACGACACCTTCACCACCGTCTCGGAGATGGACCACTCGACCCGCCTGATCCGCGTCGTCTCGCCCGATCACACCTTCCTCCCGCGGGACCTCTCCCTGGACGTGCGGCTGGCGGGCGGGGTCCGGAAGCGAATGGTTTTTGCGCTGACCGACGTGAACGAGGGGATAGACTGGCTCTCGGTCGAGCGACTCACGCCCTAACATGACACGAGACGACTCAGGAGACGCCGATTCGGCGTCCGACGACGATCCGCGAGACCCGACGACTGTGACCGACGGTGGCAACACTGCCGCCGGCGCCGACGATGTCGCGCTCGACCCGTGGGGCTCCTCGACCGTCTCCGACTACCGCAAACTGTTCGAGGAGTTCGGCATCGAGACGTTCGACGACGTGCTCGACGAGGTGCCCAACCCACACTATCTGATGCGCCGGGGCGTCATCTTCGGCCACCGTGACTACCGCCCCGTCGCACGGGCGCTCCGCGAGGGCGAGGACGCCGCCGTCCTCTCGGGCTTCATGCCCACCGGCGACCCACACATCGGCCACAAACTCGTCTTCGACGAGATCATCTGGCACCAGCAGGAAGGCGCGGACGCCTACGCTCTCATCGCCGACTTGGAGGCCCACAGCGCCCGCGGCCTCTCGTGGGACGAAATCGACGAACACGCCCGCGACTACCTGCTCTCCTTGCTCGCGCTGGGGTTCGACCCCGAGGACGGGGAGCTGTATCGGCAGTCCACGAACCGCGAGGTGCAGGATCTCGCGTTCGAACTCGGGTCGAACGCCCGCTTCGCGGAGTTCGAGGGAATCTACGGCTTCGACGGCGAAACTTCCGTCTCCCACATGCAGTCCGTCGTCACGCAGATGGCTGACATCCTCTATCCCCAGCTCGAGGAGCCGAAGCCGACGGTCATCCCCGTCGGCCCGGATCAGGACCCACACATGCGCCTCGCGCGCGACGTGGCCGCGCGGATGCGCTACTTCAAGGTGACCGAGGCCTACGCGAGCTTCGAGGCCGACGCCGCGGAGCGCGACCACCTCGCGGCCGCCTACGCGGCACTAGAGGACGACCTCGACACCGTGCGCTGTGAGGACGCCGCCGACTGGCTGGAGGCGGAGATGGCGCCCGACGCCGTCCGCGACACGGTGATAGAGAAACTCCGCGCGGCGGGGAAGGAGCCGCTCCGTCCCCGGGTTCGCTTCCTCGACCGCAACGCCACCGACGAGGCCTTCGACGCCCTGATCGACGCCGTGCCGGGCGAGAAGCGCCGCTACGACGAACACATCGACGCGTTCGACATGGACCGCGAGGCGGCCGAGGAGTTGGCCCGCGAGGTGGAGGTCGACCACGGCGGCTACGGTTTCCTCCCGCCCTCTTCCATCTACCACCGGTTCATGACGGGGCTGACGGGTGGGAAGATGTCCTCATCCGTCCCCGCGTCTCACATCTCCCTCCTCGACGACCCCGAGGACGGCTACGACAAGGTGAAGTCCGCGACGACGGGCGGGCGCGAGACGGCGGAGAAACAGCGCGAGTTGGGCGGCGAGGCCGACGAGTGCCCCGTCTACGAACTCTACGCCTACCTCCTCTCCGGCGACGACGACGAGTTCGCCACCGAGGTGTACGAGGAGTGTGTCGGCGGCGAGCGCCTCTGTGGCGGCTGCAAAGAGCAGGCGGCGGAACTCATGCGCGAATTTCTGGAGGAACACCAGGAGAAACGCGACGAGATGGCGGAAGTGCTGGACGACCTGGATATCGACCTCGACTCGGATCGCCGAGGCGTGCCCGGTAGTGGGCACTAGGGGTTGCAGAACGCTTTTTTGCCACCGCACGAATCGAACCCACATGGCGACCGAACCCGCCACGACCGACTCGCTCGCCCGCGAAGCGACCGCGTTCGGGTTCGGCTTCGGTTTCTTTTCCCACCGTTAGGTCGGCGGACTCCGCCCGCGGCGGGCGGACGAAATCGACCCGCTCGGCCGGCCACGCGGCGGGCGTGGCCGGAAGCCTTCGGAACTGCTAACTGGCCAGCTTGGATGAACGTGGACAAGAGAGAATGCGACTCCCGGAATCACAGGTCGCGGTGTTGGAAGCCGCGAGCGCGACGGAGGAACGGACGATCGAACAGTTGAGCGACGACACGGGCCTGAAACCCGAGACGGTGACGGGCGCGGCCTTCGATCTCGAAGACGAGGGATTGGTGTCGGTGTCGGCCGCCGAGACGGTATCCTACGCCGTCACGGACGAGGGCGAGACGTACGCCGACGCGGGCCTGCCCGAGGTGCGCCTCTACCGCGCCGCCGTCGACGCCGGCGCCGACGATGCCCCCGTCTCGATGGGCGAAGTCATCGGCGCGGCCGACCTCGGTGGCCCCGCGGTGGACATCGCCCTCGCCAACTACGCCCGGAAGGGGTACGGCGAGGTGAAGTCGGGACAGATTACCGCCGACCCCGACGCGGACCCCGACGCAGACCCCGAGGCGGCGGCGCTGGCTGCGCTGGTCGACGGTGAGGACGGCGCGGACGAGGACGCCCTCGACGAACTCGTCCGCCGTGGGCTCGTCGAACGGAGCGAGGGCGCCGTCCGCTCGGTGACGCTCACCGACGCGGGCGTGACCGCCCTGATGGAGGGCGTCGAGGTGGCGGCAACGGTCGACCGCCTCACGCCCGAGATGCTCGCTTCCGGCGAGTGGCAGGACGTAGAGTTCGCGGCGTACAACGTCGAGGCCGACGCGCCGGAGACCCGCGGCGGCAAGGTCCACATCCTGCGCCAGACCGCCGAGCGCGTGAAGGACACGCTCGTCGGCATGGGCTTCCGGGAGATGGATGGCCCCCACGCCGACTCGGAGTTCTGGATCAACGACTGCCTGTTCATGCCGCAGGATCACCCGGCGCGCACCCACTGGGACCAGTTCGCGCTCGACGTGCCGCCGATGCGGGACATTCCGGAAGACCTGCTGGATCGCGTCCGCTCGGCCCACCTCGACGGCGTCGGCGAGGACGGCGACGGCTACCACTCGCCGTGGACCGAGGCGGTGGCCCGCGAGGTGGACCTCCGGGGTCACACCACGTCGCTCTCGATGCGCTACCTCTCCGGGCACGAAATCGGGGAGCTCGAACCCCCGGAACGCTTCTTCAGCGTCGAGAAGGTGTACCGCAACGACACGCTCGATCCGACGCACCTGCTGGAGTTCTTCCAGATCGAGGGGTGGGTGATGGCCGAGGATCTCTCCGTCCGTGACCTGATGGGCACGTTCGAGGAGTTCTACGAGCAGTTCGGCATCACCGACCTGCAGTTCAAGCCCCACTACAACCCCTACACCGAGCCGTCGTTCGAACTGTTCGGCACGCACCCCGAGACGGGTGAGTTGATCGAAATCGGTAACAGCGGCATGTTCCGCGAGGAAGTCCTCCGCCCGCTCGGCGTCGAGTGCAACGTGATGGCGTGGGGACTGGCGCTCGAACGACTCCTGATGCTCATGTACGGCTTCGACGACATCCGCGACGTGCACGGGACGCTGTGTGATCTGGACCTCCTGCGGGAGACGGAGGTGCTTCACTGATGCCCGTCGTCGACGTCGACCCCGACGAACTCCGGCGGCTGACGGGCCACGAGGAGAAAGACGACGACGAGTTGATCGACGACCTGTTCGCGCTCGGCCTCGAATTCGAGGGCGAGACGGAAGAGGGCGAACTCCAGTTGGAGTTCGGCCCCGACCGACTGGACCGCCTCTCCGTCGAGGGCGTCGCCCGCTCCCTGCGGTACCAGTACGGCGACGACCGGGGCGTCTACGTCCCCAACACGAACGACCCCGACTGGACCATCGAGGTGGACGAGTCGGTGCCCGACGAGCGGCCGTACGTCACCGGCGCGGTGATCCGCGGCGTCGACCTCGACGAGACGGCGCTCGACTCGCTGATCCAGTTGCAGGAGAAACTCCACGCGACGATGGGGCGGAAACGAGAGAAAGGCGCCATCGGGATTCACGACCTCACGATGCTGAAAGGCGAGGTGCTGAGCGAGGACGCCCGGGACGGCCACGCCATCACTTACCGCGGCGTCGACCCCGAAGGCGACCGGTTCGTCCCGCTCGACTCGGACCAGGAGATGACGCCCGCACAGGTGCTGGACGAGCACCCGACCGGCGAGACGTACGCGCCCATCGTCCGCGACTACGAGCGCTACCCCGCCATCTACGACGAAATCGGGCTGTTCTCGTTCCCGCCGGTCATCAACGGCCGCCGGACCGAGGTGTCGACCGATTCGCGTGACCTGTTCGTCGAGTTGACTGGCACCGACCAGTGGACCATCGACCGGATGTGTAACGTCATCTGCTACGCCCTCGACGCCCGCGGTGCGACCATCGAGGATGTCGAGGTGGTCTACCCCGACGGGACGCTCCCGCGTCCCGACTTCGAGGTGGAGACGAAGACCGTCTCTCACGAGCGTATCGAGGGGATGCTCGGTGTCGATCTGGATATCGAGGAGACGGTCGACCTGTTCGAACGGTCGGGGTTGGACACCGACGTGGACACGGGCGGCGACGCCATCACCTACGAGGTGTCGATCCCGCCGTACCGCACCGACGTGCTCCACCCCCTCGACCTGGTGGACGACGTGGGTCGCGCCTACGGATTCAACGACCTCGAACCCCGGTATCCTGACGTGGCCACCGTGGGCGGGCGGCACGACCGCTCGAAACTCGAGGCGGCGGCCCGCACGTCGCTCGTCGGCCTCGGCTTCGAGGACCTGCTCAACTTCCACATGATCTCGGAGGACGAGAACTACGAGCGGATGGGTGTCGAGCCCGGTACCCCCGTGGTCGGCGGCGGCGACCCCGTGACGATCACCGAACCTTACAGCGAGGACTACACCATGCTGCGGACGTGGGCGCTCCCCTCCCTGCTGATGGTGCTGGAGAACAACACTCACCGGGCGTATCCGCAGGACCTCGCGGAGATTGGGCTCGCCGCCGAGGCGGACGACGACGAGAACACGGGCGTCGCGGAACACCGCACCGTCGCGGGCGTGGTGGCGCGTCACGACGCCACCTACGAGGACGCCAAGTCGCGGCTGGCGGCGCTGTGTCACGACTTCGATGTCGACCTCGAAACCCCCGCGACCGACCACCCGACGTTCATCGACGGCCGCGCGGCCGAGGTGGTGATCGACGGTCAGTCCGTGGGCGTGATCGGCGAGGTGCATCCCCGGGTGCTGGTCGAACACGACCTCGAACTGCCGGTGGCGGCGTTCGAATTCCGGCTGGACGCGCTGGAGTAATCGGCCGGCGCGCTACGCCCCCTGCACGTCATCGGAGTGGTCGAATTTCTCGTGCCGTCGCTCCTCGACCGCCTTTCGGAGCGCGTCGGCTTCCTCGGAGAGCCGGATGCGCTTCGACATATGTATGCGGTCGTACGTGGGACGACGAGACATTTTTTGCGGCTATCGTCCGCAAGCCGTGGTTTCGCGCTCTCCCCGCTAACCGAGTCGTTTAACATCGGTCCCTCCGGTAGCGTCAGGCGAGCAATGCCGAGCGGAGAATACGACCCGGAGACGGTCGAACGACAGTGGCAGGAGCGGTGGGTCGAGGAGGATCTGTACGCCTACGGAGATGGGGCTGTAGATCCGGACACCGTCTTCTCCATCGACTCGCCCCCGCCGACGGTGTCGGGGAGTCTCCACTGGGGCCACGTCTACGGCTTCACCCTGCAGGACTTCGTCGCCCGGTACAACCGGATGCAGGACAAGGACGTGTTCTTCCCGTTCGGCTACGACGACAACGGCATCGCCTCCGAACGCCTCACGGAGGACGAACTCGACATCCGCCACCAGGACTACGGGCGCCGGGAGTTCCAGGAGAAATGTCGTGAGGTCTGCGCTCGGTACGAGGAGGAGTTCACCGAGAAGATGCAGAACCTCGGCATCTCCATCGACTGGTCGGAGACCTACCAGACCATCTCACCGGAGGTCCAGCGAACCTCCCAGCTCTCCTTCGTCGACCTCTACGAACAGGGGCGGGAGTACCGCCAGCGTGCGCCCGCCATCTGGTGTCCGGAGTGCGAGACGGCCATCTCGCAGGTCGAGACCGAGGACGACGAACAGGACAGTCACTTCCACGACATCGCCTTCGAGGTGGTCGAGGACGACGAGCACCTCCCGGAGACGTTCACCATCTCGACGACGCGACCCGAACTCCTCCCGGCCTGCGTCTCGGTGTTCGTCCACCCCGACGACGACGCGAACGAGCACCTCGTCGGCAACCACGCACGGATTCCCCTGTTCGGACAGGAGGTGCCCATCATCGAGGACGAACGCGTCGACATGGAGACGGGATCGGGCGTCGTGATGTGCTGTACCTTCGGAGACCAGACCGACATCGAGTGGTACCAGGCGCACGACCTCGACCTGCGCATCGCCATCGACGAGTCGGGGACGCTGACCGACGTGGCGGGGGAGTACGAGGGACTCGACCGCGACGAAGCCCGCGAGGCCATCGTCGAGGACCTCGACGACGCGGGTGCCCTGCTCGACCGGCGGGCGATCACCCACACCGTCAACGTCCACGAACGCTGCGGTTCGAGCATCGAGTTCCTCGTCACGGAACAGTGGTACATCGAACTGCTCGACAAGAAAGAGGAGTACCTCGAAGCGGGCCGGCAGATGGAGTGGTATCCGGAGAAGATGTTCACGCGGTACCGCAACTGGATCGAGGGGCTCCAGTGGGACTGGTCCATCTCCCGCCAGCGCTCCTCGGGCATCCCCTTCCCGGTCTGGTACTGCGCCGAGTGCGACGCGGAAATCGTCGCCGACCGCGAGCAACTGCCGGTCGACCCGCTCTCGGACGACCCGCCCGTGGATCACTGTCCCGCGTGCGGCCACGACGAGTTCGTCCCCGAAGACGACGTGTTCGACACGTGGGCCACCTCGTCGCTGACGCCGCTAATCAACGCGGGGTGGGACTGGGACGCCGAGGCCGAGGAGATGGTGATCGAACGGCCGGAACTCTATCCGATGGATATGCGCCCCCAGGGCCACGACATCATCTCGTTCTGGCTGTTCCACACCGTCGTCAAGTGTTACGAGCACACCGACGAGGTGCCGTTCGACAGCGTGATGATCAACGGGATGGTCCTCGACGAGAACCGGGTGAAGATGTCGAAGTCACTCGGGAACATCGTCACGCCCGACGAGGTGCTGGAGAAGTACCCCGTCGACGCCGCGCGCTACTGGGCCGCCGGGAGCGCCGTCGGCGACGACCTGCCGTACAAGGAGAAGGGCCTGCGCGCGGGCGAGCGCCTGATGCGTAAACTCTGGAACGCCTCGAAACTTGTCGACGACCTCACGCCGGAGAAACGGCTCTCGCAGCCCGAACTCCGCGAAATCGACCGCTGGATGCTCGCGGAACTCGACGATCAGGTCGAAACCGTCACCGGCTACTTCGAGAATCGGGAGTTCTCGAAGGCGCGTGACAGCCTCCGCTCTTTCTTCTGGCACACGTTCTGTGACGACTACCTCGAAATCGCCAAACAGCGCCTCCGCGACGGCGACGACCCGTCGGCGGCCTACACGCTCCAGACGGCCCACCGGCGCTTCTGTAAGCTGTTCGCGCCCATCCTCGCCCACGTCACCGAGGAACTCTGGCGGGATATGTACAGCGACGGGAGCGTCCACACGGCCGACTGGCCCGACCCGCTCGGTATCGAGGCGGACCTCCCGGCCGGCGAGCGGGCGATGGACGTGGTCGGCGCGCTCCGGAAGTACAAGACGGATCACCAGCTCTCGATGAACGCCGATGTGGACGCCGTGCGGGTGTACGGCGACGTGTCCGCGTTCGCCGACGACATCGAGCGCGTGATGCACGTCGACGAACTGGAGTCGGTCGACGAGGAACCGCCCGTGGAGTCCGTCGTGACCGGCGTCGACCTCGACTACTCGCTGGTCGGCCCCGAGTTCGGCAGTCAGGTGGGCGACATCGAGGCCGCTATCGGTTCGGGTGACTACGAAGTGGTCGACGGCCGCCTCCACGTCGCGGACGTGGAACTCGACGCCGAGATGTTCGAAATCGAGGAGGAACGGCGGTACACCGGCGATGGCGAGATGGTCGAAGCGGGCGATACCGTCGTCATCGTGCGGAACTGAGCGCAGGCACACTTATCATTTCAGCGAACTAAGGTGTCCTGTGCCACGACACCTTCTCGTCCCGTTCGACGACTCGGAGCTGTCGGACCGGGCGCTGACGTTCGCCTGTTCGACGTTTCCCGAGGACCGCATCACGGTCATGTACGTCATCGACTCCCACTCCGACGACACGGCGGCGATTGGGGGGGAACACGACCGACCAGTACGAACGCTGGATCGCGTCCCGACGCGAGTTCGCGGACGAACTGCTCGATCACGCCCACGCCATCGCCGACGAACACGGCGTCACGCTCGACACCGCTGTCGCCTTCGGAAAGCTGACCGATACCATCCGGGAGTACTGTGAGCGGGAAGCGATCGATACGGTCATCCTCGGCAGCACCGACCGCGGCGCGTTCAGCTCGTACGTCGTCGACGACGACGTGACGCGGATCGCCAACACCGCACCGGTCCCGGTCGTCGTCGTCTGATCACAGATCCGCGCCGACCGCCGCTTCAACCGACTCGAAGCCATCGCGCTCCAGCAAGTCGAGCAGGCCGCGGTTGATGTCGCGCGCGAGGCTCGGCCCCTCGTAGACGAGGCCCGTGTACAACTGGACGATACTCGCCCCTGCGCGAATCTTGCGGTAGGCGCCCGCAGCGTCCGTGATACCGCCGACGCCGACGACGGGCACGTCGGTACGTTCGGCGATGAACTTGATCGTCCCAGTCGCGCGTTCCTCGATGGGCTTGCCCGAGAGGCCGCCGCGTTCCGCCCGGTTCGGGTTCCGGAGTCCGGATGGGCGCTCGACCGTGGTGTTGGTGGCGACGACGCCGTCGAGATCGAGGTCGTCGACGACGGCGAGGGCCTCCTCGATGGCCGGCGCGGCGAGGTCCGGCGAGAGTTTGACCAGGAGTGGGTCGGCACCGGCGTCGACGAGGCCACCGAGAATGCGCTCCAGCGACTCGCGGTTCTGGAGTTCGCGCAGGCCCGGCGTGTTCGGGCTGGAGACGTTCACGACGAAGTAGTCGCCGGCGTCGGCCACGCGGTCGTAGGTGTAGCGGTAGTCGTTCGGTGCCTCGTCCAGGGGTGTGGATTTCGACTTGCCGATGTTGATGCCGACGGGCGCGTCCGGGAGGTCGGCGTCGTTGAGGCGGGCGCCGATCCGGTCGGCGCCCTCGTTGTTGAAGCCCATCCGGTTGATGAGCGCGCCGTCCTCGGGGAGGCGGAAGAGTCGTGGGCGCGGGTTGCCCGGTTGGCGTTCCGCGGTGACGCCGCCGACTTCGACGTGGCCGAAGCCGAGTGCGGTGAGGACGGTGGGGAGTTCGGCGTTCTTGTCGAAGCCCGCGGCGACGCCGACGGGGTTGTCGAACTGGTGGCCGAACGCCTCGGTGCGGAGGCGGTCGTCGTCGACGGTGTACCGGTTGCGGAGGTAGTCCTCGACGGGTGTGTGCTGGACGCTCTGGAGGAGACGGTGGGTGGCCCGGTGGGCCGTCTCGGCGGGGAGCGCGAACAGGAACGGCTTACAGAGGTCGTAGCCGTTCATCGGGTGCGCTCCGAGCGGCCGTGACGCATCCGTTCGTCCCCCTCGCGGTCGCGGACGGTCATCGGTTAGAAGTCGTGTTCGACGTCGTCTGGGTCGGCTTTCTGGATGATGATCTTCCCGTCGCGCACTCGGACGAACACCTCGTCGCCGATATCCATCCCGGCCACGGCGAGTTCGTCTTCGTGCAGATTCACGTGGACGTTGTGGTATTCGCCGTTTTCGTCCTTGGCGCCGCTTGGACTGAGCTTCTTTTTCCGGACCATCGGGGGTGTCTAGCCGTGTTTCGCCCTAGGACACACATAAGGTTGTCTACTGTCGAACGCGTGTACTTCTCCGACCGTCATTCACGTTGGTGGTATTGCGCCGCGCTGTCGCTCATTTATAGGTTTTCGGCCAACTGAGCCCTCGTTTTGCCGATATATTTATGTTGTGCCATGTGTTCGATTCGCATAGAGGTGCAAAATCATGGTACGAGAGGACGGTAAGCGGAACTTCGTGATGCGCGAGGACGGTGACGAGGACAGCGTGTTCTCGGGGAACATGCCACGGCAGGCTGCGCTCAAGGCGGCCCGTCGGCTGGACCCGGATAGTTCGGAGAGCGAGGCCGAATCGAACCCGACGGAGATCCGGCTCCGGGAGAAGGGGACGGACAAGGTCCACATCTTCGACGCGTGGGCGTGGGAGGAGGAGGCACCGAACGACAAACCCGACTGGATGGGTAACCAGATCACGAAAGGCAACGTCTCGAAGAAAGGAATCGAACACCTCGAGGAGTGATACGGACTGTTGTAACCGTGTCCCGGCCGTTCCCGTTCCCGAGGCCCGCGATGGCCGGTACCGGCTTACAACGATCCGTATGACGCCCGCCCCCGCTGGGGTGCACCGCTGATCAGTGCCGACAGGGCTTTGTCCGTTCGCAGGCCACGTTCGCCTGCGCGGCCGCTCCCCGGCGAGACCGACCGTGCGAGCGAGGGATGATCGACCGGCCTCCAGCCGCGCGACACCGTTCTCTCGACCTGTAACCGTCTCCCGTGGAATCCATTGACGTGGGGCGTTCTACTTCGACGGCCTTATCTATCATACCGGCCTGCGTTGTAGTACACGCGTCGCCGGCGCCGAGAGGTGCCAACCGGACCCAGTTCGGTTGGTGTCAAATCGACGGCCGGCGACGGGACGCTTCCGACGCCCTTAAGTAAACGAGGGCGTTCGGTGGTAATGCGAACGCGGCGAGGGCGACGATGCCCTCGGCGTCCCGGACCACACGCTCCGATGGGAGATCCCCCGGGCCCGATCAACGGGCTTATATGGGTCGCTCTCGTCGGTTCAAGTCCGGACGAAACATGAGGATTCCCCCCCTGCGGTCCGCCGTAAGACGGAATCTGATGTGAGCCTCGGTGGGTCGGTGTCACCCGGTCGCTCGGGTGGACCGATCCACCACCTTGGACCTCAGTGGTCTTTACGACGCGGAAACATTACGTTTCCCGCCACCCCTCACTCCCTCTGGAGTGAGCCCATTCCGGTTGATCCTGCCGGAGGCCATTGCTATCGGGGTCCGATTTAGCCATGCTAGTTGTACGAGTTTACACTCGTAGCAAATAGCTCCGTAACACGTGGCCAAACTACCCTACAGAGAACGATAACCTCGGGAAACTGAGGCTAATAGTTCATATCCGTCCCAAGCTGGAATGCTGGGACGTGTAAACGCTCCGGCGCTGTAGGACGTGGCTGCGGCCGATTAGGTAGACGGTGGGGTAACGGCCCACCGTGCCGATAATCGGTACGGGTTGTGAGAGCAAGAACCCGGAGACGGAATCTGAGACAAGATTCCGGGCCCTACGGGGCGCAGCAGGCGCGAAACCTTTACACTGCACGCAAGTGCGATAAGGGGACCCCGAGTGCGAGGGCATACAGTCCTCGCTTTTCACCACCGTAAGGTGGTGGTGGAATAAGAGCTGGGCAAGACCGGTGCCAGCCGCCGCGGTAATACCGGCAGCTCGAGTGATGGCCGATTTTATTGGGCCTAAAGCGTCCGTAGCCGGCCACACAAGTCCATCGGGAAATCCGCCAGCCTAACTGGCGGGCGTCCGGTGGAAACTGTGTGGCTTGGGACCGGAAGACCCAACAGGTACGTCTTGGGTAGGAGTGAAATCCCGTAATCCTGGACGGACCACCGATAGCGAAAGCATGTTGGGAAGACGGATCCGACGGTGAGGGACGAAAGCCAGGGTCTCGAACCGGATTAGATACCCGGGTAGTCCTGGCCGTAAACGATGTCTGCTAGGTGTGACTCCCACTACGAGTGGGTGTTGTGCCGTAGGGAAGCCGCTAAGCAGACCGCCTGGGAAGTACGTCCGCAAGGATGAAACTTAAAGGAATTGGCGGGGGAGCACTACAACCGGAGGAGCCTGCGGTTTAATTGGACTCAACGCCGGACATCTCACCAGCATCGACAACAGCAATGACGACCAGGTTGATGACCTTGTCAGAGCTGTTGAGAGGAGGTGCATGGCCGCCGTCAGCTCGTACCGTGAGGCGTCCTGTTAAGTCAGGCAACGAGCGAGACCCGCACTCCTAATTGCCAGCACCGGCTTCGGCCGGGTGGGTACATTAGGAGGACTGCCGTGGCTAACACGGAGGAAGGAACGGGCAACGGTAGGTCAGTATGCCCCGAATGTGCTGGGCTACACGCGGGCTACAATGGCCAAGACAATGGGTTCCCACCTCGAGAGAGGGCGGTAATCTCCTAAACTTGGTCGTAGTTCGGATTGAGGGTTGAAACTCACCCTCATGAAGCTGGATTCGGTAGTAATCGCGTGTCAGCAGCGCGCGGTGAATACGTCCCTGCTCCTTGCACACACCGCCCGTCAAAGCACCCGAGTGGGGTCCGGATGAGGCTTGGTCACCCAAGTCGAATCTGGGCTCCGCAAGGGGGCTTAAGTCGTAACAAGGTAGCCGTAGGGGAATCTGCGGCTGGATCACCTCCTACTGACCGGGACCTCCCGCTTCCACACGGGAGGCCCACCACGTAGCGACCACTCGTCCAAGGAATCGGATCGCCCACTCGAACGACCGGGCACCTACGACCCACCGAGGCTCACACACCATCACCCAGCGTCCCACTTTGGGACCGGGCCCGTAGCTCAGCGGTAGAGCACCTCCTTTGCAAGGAGGACGCCCTGGGTTCAAATCCCAGCGGGTCCATGCCAGCCCACCGTCGCCGAAACGCACTGCTTAAGTGCATGACGGCGCTCGGTTGGGCTACGCAAGACCGATGCACCATCCCGTGTGAACGCGGATGGGAAGGGTCGAACGCCCTCGCGTCCACGAGAGCGTAATGACACCGTATGTACGTGCGATCCAGGCGTCCACTGGACCCGAACAGTCATATCCGGGTCACTAGTGTGACAACCATCAATCTGGCTACTGTGCCAGCTGGTGAATGGCTCGGCTCGAGAGCCGAAGACGGACGTGCCAAGCTGCGATAAGCCTCAGGGACCCGCATGGAGGGAAAGAACTGAGGATCTCCGAATGGGAATCCCCTCGCAATTGCTTCGCGCAATGGGGAACGCTCCGAATTGAAACATCTCAGTAGGAGCAGGAAGAGAACGCAAATCGCGATCCCGTTAGTAACCGCGAGTGAACGCGGGCCAGCCCAAACCGAATCTCTCACGAGACATGTGGTGTAGGCTGACGATCAGCGTCCGACCCGTCCCGAGAAGTCTCCTGAAACGGAGCGCGATACAGGGTGACAGCCCCGTATCGGGATGCAGTACGACGTGAGTCAGTTCAAGAGTAGCGGGGATTGGATATTCCTCGTGAACGTCCCGGGCATCAACCGGGAAGGCTAAACACTCCTCGAGACCGATAGCGAACAAGTAGCGTGAGCGAACGCTGAAAAGTATCCCGAGAAGGGAACTGAAATAGAGCCTGAACTCAGTTGGCGATCGAGCGACGGGGCATACAAGGTCCTTCGACAAACGACCGCGGGGCGACCCGCTAGTAGGACTCGAAGGAAGCCGATGTTCCGTCGTGCGTTTTGAAAAACGAACCAGGGAGTGCACTTGCTTGGCAAGCCTAACTCGACTATCGAGGAAGGCACAGGGAAACCGATACGGCCGCAGTCTTACGACCAGGGCCACCGTGTTCAAGCGCGGGGAGTCAAGCGGGTGCGACCCGAAACCGGGTGATCTACGCGTGGGCAGGGTGAAGCGTGGCGAAAGCCACGTGGAGGCCCGTTAGGGGTGGTGTCCTACAATACCCTCCCGTGACCTATGCGTAGGGGTGAAAGGCCCATCGAACCCGGCAACAGCTGGTTCCAGCCGAAACATGTCGAAGCATGACCTCTTCTGAGGTAGTCCGCGAGGTAGAGCTACCGATTGGAAGACCCGCCTCCGAGAGGAGTCGGCCTTCCTGTCGAACTCCGAACTTGCGGACGCCGTAGACGAAGGGAGTCCGGTGTGCGGGGTAAGCCTGTGCACCGTAAGGGAGACAACCCAGCGGTAGGTTAAGGTCCCCAAGTGTAGATTAAGTGCGATCGAAGGTGGTCCCGAGCCCTAGACAGCCGGGAGGTGAGCTTAGAAGCAGCTACCCTCTAAGAAAAGCGTAACAGCTTACCGGCCGAGGTTCGGGGCGCCCAAAATGATCGGGGCTCAAATCTACCACCGAGACCTACCCGTGTCCTTCACCGGACAATCGCGTAGGCTGGCACTCCGTTCGGACGGAAGCGCGGGCGAGAGTTCGTGTGGACCGAGCGGTGACGATAATCCTGGTCATAGTAGCAGCGAGAGTCGGGTGTGACCCCCGACGGCCTTACGAGCAAGGGTTCCTCGGCACTGCCAATCAGCCGAGGGTTAGTCGATCCTAAGTCTCGCCGTAATTCGACCGAGACAACAGGGAAGCTGGTTAATATTCCAGCACCACTACTCATTGAAAGTTGACGCTTTGGGGACAGCCGAGCCGGGCCTTCGCCCGGTCGAATCAGGTACCGCCGTGGAAGCCGTAATGGCAGGAAGCGGCCAAATCCTGAGATAGCGCAAGTCGGCCGTACCTAGAGCCCGTGAAAAGACGAGAGTAGTGATCGTACCGAGATCCGACACAGGTGCTCTGCCGGCGAAAGGCAAGGCCCGTCGGGAGCAACCGGCGTTAGGGAATTCGGCAAGTTAGTCCCGTACGTTCGCAATAAGGGATGCCTGCCTCGGAGAGAGGCAGGTCGCAGTGACTCGGGCGCTCCGACTGTCTAGTAACAACATAGGTGACCGCAAATCCGCAAGGACTCGTACGGTCACTGAATCCTGCCCAGTGCGGGTATCTGAACACCTCGTACAAGAGGACGAAGGACCCGTCAACGGCGGGGGTAACTATGACCCTCTTAAGGTAGCGTAGTACCTTGCCGCTTCAGTAGCGGCTTGCATGAATGGATCAACGAGAGCGCCACTGTCCCAACGCTGGGCCCGGTGAACTGTACGTTCCAGTGCGGAGTCTGGAGACCCCCAAGGGGAAGCGAAGACCCTATAGAGCTTTACTGCAGGCTGTCGCTGAGACGTGGTCGCTACTGTGCAGCATAGGTAGGAGGCATTACACAGGTACCCGCGCTAGCGGGCCACCGAGCCACCATTGAAATACTACCCGGTAGTGACTGCGACTCTCACTCCTGGCGGAGGACACCGGTAGCCGGGCAGTTTGACTGGGGCGGTACGCGCTCGAAAAGATATCGAGCGCGCCCGATGGTCTCCTCATCCGGGTCGGGAACCCGGAAGAGAGCGCAAGAGCACAAGGAGGCCTGACAGTGATCTTCCCAACGAGGATCGCTGACGCGAAAGCGTGGTCTAGCGAACCCACGAGGTTCATTAATGGGACCCGTGGATGACAGAAAAGCTACCTTAGGGATAACAGAGTCGTCACTCGCAAGAGCACATATCGACCGAGTGGCTTGCTACCTCGATGTCGGTTCCCTCCATCCTGCCCGTGCAGAAGCGGGCAAGGGTGAGGTTGTTCGCCTATTAAAGGAGGTCGTGAGCTGGGTTTAGACCGTCGTGAGACAGGTCGGCTGCTATCTATTGGGGGTGTTGAGGTACCTGACGGGAACAAGCGTATAGTACGAGAGGAACTCCGCTTGGGTGCCACTGGTGTACCGGTTGTTCGAGAGAGCAGATGCCGGGCAGCCACGCACCACGGGGTAAGAGCTGAACGCATCTAAGCTCGAAACCCACCTGGAAAAGAGGTACCACCGAGGACACTCGTAGAAGACGAGTTCGATAGACTCGGGGTGTACGCGTCGAGGCAACGAGACGTTCAGCCCGCGAGCACTAACAGTCCAAGCCACATTCATCTGATTCGCACTGTGACCTGATCTGACTGATCGGGTCCAGGCGTTAACTGGATCGCACGTACATACGGTAGTTCGACCCACCGACAGTGGTCTGATGACGGTTCGATTCCGTCGGTCGGCATGAAGGCGGCCAGAGCGGCAGGGACACACCCGTACCCATCCCGAACACGGACGTTAAGCCTGTCTGCGTATCGGCCAGTACTGGAGTGCGCGAGCCTCTGGGAGACCCGATTCGCCGCCTCACCATTCATACTTCATTTCATTCACTCGGCGAGCGACGGCCATCCGTCCACTCGTCGCCGTTCAGCACCCGCGAGCGACGGCGTCATCGCCGACCGCTAGGCTTAAGCGCCGGACACCGATACTATCGAACGCGCCAAGGTGGCAGAGTTCGGCCTAACGCAGCGGCCTGCAGAGCCGCCCATCGCCGGTTCAAATCCGGCCCTTGGCTCTTCTGTTCGAGCAACACGAGAACGAAGAGCCATCCGGCTGCGATTTGAAGCGGGGAACGGAGCGGAGTGGCGTGACCGAGGTTCGAATCCAGTCCGTTGATCGATGAGCGATGTCACCGCAGGCGACCCTACTCCGCGTCTCCCTCGTCTGCCATCCACCGTTGCCCGTAGGAGCGGTAGCCGTCGAACTCTCCGCGAGAAATCTCGCGCTCGATCTCCTCGCGTGTCTCGTCGCTGATGCGGACGAGGTGGCAGATCGGGTGCCCGGGTAGCGCGACCGGGTTTTCGAGGACGCCGACGATGAGGCCGGTAAAGGGTGCCTCGACGACGCGTTCCTCCGTATTGAAGTGATCCGTGATCGTACAGATCGCCTCGCCGTCGTGAACGAGGGGGTTCGGTCCCCACTCCATCTCGACGAGGCCGCCGGTGTCCGCCCGGAGCCAGCGTTTCTCCTCGCCGGGACCCATCACTTTCCGCCACTCGGGCTCGATCACCGTCCCTTCAGGGTAGACGCCGTACTCCGCGAGAACGCTCTCGACGCCGGTCCGCGCCTTCTCGATCAGGCCGGGCTGGAAGCGGTGCGCTTTCCCCATCTCGACGGTGATGGTCGGAATCCCGTTCCGGGAGGCGACAGCGCGGAGCGATCCGGCGTCGCCCTCGCCCGAGAGGATCACGTTCGTTCCGAACGCCTCCGCGAGACGCTCCGTTTCGGGGTTGCCGATGTCGGCGCGGGCGTGGTACATCGTCGTCCGGTTGCGGGTCGAGGTGTGGAAGTCGAGACCGAGGTCGCACTGGCTCACGAACCGGGTGTACACTTGGTGGGCCATCCGCTCGGCTGTGTTCGACCGCTCCTTGCCCGGGAACGAGCGGTTGAGGTCCTGATCGTAGATGGGGAGATAGCGCTGCTGCGCCTGATAGCCGGGGACGTTCACGACGTGGAGGCAGACGAGCGTCCCGTGGATATCGCTTGGCCGGTAGCGGTCCGCGACCTCCTGTAACACCTTGACCCCGTTGAGCTCGTCGCCGTGGAGTGCCGCCGTCAGGCAGACTCGGGGACCGTCCGCCTCGCCGTTGATGATCGTCACCGGGATCTCCACCGGATCGCCGAGGTACGTTTCGCTCACCTCGTACCGGAACTGTCGTTTCTCACCGGGGTCGACGTCGGCGTCGAGTCGGAACGGACGGGGCTGGTCGTCGGCCATGGTCGCGATTGCGCCGCCGGGCAGTTAATCTCCCCCGACGCTATGGTGACGCCCGCCGAACGGGCGCATATGTCGACGCCGACTCGACGAGTAGCTGTCCGTCCCGCCCTCGTCGGCTCGCTCCTGCTCGTCCTCCTCGGACTGGTCGTCTCGACGGTCGCCACGTCGCTCGCGCTCGACGCCGGTGAACCACCTGCAACCGTCCTTCCGGGTCGGCTGGGGCTCGGCCTCGCCGCTATCGTATTCGTTCGCATCGCGGGTGTCTGCCTGTTGTGGGGCGTGGCGACGCGCTGGCGTCCTCGTGCCCGGGTGCCGTTGCTCGCCGCTGCCGGCGTGTTCTGGGTGCTGTGGGGGCTCTGGCAGGCGTGGCTCCTGTTGGCGCGAACGTGAGCCGCTCAGGCGGCATTCTCCGCTGCGGCCTGCTCGATTGCCGCCGTGACGGCCTCGCCCTCGTCGGCCCCGTCGTCGACGGCTGCCTCGAACGCTGCTGTGAAGGAGTCCATCACGTCTTTGGCCAGTTCGCGCACGTCGGTCTCGGTGGGCTGGACGTTCTCGACGCGAGTCGACTCCTCGCGTTCCTCGTCGACGATCCACACCTCGAAGTTGCCGTCCCGTTCCGGCGTGGGCTGGAACTTCACCTCGACCTCGACGCTCCGGTTTTCGTACTCGCGGCGCCCGGTTTTCAGCCAGCCGTCTGGAACTGCTCGGCTCATGAATCCTACTCTGTCGGTGATCGAAATAAGCGTGTTCGTCAGGCGGATCGTGGTGCCGACTCACAACGGGCCGCATCAGTCGTCCACGATCCGCTGGGCGTCGGCTTGAGCGTTCCAGAGGGCGGCGTAGTCGCCGTCGTCCGCCAGCAGGTCGGCGTGCGTTCCCGACTCGACGATTTCGCCGTCCTCCAGCACGACGATGCGATCCGCGTCCCGAATCGTCGAGAGGCGGTGGGCGATGACGAAGGCGGTCCGATCCTCGATGAGGCGGTCGAGACTCTCCTGGATCAGTTCCTCCGTCTCCGTGTCCACGTCGCTCGTCGCCTCGTCGAAGACGATGATCGCGGGGTCGTTGAGGAGGGCGCGAGCGATGGCGAGGCGCTGACGCTGGCCGCCCGAGAGTTTGACGCCGCGTTCGCCGACGAACGTGTCGTAGCCGTCGGGCAGGTCGGTGACGAAGCCGTGGGCCTCGGCCGCGCTGGCGGCCTCGATCACGCGGTCACGCGCCGCGTCGTCGTCGCGGCGTTCGGCTGCCAGCGCGTCCCGGTCGCCGTAGGCGATGTTCTCCGCGACGGTGCCCGAGAACAGGTAGGGGTTCTGCTCGACGATGGCGATCTCCTCCCGGAGCGCGTCGAGGTCGTACTCGCGCACGTCGACGCCGTCGATGCGGACGCTCCCCGAATCCACACCGTGAAACCGGGGTACGAGTTTCAGGAGCGTCGACTTCCCCGCGCCGGTCGCCCCAGCGAGGCCGACGGTGGTGCCCGCGGGTACGTCGAGCGAGACGTTTCGAACCACCGGCTCCCGGTCGCCGTAGCTGAAGGTCACGTCGTCGAAGGTCACGTCGCCGTCGACGCCGTCGGGCCGATAGGGATCGTCGGGTGACGTGATCGTCGGCTCCCGACCCAGCAGACCGAACACGCGCTCGGCGCTCGATTTCGCGAGCTGATACTTGTTCGCGGACTTGCCGACGCGGCGCATCGGGGAGTAGAGTCGCCGCAGGTAGAGAAAGAAGAGCGCGAAACTGCCCGCGGTGAGCGCTCCTTCGACGCCGAGGATGTTGTCCATGCCGCCGACGTAGAGGACGAGGACGAACACGACGCCGGTGAGGAGGCGGAGCGCGGCGAAGAAGGCCCGGCGGATGCGCAGGGCGGCCACCTTCTCGTCGTGGTAGTCCTGACTCCGCTCGGCCACCCGGTCGCGCTCGAACCCGTAGCGGTTGAACGTCTTGATCACCGCTGCCCCGCCGAGGTTGTTCTCCAGCCGGGTATTGAGGCGGGCGACGGCTTCCCGAATCGACTTGTACCGCGGTTCGATCCACGTGAGAAAGCGGCCGCTGGCGACGCCGATGATGGGGACGGGCGCGAGCGCGATGGCCGCGAGTTTCGGCGAGTACGTCCAGAGGACGACGGCGATGCCGCCAACGGTGGCGACGACCCGAATCAGTTGCCTGAACTCGGTGTTGAGGAACTGTTCTAACCTGTTGATGTCGCTGTTCAGCACCGACATCATGCCGCCGGTCTGGTGGTCGACGAAGAAGTCCATCGAGAGATGTTGGAGGTGGTCGTAGGTGTCGTTT